>PUMT01000231.1 GCA_003551495.1 Bacteroidota bacterium
GTTTTTGTTTTTATAACTGACACAGGCTTTTTATAAAAAAGACTAAGTAATATTTTTTTCACGGCAACAATAACTTTAATAATACGTTTTAAGAGTGTCATTTTTCAAGGTGTATAGAAAAATGATTTCATAAGAAAATATATTTATTAAGTTATTGGCCTTATGTATCTTACCATGACAATATTTTCATTGAATTTTGTGAAGATATTGAAAATATCGTCATGGACGATTCATGTGAGAAAAGACCGGGTTTGTTGCCATTTTCAATGCAAACGATGAACTTCCGGGTTTTTTAACCAGAAGGAAAGTTTTTATATATATTTGTCCGGCATTACAAAAAAGAGTATTCATGCAAATTGCCGTTTAACAATTTACCATTCATTTGTTATCGCAATATGCAAAATGTTGTCAACAGTTTATTTCAAAAATCAGTAAAAAAGTCCGCTGTTTATGATTCTTTCCATTTTTCAAAAAAAAATTATCCCCCTTACCATTGCATTCCTTTTATCAATATCTTCCTTCTCTGTGGAAGGCAGTTCTACCAATAATAATTCTGATTTAAGCAGAACACGCAACCAGCTTGCGGTTTTTCTGGATTTGCAAAGATGGGCGGATGAAGATTATATCCGGCAGGAAGTTCCCATTGTTGATTATGTGCGCGATAAAGATATGGCTCATGTTCATATTATTATGACAAGGCACCGTTCAGGGAGCGCGGGTTCAAATTATGTTATCTCCTTTATCGGAAGCAGGGAATTTGAAGGGATGGACAATGAACTGAACTTCTGGGCACCTGCTTCAATGACAAGTCACGAAGTGCGTGAAGGCTACACCAATATGATAAAAATTGGTCTTGCCCCCTATATTGCCAATTTTGAAGATATGATAGGGATGATTTCAATTGATTTTGACTCTGATGCAATCCCGGTAGCAGAACCGGTTGAACTTGAGGAAGATGATGACCCCTGGAACAGATGGATTTTTGAGATTTACGGTGGAGGGAACTTCAGGAAGGAGGAAACACGAAGCTCTCTTAATTTCAGGTATGGGTTTTATGCGGACAAAGTAACAGAAGACTGGAAAATAAGGATAAGGCCATACTTTAATTACAATGAGAGAAACTTCGTTGTTGGAGATTCAACTGTTACAAGTGTATCCCACAGGGACGGATTTGATGGCTACGTAATAAAAAGCCTTACAGATCACTGGTCTGCCGGAATATTTACGGATATGCTGTCCAGTACATTTCATAATATGGATTTCCAGCTCGAGTTTTACCCTGCAATTGAATTCAGCCTTTTTCCATACCACGAAGCAACAAGGCGCTCAATCACGTTTGCATACGGGATAGGTTATTCCTACAACAATTATATTGAAGAAACATTATTTGAAAAAACAGAAGAATCTTTGTTTGCACACTCTTTTGTTGCCTCTGCCAATTTCAGGCAGCCATGGGGCAATATACGTGCAGGAATTACCGGTTCACAATATTTTCATGATTTCAGCGCGAACCGTGCTGAGTTTTTTGCACGGCTGAACCTCAGGATATTCAGGGGATTTTCATTAAGTATCAGGGGAGATTTTGATATTATCAACGATCTTATATCCATACCTATGGGGGATCTTTCACCTGAGGAAATATTGCTGGAGCAGCGGCGTCAGGCAACTGATTATCAGGTGTCAGGGAACATCGGACTTACCTATACTTTCGGATCCGAATTATCAGGCGCCTATAATCCCAGGCTGTAATGATATTTCACAAAAAAACAGTCGGAACCGCTTCACTTTCTCATAAAATTTTTCCATCTTGCCTATGTGTAGATACATAAGAAAATATTTATTTTATGTAATTGGCCTTATGTATTTTACCGTGTTTATTCATCCCGT
Source organism: Bacteroidota bacterium (assembly GCA_003551495.1). GTDB lineage: Bacteria > Bacteroidota > Bacteroidia > Bacteroidales > PUMT01 > PUMT01. Next base: position 1,888 of record PUMT01000231.1, read on the forward strand.
TTTGCCTGCCAAAGGCTGAGAGAGTTTTCATAACTAAATAATGAGCAATATGAGCAAAAATTATACTTCTGAACACTCCCAGGAACAAAGTTCTATAAGACAATATGTTCCTCTTATCGTTATACTTTTAGTAGCAACAGTACTGGTAATATTTGCAGTGCAAAATTCACACGAAATTGAAATAAAGCTGCTTTTCCGCAAAGTAAATGTATCCCTTTCACTTGCCCTTCTGATCAGTGTTTTTATTGGAGTTATAATGACACTGATATATTCAATAAGCTTTTTGCAAAAAAAGAATAAAGTGATAAAGGATCTCAAGGGACGTATAAACGAACTTAAAAAAAATAGTCCGCCGGAAAAAGACAAGCCAAACAGGGAAACTAAATACGATATTTAGAACGATCGTTAGAAGATTTTAAATTTTTTAAAGTTTAAATCAGGACTTTTGTTTATTTCTGATGCCAGAAGCTTCCATTAAAACATTTTTTAATGACCTGTTGAATTTATTGTATCCCCGATTGTGTGAATCTTGCGGTGATTTGCTGATTGGCGATGAAGAGCTTTTATGTACAACCTGTATTTACAATATTCCAAAAACCCGGTACCACCTTCATAAAAATAATCCTGTGGCACAAGCTTTCTGGGGAAGGATCAGTATTGAACATGCTTCTTCTTACTTTTACTTCAGTAAGGGAGGAAAATACAGAAAGTTACTTCATAAATTAAAATACAGGGGCAAACAAGAGATAGGTTATATTTTGGGCAAAGCTTACGGAACTGAACTGAAATTAAATGGGATTTATCAGGACGTAGATATTATAGTTCCAGTACCCTTGCACCCCGATAAAGAAAAAAGCAGGGGTTTTAACCAGAGTGACCCGATAGCTTTTGGTATTGCTGAAGCATTTTCGAAACCTGTTGAAAAAGCTCTTGCAAGAAAAGTCAATAATCCGACCCAAACACGCAAATCACGTTATGAAAGATGGGAAAATGTTGAAAGTGTTTTCAGTGTAATATTGCCGGAAAAAGTAAAAGAAAAACACGTACTTCTTGTTGATGATGTTATTACTACCGGAGCAACACTTGAAGCATGTGCACGTGTTCTTCAGGAAACTGCCCAATGCAGGGTAAGTATTGTTACACTTGCCGTTACCTGATTACATCTTTTCTCCTGTAAGTTTTTCAAATAATATTTCAATCCCTTTGCCAGCTTTCTCCTTTATTATATGAGCATTTACATTGAAAGGGACTGACAAATCGGCGGGGTCTATTACATATACGGGCACTCCTTTCGGAACATAATCGAGAAGGCTTGCTGCAGGATATACATTAAGTGATGTACCTGCAACAACGAAAATATCTGAGCCTCTGGTTATGTCCATCGCCGGCATCATAGCAGGGACAGGCTCTCCAAACCATACCACATTGGGCCTGAGCTGAGAGCCCTTTTCACAAGTGTCCCTCATTTTAATTTCCCACCCCTCTATATCGTAAACTAGACCGGGATCAACTGAACTCTGTGCTTTTCGGAGTTCTCCATGTAAATGCAATACTTTACTGCTCCCAGCCCTTTCATGAAGATCATCTACATTTTGAGTTATTATTTCAACATCAAAATATTTCTCCAGTTTTACTAGTCCATAATGAGCTTTGTTGGGAGAACATTCAAGCAATTGTTTTCTTCTTTCGTTATAAAAATTCTGAACCAGTTCAGGATTATTTTCCCAGCCTTGCGGACTTGCAACTTCCATTATATCATATTCTTCCCAAAGCCCCCCCATATCACGAAAAGTACGTATCCCGCTTTCAGCACTTATGCCTGCTCCTGATAAAACAACCAATTTTTTCATCGATATTGATATTTTTTTGTTCAACCAACCGCAAAATATAAAAAAATGATAAAATATCCGCAGGTAAATTGTTTTAACTTAGTTAATAAATAATTCATTTGATCTGTATTATGGCTATCTTTAATGCATTAATAAAGAGCATGATTTATTGTATTAGATTACAGTTATATATGTAATATTTTACCTTGAAAAATTATTATTAAATTAGCGTAGATTGTTAATTGTTCAACTGCCTGACAATATGTGCAATCCTCAAAAGAAATTCATTATCTATGATAGACAGATCGGTTATAGAAAAGATTAACGAAGTTGCAGATATTGCAGAAGTTATCCAGGATTTTGTAAATTTAAAAAAGCGTGGTGTCAACTATCTGGGACTGTGCCCTTTTCACAATGAAAAAACTCCTTCGTTTACAGTATCACCAGCTAAAGGTATTTTCAAATGCTTCGGCTGCGGCAAGGGAGGAAATGCAATAAGCTTCATAATGGAGCACGAGCACCTGGAATACCAGGATGCTTTGAGATATCTTGCAAAAAAATACGATATAGAGGTTGTAGAAAAAGAGTTAACAAGTGATGAGATAAAAAAGCAAAATGAAAGGGAAAGCATGCTGGTACTTTCTGATTTTGCCAGTAATTATTTTTCGAAAATTCTTTGGGAAACTTCTGAAGGTACAGAGATAGGCCTTGGCTATCTAAAAGAACGTGGTTACAGGGAAAAAACCATTGAAAAATTCCAGCTTGGTTATTCACCGGAAGAAAGAGATTCTTTTACAAGGCATGCTGAAAAAAACAATTACAAATCCGCTTTCCTTGTAAAAACAGGCCTCAGTATACAAAAAAATGACAGAATATATGACAGGTTCAGTGGACGTATAATTTTCCCCGTTCATTCAATTGCAGGTAAAGTTATCGGTTTCGGGGGCCGCACCCTAAAACAGGATAAAAACACAGCCAAATATCTTAATCCCCCCGAATCAGAAATATATCATAAAAGCAGGACATTATACGGACTTTTTCAGGCAAAGAGAGCTATTACAAATAAGGATAAATGTTATCTGGTTGAAGGATATACCGACGTAATATCCCTGCATCAGGCCGGGATTGAAAATGTGGTCGCTTCATCAGGAACCTCGCTTTCAGTGCATCAGATAAGGCTTATAAAAAGGTTCACCCAAAATATCACTATCCTGTTTGACGGTGATGAAGCAGGTATAAAAGCATCCTTAAGAGGGATTGACCTTATTCTTGAGGAGGGGCTTAATGTCAAGGTTTTATTATTTCCTGAGGGGGAAGACCCGGACTCTTTTTCCGGAAAACACAATCCGGAAACTTTAAAACAATACCTGGAAGAAAACGAAATGGATTTTGTACTTTTTAAAACCCGCCTTTTACTTGAAGATTCAAAAAATGACCCTATTAAAAGAGCAACGTTAATAAATGACATTGTTCGTTCAATTGCAGTTATTCCAAACCGGATAAACCGTTCTGTCTATATAAGGGAATGCAGCAATATAATCGGAATTAAAGAAGATGTTTTATATTCCGAAATTAACACCCTGCACAGGAAAAACATTGAAAAGAAGTTAAAATGGGAGAAAAGGAATGAAGAAAGTGAGATCAAAACAAATAAAGGTCCATTAAATGATAATATTGACGAAATTATCATCCATGAGCGTGAAATAATAAGGTTCCTGCTGAATTATGGTCAGCGTGATCTTTTTACTTCAGCTGATGAAAGTGGAAATGAAATTGTAACTACTGTTGCATCATTCATTATAACTGAAATTGATAAAGATGGTCTTCAGTTTAGCGACATTTCCTGCAACCAGATCCTGGAAGAATACCGGGAACACATAAATAACAATAAAATTCCGGAAACAAAATATTTTACATGTCACCATGATCCCTCAATATGCAGAATTACAGCAGATTTGCTCAGCCGTTCGTATGACCTCAGCAAAATATGGAAAAGAAAGGAAACAAATGTTGAAACAGAAGAAGACAGGTTGAAAAAAATCATTCCTTCAATAATACTTGGTTATAAAAGTATAAAAATTTCAATTGCCCTGAAGGATACAGAAGAAGAGATAAAAAAAACAACAGATAACCAGAAAATGGAAGAATTACTGCAACGCTATAAATTACTAAAAGAGACCAATATGTTGCTTGCCAGACAACTGGGAAAAAGAACCATTATTATTTAAATACCAAATGGGGTAACCTTATTTAACAAAATAAGTAAACATATTTAGGTTAAAAAGTTTACTATGTGTCGGCTTCTGTTGCTTAAACATTTATGAGTTTTCTAACAAAACAAATATTTATGCAATATTCAGTTTACAAATTGGTCCTGGCTTGCTTAATTGTTGTTATAAACTCCTGTGGAGGAACTCATCAGGAAAAAAAAGAACCTTCGGATTTTGATTGGGAAACAGATTACTCAGAAGAAATAACCAAAGAAATAGCAGATGTCAGAAAAATTTTTTATGACATTTATTCACCTGTTGATGCCGGGAATATTTTTGAACAAATAGATGCTTTATTTGACCCCACTTTGCTGAACCCTCATGAAAATGCAACAAAATATAATACAACAAATAAAATCGCATTAAACCTTGGTGTTTACGGAGCTAATCTTAGTTATAGCAGGCTTTTCGGACAAACACAGGAAGCGATAAATTACCTTTCTGCAATTTACAAACTCGCCGGGGATATAGGGATTTCAGGAGAACTTATTGAACATGCTGATGAAACATTAAACAAAGCTATGGTATCCCATCCTGATACTTTATTCGATATTGCAACCCGTATATTCATTGAAGCTGAGGAACAACTAAGGGAGTCGGGAAGAGAAAGTGCTTCCGTTCTTATTTTAGCGGGTGGGTGGATTGAAGCTCTATATCTGGCAACATCATTTTATGATCCAATGGAACCTGATGACAAGCTTATTGCTCAACTGGCCGGTCAAAAATATTCACTTGAAAGGCTTATAAGTATGATGAATAATTATCGTAATGAGCCAGACATACTGGAGTTTATATACAAGCTAGAACCACTTTCCGAAATATTCCAGAAAATTGAAATTTATTTCCGTGAAGGAGATGTTGATATTGATACCATTAGCAGAACCATAACAGCTTCAGAGCCCGAATTCAGTTATTCTCCGGAATATCTGACTGAAATAGCAGAGCTGGCCGCTTCCATCAGAAATAGTATTGTAGAATAGTTTTTCAAAAAAGAGCCCCCGGGTTTGTTTTTTATGGAATCCCTGTTTACTCACGTATTGTAAAGATGTTAAACCAGGAACATTGAAGATATTATATAATCTGAAATTATTTGACCCTGCTTTGTCAATACAAGCCTGTCTTTTTCATATGTTATATCTCCATTTTTAATGAATCTGCCGGCATTGGAAAGGCAATACCCTTTTAAATCTTCTCCAAAAATTTCTTCAACAAGATTTATATCCACACCCCACATTGTCCTTAAAGATGTTAGTATATATTCATTGTATCTATTCTTTATATCCAGTATTTCTCTTTTATGAGGCAATACACCCTTCAGGATTTTGGACATATAGTCATTATTGTCACTTACGTTCCACCACCTTGCATTACCGTTAAAAGAGCTGGCAGAAGGCCCTATTCCAATATATTTATCCATATTCCAGTATCCGCAGTTATGACGTGAAAAAAACCCTGGTTTGGCGAAATTGGATATCTCATATTGAACAAAGCCATATTCTAAAGCAACTTCATTCAGCAAACCAAAAAATTCGGCTGCTGAATTTTCATCAGCATCCTGTATTTCCCCGCTTTTCTTTAAATCTCCAAAAACTGTTTTTGGCTCAATAGTAAGCAGATATGCAGACAAATGTTTAACAGGCAGTGAAAAAGCAGTTTTCAAATTGCTTTCCCATTTATTTTTATCCATTCCGGGAATTCCGTAAATCAAATCAATGCTTATGTTATCTATTCCTGCCTTTTTGGATAATTTGACTGAGTTCAGGGATTGTTCTGCATTATGACGTCTGTTCATCCGCTTGAGGTCGTCTTCAAAAAAAGACTGAATACCTATACTTAACCTGTTAATGCCGGATTTTTTTAAATCCTTAATATAACTAAAACTCAAATCCTCAGGATTTGCTTCAAAGGTAATTTCAGCGCAACTTGAAACAGAGTAATTCCGGTATAAAGAATTCAATATTTTATTTATTTCCAAAGTGTTCAAAACTGAAGGAGTCCCGCCTCCAAAATAGATTGTATTTACAGGTTCATTGCCAAGATATTTTTTTTGCAGTCGTGTTTCAGTTACAAGGCAATTTACCATCACATCCCTGTTCTCTGAAGAAACAACAGAATGAAAGTCACAATAATTGCATTTTTTTCTGCAAAAAGGAATATGTATGTATATTCCTGCCATATATTCAATTTATATTAACTTTGCTGATTGCCCTGAATATTTATGTTTCTTTACTAAAAATTTTTTTCAACAAATGACAGATACAGAAACTTCCTTAAATCATTTTATATACCCGGCTTTCTGGAGTATCATAATGCTTGTTTTGAGCGGAATTCCAGGGAATAACATTCAGGATATTTCACTGCTAAGCTTTCCCCATGCTGACAAGGCAGCACACTTTTTTATGTATTATATTTTTTGCTTTTTGCTAATTTATGGTTTCCGGGGTTACGGACTAAAAAATCTCAACCTGTCATACATTTTAGCTGCTGTAATAGCTATTGCTTATGGAGCTGTTATGGAATTGCTTCAACATTATATTTTTATTAACAGAAGCGGTAATATTTACGATGTTCTTGCCAACAGTGCCGGAGCTGTTACAGCAGTAATAACATACAAAACTGTTATGAAATTATTCATCCGGATAAAAACTACAATGGGATTGTAGCAATCTATATTGAATATTTTATATCTGAGCTATTTAATTCGTCGATCAGATCCTGTATTGACTGATTTCTGAAAAGGTGTTTAAGTTGACTTCTTATTTCATCGTACCTTTTGAAAATCGGGCATCGTACATTCCCCTCAGTGCATGACTTCAATCCCAACATACACCTGTCAAAAAAATCCTTTCCTTCAGTCAACTCTATAATATCCATTATTTTAATTTTTTTGGGAGGTTTTGCCATAGCAAACCCCCCCCTTGGTCCTTTTGTAGAAAGCAATATATTCTGCCGTGCAAGATTTTGCATAATTTTTGCCAGATAAGGTGTAGGAATTTCCAAATCGGCAGCAATATTTTTTATACCTATCCTTTCACCTCCTTTTTCATTAATTGACAAATAGATTAGTGCTCTTAAAGCATACCTTGTTTTACTTGATAACATAGCACTTGTATTTAAAGGAATTTAATTATAATTATATCGGAATTTTTCTGATTCTTTCCTCATGCCTCCCTCCTTCAAAGGTTGTTTTCAAAAAAACCTTTACAATAATTACAGCTTCCTCTTCTGTAATAAACCTCCCTGGCAAAGCCAAAACATTTGCATCATTATGTGCACGTGCGAGATAAGCTATCTGTTCATTCCAGCATAATGCTCCACGAATATAACTGTATTTGTTTACAACCATATTTACGCCGTTACCGCTCCCACAAACAACTATTCCCAGTTCACTTTTGCCATCTTTCAATTGTTTGGCAACTAAATGAGCAAAATCAGGATAATCGGCTTTATCTTCAGAGAAAGTCCCAACATCATTTACTACATAATCTTCCTCTTTTAGAAAATCAGAAATCAACTGCTTAATTTTATACCCGGCATGATCTGAGCCTATGGTAACATATTTAATATTTTCCATTTTTTAAAATATAATGAGATTATATTGCAGAATAATAATTGTTGGAAATTCAAACATAAAATTGTGAATAATATGATATAATTTTTTGATAAATCTGATTTAGGATGAAAATTTTTAAAAGCAACCCTTTTCTCAAAAAGTATTATCAATATAATAAACCGTTTTTAAACACAAAAGTTAAATATGGCAATTTCTGTTTTTTAATTCAATGATTTCAACAACTTGTGAATTGGAAGTGTAATTTTTTGATTACCAGGGAAATTTATCTAATATATTTTGTTTAAAACATGTTTTAAACTGGTTAATTATCCTATAAAAAATTTCAAGATCAATTTATCAACAAAATTAACAGAATATATACAACATCATTGTAAAATATAAATTTAAAAGTAATATATATTTAGCTGTTAATAAAATTGGCCTGGATATTAATTCCAAAAAGCATTCAAATTAACTATATTGCGTAAAAACACAAGTGATGAAAAGCGATTTCAGTATAAGGGACCTGAATGAAGAAAAAGATAGAGAATTCAATCAAAAGCTAAGACCATTAAAATTTATTGAATTCAAAGGACAGAAAAATATACTTGATAATCTTAAAATTTTCGTAAAGGCTGCCAAAATGAGAGGGGAAGCACTTGATCATGTATTACTTCACGGTCCACCTGGTCTTGGAAAAACCACACTGGCGAATATTATTGCCAATGAAATGGAAGTAAATTTAAAAGTTACTTCAGGTCCGGTTGTTGACAAGCCGGGAGATCTTGCCGGTTTACTAACCAATCTTGGAGATAAGGATATTTTGTTTATTGATGAAATCCACAGGATGAGTCCTGTTGTCGAGGAATTCCTTTATTCAGCAATGGAAGATTTTTGTATTGATATAATGATTGACAAGGGGCCTGATGCAAGATCTGTTCAGATCACACTTAATTCTTTTACACTTATTGGTGCAACTACCAGGTCCGGACTTCTTACAAGTCCCTTAAGATCAAGATTTGGTATTACATCTCATCTTGAGTATTATGATACGGAAATAATGAATTCGATAATTAAAAGATCTTCCAGAATACTGGACGTAATAATTTCAGATGAAGCATCAATGGAAATTGCCAGGAGAAGCAGGGGAACTCCAAGAATAGCAAATTCATTGCTGAGAAGAGTACGTGATTTTGCACAGGTTAAAGGGAACGGTAATATTGATCTAGAAATTGCCAGGTATGCCCTGAAATCACTGAATATTGATAAATATGGACTTGATGAGATGGACAACCGTATTCTGCTTACTATTATTGAAAAATTCGGAGGAGGTCCTGTAGGGATCAATACTATAGCTACTGCAACAGGTGAGGAAAGCGGAACGATAGAGGAAGTTTATGAGCCTTTTTTGATAAAAGAAGGATATATAAAAAGAACACCAAGGGGAAGGGAGGCAACTGAGTTGTGTTATGAAAAACTTGGGTATCCTGGTAAGGGTAATCAAAATAAACTCTTTTGATAATATTACTTTTCATATTTTTTTTATTATTGATCTGTATTTTGAAAATTAATTTATATTTTTGATTTTTCCTTTTTAATAACAAGGGCTTTAAAAAGAATAGAAAAGAAAGATTTAAGTAAAGAAAAATCAGTAATAAATTATTTATTAACTATAATGTTATTCACATGAAATATCTTATACAATCTGCAGGTATAATAATTGTTTTGATTTCAGTTATTCTGATTGTTGTCGAATTTGCCACTCCCGGGCACAACAATAATCTTCTGTTGGCAAGCGGAATATTGTTACTGGCAGGATTGTTTTTACACGTAATATTGAATAAGCAGTTTATGTAAAACCTGGAAATAAAAAATTTAAAAAAATGGCTTAATATATATTTGCCATTTTTTTTATGGCATTAATATTGATCAATTTAATTTTTCTTCCGTGAAGTTCTATCAGGTTATCATTTTTAAATTCTGAAAGTAACCTGATTATCGATTCTGTAGCAGTACCTACAATATTTGCCAGCTCTTCCCTTGTAAGAGTGATAAGGAGGAAATTGTCCTCATCAAGGCCAAAATTATCCTTTAGTTGAAGTAATATTTCGGCTAATCTTTCGCGTACAGTTTTTTGAGCTATATCGGTTATATAAGCATTAGACTGACCAAGTTCCTTGCAGGCAAGCTGCATTAGATCCATTGAGAAATTTCCGTTTTGCTTAACAAGCTTAATTAAAGAATAGCCAGGAATAAAACAAAGAGAAGCGTCTTCAATTACTTTGGCAGTTGTACAAGCTAATTCACCGGTCAGAACAGATCTGAATCCTATTATGTTTCCTTTTTTTGCGAATGTAATAATCTGTTCCTTACCATCAATTCCTGTTTTATATATTTTTACGATACCTTTACTAACACAATAACATCCTGTAATTCTGCTTCCTTCATGGTAAATTATTGAACCTTTTTTAAAGAAATCATGTGTTATATCAGAATTTAGCATCTCATGCTCTTCCGGAGAAAGATTTTTAAATATTGTAACAGATCTTAATGAACAAGAGTCACATGAAGGTATATTGTGAATACTTTTCATGGCCTAAATAATTAAAATATAGGACGTTGAATAAATAAATAATTAAAATGCAGAAATATTTATTTCTGCAGAAACGTAAAATTAACAAAATTATTTAAATATTAAAAATATTGAATTTGAACGAATTAACAACAGAAAAAGTTTCAATAAAAGAATTGCTGTTAATAAGCGGATGTAAATTGTTTTATAAATCTGATGTCATTTTCGAAATAAAGGCGAATGTCCTTAATATTATATTTAAGAAGCGCTATTCGTTCTATTCCCATTCCAAATGCAAAACCTGTAAATATTTCGTTATCTATGCCACAGGAGGAAAGGACGTTAGGATCAACCATTCCACAACCGAGAATTTCCAACCATCCTGTATATTTACAAAGATTACAACCTTTACCCCTGCAGTTACATGATATGTCAAGTTCCCCGGATGGTTCCGTAAAAGGGAAGAAAGAGGGCCTGAGACGGATTTCTGTATCCTTTCCGAACATTTCCCTTGCAAAATAGATAAGTGTTTGTTTAAGGTCGGAAAATGACACATTTTTATCGATATATAGACCTTCTACCTGGTGAAATATACAATGAGAACGGGCAGATATCGCTTCACTTCTGAAGACTCTCCCGGGGGAAATTGTTCTGAGTGGAGGTTTCTCTGTTTCCATGACCCTTACCTGCACTGAAGAGGTATGTGTCCTGAGAAGTATATCAGGATTTTGTTCAAGGAAAAAAGTATCCTGCATATCTCTTGCAGGGTGTTCTTCAGGGAAATTAAGAGCAGAAAAAACATGCCAGTCATCTTCAATTTCCGGACCTTCAGAAACATAAAAACCTAGCCGGGAAAAAATTTCTATAATTTCATTTCTAACTATAGAAATTGGATGCCTGCTTCCGAGTTTAATGTGAGAAGATGGCAGTGTCAGGTCAGTGTAGGTTTTATGGTCTGTTTTAAGTTCTTCTTTTTCGTTTTTAAGTCTTTCGATTTTTTTGGAAACGTACAGTTTAAGTTCATTTAATAAACGGCCGGTTTCTTTTTTACCTTCCGGAGAGATTTTTTTGAATTCACTGAAAAGTTCATTCAGTATTCCTTTTCTGCCTAAAAAAAGTATCCGGAATTCTTCAATTTGTTCAGGTTTTTCAGGATTAAATTTTTCAGCTTTCTTTCTGTACTCTTTTATTTTATTTAATAAGTTATTGTAATCCATGTTATTAACGAACTAATTTAATATTCATGCGTATATCCTCAAGTGGCCTGTCGTTAGAATCAACTGGTACAGAAGCAATCTTATCAATTATTTCAAATCCGGCGACAACTTCGCCAAAAACCGTATAAGATCCGTCAAGATGAGGTGCACCGCCTATAGTACGGTAAATTTCCCTTGCTTTACAGGAAAAACTGAATGGCTTCATTTCAGAATGAATTTTTTCTGCTTCTTCCCGGGCTTCCCGGGAAATAGTATTGTAATCGGGTTCTTCTCCCAATTCAAGCAATTTTTTTTCCTTTTTTTCAAAAATTTCAGAAAAGAGATCTTGTAATTTAGCATTATTGTTCTGATGTTCAATCCGGTCAAGTTGCTCATCAGTAAAAATTGTACCATGAACAATATAGAACTGAGAACCAGATGATTCTTTTTCCGGATTAACATTATCTCCCATTCTGGCAGCAGCAATTGCACCTTTTTTATGGTAAATTGTGTCAGATATTTCTGCCGGGATTGTATAATCAGGTCCACCAGATCCGAGAACATCGCCTGTCTCTGCATTTCTCGAGTCAGGATCTCCCCCCTGAATCATGAAATTTTCAATCACCCTGTGAAATAATGTTCCATCATAATAGTTTTCAGATGCAAGTTTTATGAAATTATTCCTGTGTAAAGGAGTTGCATCGTATAAAATAATTTCCATGTTACCAAAATCAGTTTCAATTATTAACTTTGGTTCATGATTATAAGGATCGGTTGCAGTTTTTTTTTCGCTGCCGTTTCCACAGGATATTATAAATATTGAAAAAAGTCCGATAGCCAGGAATTTCATATCATATAAATTGTATGTACACAGGTTTTATGCAAAGATATAATCTTTAAAAAAATATTTAATAGTTATATATGAAAAGAATTTTCCTGATTATTAGTTTGATATCATACCAAATTTTACAGGTACCAGAATTTTCGTCAGCTCAGTCTGTAGGCCTGGTGTTAAGCGGTGGTGGAGCAAAAGGTCTGGCGCATATCGGAGTATTAAAAGCACTTGAAGAAAATGGTATACCAATTGACTATATTTCCGGCACATCAATGGGAGCAATTGTAGGAGCAATGTATGCTGCAGGATATTCACCCAATGAAATGGAATTAATTGCAAAAAGTCCAGAATTCCAGGATTGGGCAACGGGAAGTATACCCGATGAGTTCAGGTTTAATTATAAAAAGAGGCATTTAAATTCTACAATGTTCAACTTTAGCTTTATCAGGGGCGATACAATTACAGTTCCCAGGTTTCCGACAAATATAGTCCCGACCCACCTTATGGATCTCGTACTGATGAAACTTCTCGCTCAGGCAAATGCAGAAGCTGACTATGATTTCGATAATCTTTTTGTTCCATTCAGGTGTGTTGCAGCTGACGTTTACAATAACCGGCCCGTTATATTAAGAGAAGGACAACTTTCATCTGCTGTCAGAGCATCATCTGCTTTTCCATTCGTGTTTAGTCCGGTAACTATCGATGAAATGTTGTTGTTCGACGGTGGTATTTACAATAATTTTCCATATCAGGTATTGCTTGAAGATTTTAACGCTGATATGGTTATAGGCAGTAAAACATCCGCAAATCCTCCCAAACCTACAGAAGAAAACATTGTACTTCAAATAGAAAATATGATAGCCGGTCAAACCGACTACGACCTTTCAAAAATAGATGGTATCTTGATAGAAACAGATCTATTTGAAATCGGGGTACTCGATTTTCATCTGGTCGAGGAGATAATTGAAAAAGGATACAAAAATACACTTAAACAGACAAACTATGTAAAAGAGAGAATTTACAGAAATGTATCACCTGATAAAATAAATGAAAGAAGGTCACAGTTCAGAGAAGGGTTTCCCAATTTATATTTCAACAAAGTGCACGTTGAAGGTGTAACGGAGGAACAACAGGAGTTTATTAACAATACCTTCAGAAGCAACGATGATTTTTTTGATTTTAAAGAACTTGAATCATCTTATTTCAGACTTGTTGCAAATGACAACATTAGAACCGTTTTCCCAACAGCTATTTACAATCCAGAAACCGGATTTTACGAACTTCATTTGAGAATACGTGCAGAAAGAGAACTTGAAGTACAGGTGGGAGGTAATATTTCTTCAGCATTCAATCAGGGGTATGCAGGTGTTAACTACCGAGTTCTGGGAAGAAATTCGTATAATTTAAAAGGAAATGTTTATTTCGGGCGCTTATACAGCTCGGTAATGGCTATGGGACAGATTGAAATGCCGGCTGCCATGCCCTTGTTTGCAGACCTGTCATTGACGCTTAACAGATGGGATTATTTTACAAGCACGTCTGAGCCTTTTTTCGAAGATGTTATACATCCTTATTTAATGCATTATGATGGGAATATCAGGATAAGTCTCGGCTATCCTGTTTCACCAAACAGTTATTCACAAATAGCATACTCAGCTGGACGGTCAAGATATCAATACTATCAGGTCAGCACTTATACCCAGGCAGATACAGCAGATGTTACAAATTTTGATCTGAATTCCTTAAGTCTGATTTACAAGAGGAATACATTGAACAGAATCCATTACCCCCAAAGAGGTACAAATTTTTATTTAAAAGCACAATTCATTGGCGGAAACGAATCATTTATACACGGCTCCGTACCCCCCGTTAGACAAGATTATAAAGATAATCACTACTATTTCCTTGTACATTCAAGATATATTAATTACAAAAGAATTAGTTCAGGTTTCAGGTTAGGCTTGTTTGCTGAAGGATTTTTATCAAATACACCGACATTTGGGAATTATCTCTCAACAATCATGAATGCACAACCTTTTCAACCAACCCCGCACAGCAAAACCCTTTTTCTTGAAAATTACAGAGCACATTCATATGCAGCTGCCGGACTTATACCAATAATCAATTTCAGCGACCCTTTTCATCTCAGAGCTGGAGCTTATGTTTTCCAACCTTATAAAAGCATTTTACAGGATGATGATTATAATGCATATTACTCAGAAAAATTTAACCAAACGCGATTTATGGCGAATGCAGCTTTGGTTTACCATACACCATTCGGGCCCGCATCACTGAGCCTCAATTATTATCAGAATCCCGGGAATCGTTTTTATTTTCTTTTCAGTTTCGGCTACATTTTATTTAATAAAAAAACGACTGATTAATTATGATTTTTTTTGAATTATTCGGCTAACCCTTATAACAGCAAGAATTCATGCAAGATAAAACAGTGAAAAGCTTCAGGTATGGCAGGCTGATCGGAATTATAGCTATAGTTAGCAATATTCTTTTATTCATAATTAAGTACTGGGCAGGAGTGGTTAGTTCATCAGTAGCGCTTATAGCAGATGCATGGCACACCCTGGCAGATTCCTTTTCTTCAATAGTTCTTGTTGCCGGGTTAATATTAGCGTCAAAACCGCCTGACAAGAATCATCCATATGGTCACGGAAGAGCCGAATTAATTACCTCTCTTATTATTGGCTTTATATTATTTGCAATAGCCATAAATTTTCTTTACGAATCAGTAATCAGAATTGTTGAGCATAAGCAGGCCAATTATGGCAGAATTGCCATAGTTGTAACATCAATATCGCTTATAGTTAAAGAGTTACTTGCACAGGTAAGTTTCAGGGTTGCAAAAAGTGAAAGATCAAATTCTTTAAGGGCTGACGGATGGCATCACAGAACTGATTCATTATCAAGTCTTGTTATATTGGTTGGAATTTTTCTCGGGGAATATGTATGGTGGATAGACGGTGTGTTGGGAGTATTCGTCTCTTTACTCATATTATATACTGCATATGTTATCGTATCAGACAGTGTTCGTCCGCTTCTTGGCGAAAAACCAGAAAATAAAACCATTGTTGAGATTGAAGGAATCGGTAGTGAAATATATGAAGGTGATCTTAAGCCTCATCATTTCCACATTCATACATATGGTAATCATACCGAAATTACCTTTCATATTCAACTGCCGCATGACATGGCACTAAAAGATGCACATGAGATAACCACTGTTTATACCGAAAGGATAAAAAAACAAATGAATATATTTGCCACCATATACATAGATGCAAAAAAAAATTCGGTTAATTGAATCCACTTAAAAGACTTGCAGGTGAAACCGCTATATACGGATTCAGCAGCATAGTTGCACGTCTGCTGAATTATCTGCTGGTAGTCCTGTATACAAGGGTGTTCACAACCGAAGAATACGGAATAATTAATGAATTGTATGCATATTCCGCATTTTTGATAATTATTCTTACATACGGTATGGAAACCGGGTTTTTCCGGTTCATTAACAAACACAAAGATAAAGAACAGGTATTCAGTACTGCAATTATCAGCCTCTTCACATCATCTTTATTTTTCATCGTAATGATCACACTGCTGCATACAAATGTAGCCTCATTACTTGATTATGAGCAATACAGTGAAATGATCCTAATGCTCGGAATTACCGTGGCTATAGATGCATTTTCTACCATCACTTTCGCAAAACTGAGATCCGAAAACCGCGCGGTAAGATTTGTCATGATAAAGGTATTTAACATAACGGTTAATATACTGATGAATCTGATTTTCCTTCTCTTTTTACCCAACTTTTTAGATGCAAACCCGGAGTCTTCACTAAATGCAATATACAATCCGGATTTTGGAATAGGCTATGTTATATTATCAAATCTCACTGCAACCCTGCTTACACTAATAATTCTCCTAAAAGAGATGGTTAGTATTAAAGTAGCTTTTTCAATGACATTGCTGAAAAGGATGCTGACTTATTCATTGCCTCTTTTGATCAGCGGCCTCGCCGGTACAGTTAATGAAAGTGTTGACAGGATAATGCTCAGGTGGAGATTGCCTGATACAATTAATGCTCAGGAACAACTGGGGATATATGGAGCAAATATCAGGATCGCTGTTCTAATGGTTTTGTTTATTCAAATGTTCAGGTATGCTGCCGAACCCTTCTTTTTCAGATATCAGGGGAAAGCCGATTCACAGGAATTATACGCAAAAGTGATGAAATATTTTGTTATTGCCGGAATTTTGATATTTCTCGGAATAACATTTTATCTGGACGTATTTAAACACATAATTGGAAGCAGTTTTCATGAAGGCTTAAATATCGTACCGGTAGTTCTTTTCGGCAACCTGCTTCTGGGTGTTTATTTTAATCTGTCAGTATGGTACAAACTTACAGATAATACCAAATTTGGCGCTTATCTGGCAATTACCGGAGCGGCAGTAACAATTGGGATAAATTTCTTTTTAATACCATTCTACGGATATATGGCTTCTGCATGGGCTCATGTTGCATGTTATGCAGTGATGTGTTTATTTTCATTTTTTTTGGGAAAAAGATACTTGAAAATCCCATATGATCTGAAAAGGATTTCTGTTTATTTTATATTTGCTGCCATAATATTTTTGATCGCAATAAGTATAAATTTCACAAATATCGTAACAGAATATATTATAAAGTCTTTATTGATAGTTTGTTATTGTACCTGTATTTATTACATGGAAAAAGATGAATTAATAAAAAAGCATGAACAAATCGAATAATGAAATTCATCTGTATAAATAATGTTTAGTAAATTGTTTATCAATATTTTACCTAATTTGGACTTTGAACTATTGCTTTTCAATCCGATGGATTCCCCACATTTATTCATGTCTTTTTGTGAATCTTCAGAATCATGGGGAATTCATACGTACAAACAAGGTTAATAAAATTAATATTCAATGAGTTATTATAGTATGTCAATTAAGTTCATTTCTTTTTGTTGTATGGAACCCCCATGTTTGTTCATCTCTTTTTGTCTGCCAAAGGCTGATGGGGCTTTCATGGTAAGATACGTAAGGCCAAATACTTAATAAAAATTAATTTTTATGAAAATTAAAATAATCAATAAATCCGATAATCCACTACCCGCATATTCAACAGTGTATTCTGCTGGAGCCGATTTGAGGGCATTTTTAGAAAAACCAGCTATTTTAAAACCAATGGAACGCAAACTTATCTCCACAGGGTTATTTTTAGAGTTACCGGATGGATACGAAGCGCAAATAAGGCCCAGAAGCGGGATGGCTGCAAAACACGGCGTCACTGTTTTAAATACACCCGGCACGATAGATGCAGATTACAGGGGTGAAGTAATGATCATACTGATAAATCTGTCAAAAGATAATTTTGTTGTCAACAATGGTGATAGAATTGCACAAATGGTTATTGCAAGGCATGAAAGAGCACAATGGGCAGAAGTAGAGCGTCTAAATGAAAGCGACAGGGGAGAAGGAGGATTTGGTCATACCGGGAAGCATTGAATATTTTTTTCAATAAGCTGTCATTAATGCATCTATGTCTATCATAATTAGTATTAATGTAACTGATAATTAATTTTTTAAATCATTTTTCGTGGATCAACCCATTCGTTAAACTGATTTTCAGTTACCAGCCCCAGCTCTAAAGCTGCAGATCTAAGTGAGATATTTTCTTTATATGCCTTATGTGCAATTTTCGCGGAATTTTCATAACCAATATGCGGATTTAAGGCTGTAACAAGCATTAGTGAGTTTTCCAGATATTTTTGAATAACTTCAAGATTTGGCGTTATTCCAGAAACACATTTATCATTGAAAGATACACATGCATCTCCAAGCAATTCTGCAGAATTCAAAAGGTTGAAAATCATCATCGGCATAAAAGTATTTAGCTGAAAATGCCCGAACATTCCTCCTGTAGCAATTGCGTGATCGTTACCGGTAACCTGGGCACATACCATTGTTAATGCTTCAATTTGGGTTGGATTAACTTTACCCGGCATTATTGAGGACCCCGGCTCATTGGACGGGATTTTCAACTCATTTAATCCGGTTCTCGGACCTGATGAAAGTGTCCGTAAGTCATTGGCAATTTTCATCAGACTAACAGAAATATTCCTGAGTGATGCAGAAGTATGCACAATCGGATCGTTCGATGACAGTGCCTCAAATTTGTTTTGTGCACTTTTAAAAGGATAACCTGTAAAATGTGCAATTTTCGCTGCAATTATATTTTGAAAGCCCTCAGGGGCGTTAATCCCTGTTCCTACGCTTGTTCCGCCTGCAGCTATTTCAAGCAATCCCGTCATAGAATTTTCCAGACTATAAATGCCACGATCCAATTGTTCAGCAAATGCTGAAAATTCCTGTCCAAGTGTAAGTGGAGTTGCATCCATCCAATGAGTCCTGCCGGTTTTAATTATATTTTTGAATTCTTCCGA
This sequence comes from Bacteroidota bacterium, assembly GCA_003551495.1. Taxonomy (GTDB): domain Bacteria; phylum Bacteroidota; class Bacteroidia; order Bacteroidales; family PUMT01; genus PUMT01. Next base: position 20,637 of record PUMT01000231.1, read on the forward strand.
TTTCATGGCTAAACCATCCCTGAGTTTTTTAATCCCCGGAATAGTCGTTTCAGTCAATGTTGAATATGCTGCAATATGCATTGCAGTAGGAAAAACATCGTTAGAGGACTGTGATTTATTTACATCATCGTTTGGATGCAGATCCGGTTTCCCATCACCTGGTTTATTTCCTAACAGAACGTGTGCCCTGTTGGATATTACCTCGTTAACATTCATGTTTGTGTGAGTACCGGAACCGGTTTGCCAGACTAACAATGGAAAATGTTCATCCAGTTTCCCTTCGTAAATCTCGTCGCACACAGTAGATATAGCCAACGCTTTTTCCTTTGAAAGAACACCAAGCTCCATATTAGTGATAGCAGCAGCTTTTTTGACTAATGCAAGTGATTTGATAACCTTTGAAGGCATTTTATCCTTACCTATCTCGAAATTATTAAGTGAACGCTGAGTCTGAGGTCCCCAGTATTTATCATCTGAAATTTCTACATTACCTATAGTATCGTATTCTGTTCTTGGCATTATAAAAAGTTTTTAAAAATAAAGTACGTTGTATTTTATATAGTTCTATTTGGTATTAAACGGGAATTATACTCAGCCTTTAATAAACCTTTGTAAGTATGCAAAAATATCTTGTTTATCTCATTAATATTTAATCATATAAATATCAAAAATATAATTGATAAAATAATCAAATAACATTATACAAAATCAATATAAGCTTTTAAAAAAACAATCGGTAAGCCAGTGTGATGTTACGTCCAGGCATAGGGAAATTCCTTTCTTCTACCCTTGATAAGTGATCACGGTAAAGCTCATCAAGCAAATTGTCCGCCCTGAAAATCAGAACATGTCTTCCCATTGTGGTAAGCCTGTATCCGGCAGTTATCCCTATAAGTGTATAACCCTCTGTCACATCTTCATCCGGAGCAACCCTGTTCTGATTTGAAGCGGAAACAATATTCCCTCCAACCCAGCCGGGACCAAAATCATATTCTATACCTGTCATAAACCTTAATGGAGGCATAAAAGGAAGATAGTTATTACTGTTGTTTAATCTTCGACCATAAACAAAATCCATCCCCAAATTCCATTCAAAATTTTTATGAAGCTTTATAAGTGCAGATATTTCCAAACCTGAAATACTGGCTTCATCTCCTGAATATCTGAAAATGGGGTAGCCACTATCAGGATCGGTTTCACCGGTAGGCTCAAACATGATGTAATTACGAAAATAGTTCGCAAAACCGGCAACCTCGAATTGAATGTTGTCATTTTTCCATTTTATAAAAATATCTCCTCCCTGGCCTATTTCATCATTTATAGTTTCATCACCTACTTCGTATACACCCGCTCCGAGATGTGGTCCGTCTGCGAAAAGCTCTTCTACTGATGGATTACGATGAGATCTGGCAAGCTGACCCCCGACTTCCAGACCATCCAGGGGTCTGTGATTAAAACCGATAGAGCCTGTATAATTTACAGAATTTCTTTTACTGGATATGTCAGGGAACAATTCGTTGCGAATTGTTCCGGTATGCTGAAAGTCCAGTCTCAAACCCACCTGCAACCTCATAATATTTGAAAGGGGAATTTCCTGAAAAGTGAATAGCGCGATGTTAAGCCTGTTCTCCCCCGGAGTGTAGGCTTCATCACCGCCAACATCAAGTCTGTGACCGTGGATATTAAAACCGAATGCACCCCTGTCAAAAATCCTTACTGGCTTGTGTTGCAGTGTCATAGTTGAACTGAACCCATATTTAGAGTATTCAAGTTCTACATCCTCATTTATTGACCCATTGGTGCGCATGTACTCAATCTCCTCCTGGAAAAGCCTGCTGGCTGAAAAACGTAACTGTTTTTTGTCAAAGAATTTATTTTTATCATCAAAGTTTAATCTACCTTGAATAGCTGCTCTTTGCAAACGAATTTCCACACCCTCGTCAGGAGATTCAATTTTTTCAGGTATTTCGAAGCTCTGTCCTGACAGCGATATACTTGCCCCGCCTCTACTGACTTCATTTTCAAAGCCAAAACCCAGAGACGAATCAAAATTATTCATAGAAGTACCGGGGAGCCTTCCTTCAGGCGTTCTAATATCAGATGATCTTCTATGAGCAAATCTACCCGATACTGCAGTGTTTTCAAAACCGTAAGTAATCCGTCCAAAGCCTGCACCCATTTTGTTCATACTTGCCCCCTGAAGTGAAAAAACACCTGAATGACCGTCATCCCAGTTTTCCGGAATATCTGTTGTCAAAAGGTTAATAACACCGCCAAGTGCACTTGGCCCGTAAAGGAGACCTGCCGGCCCTCTTATTACCTCAACCCTGCTTGCAACCAGAGGGTCAAGGGCAATAGAATGGTCAGCTGAAGTTTCGGAAACATCGCCCATTCTTTCGCTATTTTCAAGGATCAGTATTCTGTCACCATCCATACCCCTTATTACCGGTCTGGCAGGAACAGAACCCAGTGAACGCATAGCTATTCCAGGTTCGTGATTCAGCATCTCACCAAAAGAGGCTTCGCTTTTTCGTTGAAGTTTTTCGCCTATATAAACCATGTCAGGTTGATAGCGAAAACCACTCGATGTCGGGGTAGCCGAGATAACAATAACATCGAGATCAATACCTGTATAATTAACTTCAAAATCAACTTCAAGTGTTTGATTTGCAAAAATTTCTATTTCTGAATAGGTAGTTTCATAGCCCATCCCCTTGACTACCAAAGTATGAGAACCTACAGGAAGATTTGTCAAAATATAATGCCCACTTGCGTCGGTTATTGTACCCAGTCTGGTTCCCTCAACGATAATGTTTATAAAAGGAACATGTTCGCCGTCAGAAGCATTCAAAACATGTCCAAAAACATTTGCATCTGTTTTTTCCTGAGAAAAAGCAGCCAGTGTTAAAACAGAAAATAAAAGAATAAAGGAAAATCTAAGTAAAGGCATAATCATCATAAATTTGCTATTTACTTTAGTAAACACCGAAAAATTAAATAAGTTTAAATAAAGATAAGCCAGGTATTCAAAAAATATGCCTGATATAAATTTTTTAATATTGTTAAGAAATAATTTATGTGGATGGCCAGGTTAGAAAGTGCCTGAGATCAGGCTGAAACGACAATTCAAGCATTCTTCTGATTGGTATAACAGCTTTTTCCACCACAGATGGGTCAACTAATACTTCAAATTTTTCATCTGAAAGAGAGGTATAAATTTTATCAAGAGTGTGAAGCTTCATGTATTTGCAGTCATTGCAACCACATGTAGAATCGAGTGGTGGAGCCGGGATGAAATGCTTATCAGGATTATTTTTTTTCATTTGATGCAATATACCGGATTCTGTGGCTACTATGTATTTTTTACAACTGTCCTCTGAGACATAATTCAGCAATGAAGAAGTTGAACCAACAAAATCTGATGCAATAAGAAGAGGCTTCTGGCATTCAGGATGTGAAATAAGCTTAGCTTCAGGATTTTCATTCTTAATAAGCATTATTCTTTCAAGTGAAAACTCTTCATGAACGTGACATGAGCCGTCCCATAAAACCATATCCCTTCCTGTTAACCGGTTAAGATAATCTCCCAGATTTCTGTCTGGAGCAAAAATTATCTTTTGTTGGCGGGGAATGCTTTCAATAATTCTCAAAGCGTTGGTAGAGGTGCAGCAAATATCAGACAGAGCTTTAATTTCAGCTGATGCATTTACATAAGAAACTACTATATTGTCAGGATATTTGTTGCGAAATTTACGAAATTCCCCGGCAGGACAAGAATCTGCAAGAGAACACCCTGCTTCAGGATCTGGTATAAGAACTTTTTTGCCGGGTGAAAGTATCTTAGCGGTTTCAGCCATAAAATTAACACCGGCAAAAACAATTATATCGGCATTGGTATTGGCAGATTTTCTAGAAAGATCCAGGCTGTCACCAACGAAATCTGCAATATCCTGTATCTCCGGAATTTGATAGTAATGTGCAAGTATAATTGCGTTTTTCTTTCTTCTTAATTTGTTTATCTCTCTGATAATACTCATAAATTATAAGCAATACTAGCGGTTATTTTTTAAAACAAAGGAAGTAATTGAATTCACAAATTTTTAAATTGCAAAAGTAATAGATTTTTTTTTACAGTATGATAAAGTATTTATGCTTATTCCTCGTTATTGATACAGGCATTTTATTACATTAAAAGCAAGAGCTATAGTTTAATCAAAATGCTGCAACAACAAATAGTAAAATCATATAAAGTTTGAAATCACAAATAAGACATCAAATAAATAAAAGTTAAAACGTTATTAAGACATGTTTATTATGATAAAAAAAATACCAAACAGCCCGCAGTAGACAAAGGAGCGCGATGATTATTAAAAAAATTTTTTTTTGAGTTACAAAAACATTTTTTTTACCTGATTATTAACAAAGAAAACATAACATGCCCAAATTTAAATTTAACACCATAATACAAATACTATTATTATCAACACTTACTCTATCATGTACACATATTTTCAGTGTCAGGAAATCGGAACCAGATACAGGAAAATTATCTGCCAGCGAGAGATTAGAGTATGAATATGTTTTAAATGAAGCAATTCGCTTAAAGCTTATGGGGCATATAAAAGAAGCTGAAGAACTCTTTTTAAGATGTATTGAGATTAATCCTAATTCCGATGTTGCTTACTATGAATTGGCAAATATAAGTTACTTTAATGAAAAAGTGGATAATGCAATAGAATACTCGAAGAAAGCATTGGAAAATAACAGGAATAATAAATGGTACTATGTGCAGCTTGCTCAGTTTTACTATCAAAACAATATGATAGAACATGCAATAAAAGTGTACGCTTATTTAACTGAGAATATTGAAAACGGAATAGAACCTTACTATATATTGGCACAGTTATACTTTGAAAATAAACAATTTATTGAAGGGTTGGAAATATATGAAGTAATTGAAGAGAAAATCGGTCTTGATTTTGAATTAACACATGATAAAAAAGAGATATATATAAAACTTGGAGAGTTTGAAAAAGCTTATAAAGAAATAAAAAAATTGATAGAAGTATACCCAGATAATTATCAGGCTTATAAAATGATGGCTGATTTTTATTCAAGAATTGGAATGGAAAAGGAAGCTTTCGAAAAATATAATGTTGTAATATCATTAAACCCGGAAGATGCCGAATCGATTATCAATTTAGCGTTTTATAATTTTGAATCCGGAAAACACGAGAAAGGATTTTATTATTTAAGAAAAGCTATGTTTCACGACGAACTGGATTTAAAAATTAAGAACGATGTATTATTCTCATCTTTTGATTATATAGATGTAAAACAATATAACCAGGAATTAAAAGAAATAACCCAACATTTACTAAAAACCGGAGGTCAATTACTTCAAACGTACGCTGTAGTCGCCGAATTTTACATAAGAACCGAGAATTATGAAAATGCATTAAAATATATTCAAAAGTTAGTTGATGAGGAACCAGAAAATACCGTATTCAGAGAGCAAAAACTCTATGTTCTCAGTTATATGGGAGATCACCAACGAATAATTGAAGAAGCCGAAAAGGCACTCAAGTATAATCCTGATGACCCGTTAATATTTTATTTTCTCGGATTTGCTAATTATGTTCTCGATAATAAGGATGATGCACTTTATAATTTCAAAAATAGTTTAGAATATCTCAATGATACACAAAGTAGTCTGGCGGCCCAAATACTTGCTTATATCGGCGAGGTATATAATGCCCGCGAAATGTATCAGGAATCTGATATTTACTTTAAGAAATCAATTGAGACTGATCCCGATAATTTGGTTACATTGAACAATTATGCCTATTTCCTTTCGCTGAGAGGTGAAAAACTTACGTATGCAGAAAGGTTGAGCAGAAAAGCCGTAGATGGACAGTCAAATAACTATGCATTTCTTGATACATATGCGTGGATTATGTATAAACTTGCAGATTACGAAACTGCATTATTATATATAAAAGAGTCATATAGAAATAATGGGTCAGAAAATTACGAAATACTCGACCATTATGGCGACATATTATATAAATTAAAAAAAATAGATGAGGCTGTCAAAAAATGGAATAAAGCCATCGAATTTGGAGGGAATGAAGAAGAACTAAGAATAAAAATTGAAAACGCAATTTTATGAGCAAACTAAAAATAATACTTATACTCTTTTTTTTGATGTCGGCACTGTTAAATTCATGCAGGCCTTCGTTTTTGATAACTGAAGAGTATGAAAAAATAGATTATGATGAAATATATCTGCACTTTACAAAATTACACACTAAGATAGATACGTATTCTGTAAGGAGAGTCAGTCTCAGATATACTGAGGGCAATCATACTCAGAATTTGAGAGGATCAATAAGAGGGAAAAAAGATAGTGTTATTATTATGAACGTGAATGTAATTGCTGGAATAGAGGCGGCAAGAGTAAAATTTACCCCGGATAGTATTCATATTATCGATAGAATTAACAGGGAATTTTTCAGTGATTCGTATGAAAAAGCAGGTTCTGTATTCCCGGTACAACTAAATTTTTTTGAATTACAATCAGTTTTACTTGGATCGCCCGTAAAGCTGCAGGCATTCTTAAAAGGAAAGGATAGTAAGGAAACAATAAATTATTATCATACGGATGAGAATATTTTACTAAAGTACTATGAAATAGATAAACATAATAATTATAATGCAAATAAATACGAAATAAAACTTGTTTTAAACAGAGCTTTATTGCCTGAAAGTTTATCAATTATTGACATTGCAAATGCATGGGAATACAGTGTTAATTATAAAAATTATGAAAATATAAACGGTGAGGTGCTACCACGGGAGTTTGATATAACTCAAAAAAGAGGAGACTATATTTCAGTTATGCAGTTTAATTTCTCCGGAATTGAAATAAACAGGGATTTAAATTTCAGTTTCAGGATTCCATCAAATTATGAGGAAATGTAGAAGGGTTAGTAATTTAAAAAAATTAAACACCGAAAGGGAAAAGGTTATGCATCATTTAAAGTTAATTTTTAAAATGTTAAAATACATTTGTTGCATTTTTTTTCTCACAACATTTGTTTATTCTGGATTTTCTCAGACAAGAAGTGAACTGGAGAGAAAAAGAAGAGAAAATGAAAAGCAAATTGAATATACAAACCGTCTAATTTCCGAAACCCGCGAATCCAGAGAAACATCGCTGGAAAGACTCAATATTATAAATCAAAGGATCAAGTTGAGAAATGAGATGATAACATCTTTAAATCAAGAAATCTCAATTTTACAACAACAAATCAATGATCAAGTTGAGAATATCAAAAAACTTGAAACAAAGATGGAAGAATCCCGACAGAATTATGCAAGAATGGTTAAAAGTGCCTATGCAAATAAAACTAACTACAATTTATTAATACACATTTTATCATCACAAAATCTGAATCAGGCTTATAGAAGATTTATTTATATTCAACAGTACTCACGAGAAAGAAGAAATGAAATAGCCAATATTGAGAGACTTAAGAGTGAAATACAGGATAATTTAGATGAAAATATTAAGAAGAAAAATGAGCTCGATTTATTATCCCAGGAACAAAGAAAGGAAAAAATTTTGATGGAGAATGAATTAAGATCAAGACAAAATGAATTGAGTGAACTAAAAAAGAGAGAGCAGGAGCTTAAGAATGAATTCAACAGAAGGAGAAAAATATCAAATGATTTATCAAACGAGATAGAAAAACTAATAGCAGAAGAAAGAAAAAGATCAGAAGAAGCCGGATATACTGAAGTTTCAGAATATGAAAGTTTATCTGAAAACTTTAAAAACAATAAAGGTTCACTACCATGGCCTACTGAGAACGGAATTATCACAGGCCATTTCGGTGAACATCCACACCCTGTTTTAAGCGGGATTACAATTCAAAATAACGGAATCGATATTTTAACAGACGAAAACGCTGAAGTTCGCTCAATATTCAATGGAGTTGTCAGAAGGGTTGTATCGATACCAGGTCAAAGTAACGCTGTTATTATAAGACATGGTGATTTTTTAACCGTTTACTCCAATATGAATGAAGTTTTTGTAAAACCCGGGCAAAGAGTTGGGCAAAAAGAAATTATTGGCAGGGTTTATACGGATAATATTGCCGGTGAAAATGCAGTATTACACCTGGAAATATGGGAAAAAGATTCAAAGCTTGATCCTGCACAATGGTTAATTCGTTGATAACTACCAGGAAGAGATTTTAAAAAAATAGTTCATACTTTTTGAAACTCTTTTTATCAATAAAAGTATAAGTAAACATTACAACATAAGATAGCAATCAATTATACTTATGGAAAAGAAGCTTTTGCTTGAATCAAAGATAGATAGTCTACATGATATAGAGAAGCTTATTGATGAAATTTCTGATAAACATGAATTCGCGGACGAATTATATGGAAATATTCTTATAGCTGCTCTGGAAGCGGTAAACAATGCAATAACTCATGGTAATAAATTTGATACCTCCAAAAAGATTGACTTCTCAATCAAAATTGGGAATAAAAAGTTAATTATAATAACCCAGGATCAGGGTAAGGGGTTTGATTACAACAATATTCCAGACCCAACTGCACCCGAAAACATTGAAAATATTACAGGAAGAGGTATTTTTTTAATGAAAAAATTATCCGATGAATTACACTTCCATGAAGAAGGGCGTGTATCAGAACTAATATTCAATATTTAAATAATTGGAAATATCTGTAATAATTCAGAATGTGCCGTTCAGGTACTACAGGAAACGTTTATTAAAGAGTTGGATAATTAGTACAATTAAAGAACTTAAATTCGAAATAGGTTCTATTAATGTAATTATCACAAGCGACGAAGAACTTTTAATTTTCAATCAGAAATATCTCGGAAAAAATGAGTTTACTGATGTTATAGCTTTCGATTATACCGAAAGTGAAAGTATATCAGGAGATATATATGTAAGTATCGATAGAGTTCGGGATAATACACAAAAATATCAAACTACAATAATAGATGAACTCGAAAGAGTCATTATTCACGGAGTACTTCATCTATGTGGATACAGTGATGATACAGATGTAGAAAAAGATAGAATGACAAAAATTGAAAATTATTTTATGTTAAAACGACCAGATTTGAAATGAAAAAAAATAAATATAGTTTTACCAAAACACAAGCTTGAATGTTTAAGAATAAAATTCAAGCTTTTTTTATTACAGGAAATATCGTATTTGCAGAATTCGTTATAATCGAATATTTATTCTAAATATTTATTTTATTATTGTTGAAAGCCACATCAGCCTTCGGCAAACAAAATGAGATGTACAAACATGGGGGTTTGACCTTTGGTCGATTTCAAATGTAAACAAATGCTCTTTGAGTTTCTTAATCAGATTTGAAATGCATACGACAGGAAGAAATGAACTTAATTGACATACTATAATAGCTCATAGAATATTAGTTTAATTAACCTTGTTTGTACTTATGAATCGTCCATGACGATATTTTCAATATCTTCACACAATTCAATGAAAATATTGTCATGGTAAGATACATAAGGCCAATTACTTAATAAAAATATTTTCTTATAAATACATTCATGATATTAAATGGAAAATATGACGTAATCGTCGTAGGTGCCGGACACGCCGGCGCTGAAGCTGCTTGTGCAGCAGCCAAAATGTCATGCAAAGTTCTTCTTATAACTCCCGATTTGACCAAAATAGCTTTTATGAGTTGTAATCCTGCAGTAGGTGGCATAGCAAAGGGGCAGATAGTCAGAGAGATAGGTGCACTTGGCGGACAAATGGCTGATATCACGGATAAAACAATGATACAGTTCAGAATGCTGAACAAAAGTAAAGGACCTGCAATGTGGAGTCCAAGGGCTCAATGTGACAGAAGGTTGTTCACTTATGAATGGAGGAAACGTGTTGAAGAATTTACAGAGATCGACTTAATACAGGATGCCGTTACTTCAATAATAATTGAAAATGAAAAATGCAAAGGAGTTAATACCAGATCAGGTTTAAAATTTAAATCAGAATGTACTGTTTTAACGACTGGAACTTTTTTAAATGGGATTATACACATAGGCAATAAAAAGATAGAAGGCGGACGAATATCCGAAAATTCTTCAAAAGGAATAACCGAAACACTTCAAAAATACGGCTTTAAAACTTCAAGATTAAAAACAGGAACCTCACCAAGGGTTGATGAACGTACAATTGATTATACAAAGCTAAAAATACAGGAAGGTGACGAAGAACCTGGTAAGTTTTCATTTGATAATGAAAATTGTAAAATTGAACAACAGGTACCATGTTATATAACCCACACAAATGAAAATGTTCACAATATCTTAAAAAAAGGGTTCAGTCAAAGTCCTCTTTTTACCGGAAGGATTAAAGGAAGAGGTCCCAGATACTGTCCCAGTATTGAGGATAAGTTAGTCACATTTCCCGAAAAGGATAGGCATCAATTATTTGTTGAACCTGAGGGGAAAGAAACATATGAGGTTTATATCAACGGGTATACAACATCTTTGCCTGTTGATGTACAAATAAACGGGTTAAGAAAAATTAAAGGGTTCGAAAATTTAAGGATCATTACACCCGGGTATGCCATAGAATATGATTTTTTCAATCCCACACAACTCAAACACTCTCTCGAAACTAAACTGATTGAAAATCTTTTTTTTGCCGGACAAATCAACGGTACAACCGGTTATGAAGAAGCTGCGGCACAGGGTTTAATTGCTGGGATAAATGCAACACAGAAAATCAGAAAAAGAGAAGAATTCATTCTCTCGAGAGACAAAGCATATATCGGGGTTTTAATTGACGATCTTGTAACAAAAGGTGTTGACGAACCTTATCGAATGTTTACTTCAAGATCAGAATTTAGAATTTTATTACGGCAGGATAATGCTGATTCAAGATTGATGGAATATGGGTATAAATTAGAACTAGTAAGCCAAAACAGATACAATGAATTTCTGACAAAAAAAAATAAAATCGATAATATTGTTAAATTTATCAAAAGTGAAAGTATTACTCCCAAAGAAGTTAACGAGCTCTTAATAAAGAAGAATACAACTGAAATTAAACAAAAGCAGAAAATTCAAGCCCTGCTTAAAAGACCTCAGATTAGTGTACATGACCTGATTAGTCAAATCAGTAGAATCAAATCAAAAATAGAAGAATTAAATGCGAATAAGAAAAATCTGCTTGAAGAAGCAGAAATTTTAATCAAATACGAAGGATATATTGAAAGAGAGAAGAACATAGCAGAAAAAATTTCCAATCTAGAAGGAATATTTATCAGAAATGATTTCGATTACGACGCTATTGACTCTATATCAACAGAAGCAAAACAAAAGTTAACAAGAATAAGACCCAAAACAATTGGCCATGCCAGAAGGATATCAGGTGTGTCCCCATCAGACATAAATATATTACTTGTACACCTTGGAAGATAGTGTTCCACGTGGAAACAATTAAGTTAATTTTCTACATTAACCAGTCATTTCTTAAATATTATTAAAACAGGATACCAAAGCATTATTGTTATAATATTTTCATAATTAAGAGTATGTTAAATTTATAATTTACGTAAGGGTTTGCATTTGCCTAAAAATATAGTTAATAACACATTTTATCAATATTATAGTTTAATTAAGCAAAACTAATTAATTAATAATGTTCCACGTGGAACATTATTAATTACACACACATAATTAAGGAGGTGTCATGGAGGATTGTCAATTGGTAAGAGGCAATATCGTTGATGCTATCAACAAAAAGATATTCCCGGGCGAGATAGTGTTGAAAAATGGAAAGATTTCTGAAATCCGGCAGGTATCTGAAAAATTCAATGAATATATTATGCCCGGGTTTGTTGATTCACATGTCCATATAGAAAGTTCTATGCTTGTTCCCTCCGAGTTTGCACGTCTTGCAGTAGTTCATGGTACCGTGGCTGCCGTATCTGATCCTCATGAGATTGCAAATGTTTTTGGTGTAGACGGGATTAATATTATGATTAAAAATGGCGCAAAGACGCCATTTAAATTTTTTTTTGGAGCTCCTTCATGTGTGCCAGCTACAAATTATGAAACTTCGGGAGGGGTGGTTGGTGTGAGAGAAATTGAAGAACTCATGAGCAGGGATGATATATGGTTGTTATCTGAAATGATGAATTATCCTGGAGTCATTGCTGGCGAAGAGGAAGTTTTAAAAAAAATTCAGGCTGCTAAAAGGTATAATAAAAGAATCGATGGTCATGCTCCTGGTTTAAGAGGGGAGGATTTGAAAAAATATCTTTTTACGGGGATAACAACAGACCATGAATCCTCACATTTTGAAGAAGCTGAAGAAAAGATAAAAAATGGAATGTTGATTCAGATAAGAGAGGGAAGTGCAGCAAAAAACTTCGGGGAGTTATATCCTTTAATTAATAAATATCCCGGAAAAGTAATGCTTTGCACGGATGATTGCCATCCTGAAGATCTGTTAAATGGCCACATAAATTCTATAATATCCAAAGGTATTTCTAAAGGGATTGATTTGTTTGATATTTTGCAAGCAGCAACAGTTAATCCTGTTATGCACTACAAACTTCCGGTTGGACTGTTAAGGACGGGGGATAATGGAGATTTAATAATTACAGATAACCTAAAAAGTTTCAAGCCAAAAGCTGTTTATATTAATGGCCGGAGAATATTTTCAAATAGCGAAGTATTATTTAAAAAAAGCAGTATTGATATATCCGGTAATTTCAGGACAGAACCAATTGATGCAGACGATATAAAAATAAGGCCTGGAAAAGGAAAAATGAAAGTAATAGTTGCACAAGACAAGCAATTATATACTAAGGTATTGAAGGCTGAACCCAAAACAGAAAATGGGTATGTTGTTCAGGATCAGGAACAGGACATATCCAAAATAGTAGTAGTAAATAAATACCGGGATGCGAAATGTGCAATAGGTTTTGTTAGGGGGTTCGGAGTTAAAGATGGGGCAATAGCAGGTAGTGTTGCTCATGACAGTCATAATATAATCGGACTGGGAACCAAAGATGAATATATAGTTAAAAGTATCAATGAAATATTAAAAAATGGAGGCGGAATAGCTGCAGTTTCCAAAAATAGAACAGAATTCATCCCACTGGAAGTAGGTGGATTAATGACAAACAGGGATGGTAAATAATTTGCAGGGTTATATCTTGAAATAGAAAGGTTTGTAAAAGAAATGGGATCACGGTTAACGTCACCATTTATGACTCTTTCATTTATGTCTTTGTTGGTAATTCCGGAGCTTAAAATTAGTGACAAGGGGTTGTTTGATGTTAAAAATTTCAGATTTACCCCGTTATTTTAGGCTCACTTAAATAACCCGCGTCTTTTAGGTGCGATAATGCCCGGCAGGGTTTTGCCAGAAAGACATATGCGTTTATAAATTCGTTGTGCGAAGCAATAACAGGGATTAAAGCCACCTATTTCAGTGGAGGATAGTCCGGTTTTAGCGAATTTTTTTTATACTCTAAGTAAGAGTTAACCATTATGGATAGTAGTTTTGAACATCTGAATCCGATTATAAAGGCATTGCCTGCTGCACCTGGTGTATATCAGTTTATTAATAATAAAGGGGAGATTATATATGTGGGAAAAGCCAAGAACCTCCGTAGTAGGGTTCGGTCCTATTTCAACAAAAAGAATTATGAATCTGCCAGGGTTAAAGTTCTTACAAGAAGAGTTTCTGATATAAGCCATATAGTTGTTGAATCGGAGGCAGATGCTTTACTTCTTGAAAATAATCTCATAAAAAAAAATAAGCCCAGATACAATGTATTGCTGAAGGATGATAAAACTTTCCCCTATATATGTTTAAGCAACGAACGTTTCCCCAGAGTTTATCAAACCAGAAAAAGAAATGAAACGGGCGCGCTGTACTTCGGGCCTTACACCTCGGTTCAAATGGTCAAGACCATTCTGGAACTGATAAAAAGATTGCATCCACTCAGAACATGTAATTACAAACTAACAGAAGAAAATATTCGAAAGAAAAAATTCAAGGTATGTCTCGAGTATCATATCGGAAATTGTAAAGGGCCGTGTGAGGGCAAGCAGACTGAAAAAGAATATAATGAAAATATCAGAAGTATTAAAAATATACTAAACGGGAATATTTATGAGGTAAAAAAGTTTCTGATAGAACAGATGCAACAGTATTCGACAGTCCTTAAATTTGAAGAGGCTCAGATAGTCAAGGAAAAACTTGAAATACTTGAAAAATACCGAAGCAAATCTGTTATAGTAAATCCAGCACTTAAAAATATTGATGTTTTTTCATATATTGAAGATGATAAGTATGCATATGTTAATTATATCAAAGTTTCAAATGGAGCTATAATACAGTCAAAAACAAAAGAGATAAGAAAAGTGCTTAATGAACCTGGAAGTGAATTACTGGGACTTGCAATAGTTGATATACTTGCTGATCAGACATTCGAAAAAGGGGAAATAATTGTGCCGTTTGACCCTAATCCAGATTTGAATAACAAGAAGATAACAATTCCAAAAATTGGCGATAGAAAGAAATTGCTTTTATTGTCGGAAAGGAATGCAAAACATTTTAAAGTTGAAAAACAGAATCGCCAAAAAATCCGAACCAAAAATAAGAATAATCTATTGGAGATAATGCGTAAAGACCTCAATATCAGCGCCAAACCGGTTCATATCGAATGTTTTGATATATCGAATATTTTGGGGAAAAATCAGGTAGCAGCTTGTGTGGTATTCAGGAATGGTGTTCCAAGCACACGCGACTACAGGCATTTTTTAATAAAAACCGTTTCAGGATCCGATGATTATGCCGCCATGAAGGAGGTTGTAATTCGTCGGTACTCCCGGCTTCTTGAAGAACAAAAATCATTGCCGCAATTAGTGGTTATTGACGGAGGAAAGGGTCAGTTGAATACTGTTCATAATGCTCTGAAAAAAATGCAACTATCTGATAAAATAAATGTTATTGCTATTGCCAAAAAGCTGGAGGAGATATTTTTACCCGGAGATCCATTACCTCTCTATCTGGACAAGAATTCTCCAACTCTAAGAATCATACAGAATATCAGAAATGAAGCACACCGATTTGGATTGAGATTACACAGAAAAAAGCGCTCAGCAGAACAAACTGAATCGAAATTACTTGAAATTAATGGCATTGGTGCAACGACCATCCAAAAGCTTTTTATTGATTTCAAATCTTATGAAAATATCAAAAATGCAACCTCTGATGATCTTGCAAAATCAATTGGAAAGCATAAAGCCAAATTGATATTCAACTATTTTCAAAATGACTAAATTACAGGATATTGAAAACTATAATTAAAGTATTGGTTTGGGAGAACCGGGAAAATTCCTGTAAATACTGAATTATGTCAAATATTTTTTTAAAATGGGAGGAGCCTTCTGACAATCTGTACGTAGAATGCATATAAAAGAGTCTTTTAAGTCATAGATAAACAAGCGTAATAAATTGATAATGCTATACAGAAAAAAAGAGGCTGTCAAATTTGTACGACAGCCTCAATAATGATTTAAAATGCGATTGGCTACCTTTTTATCCCAAATGGCTGGGTTCCAGTAATAATTTCACCTGGACCGTGAATTTCAGCTCTCACGTAGTTTACATCTTCGTTAATGTTCCGAAGATTTATTATGTTCCCATTTTTTAAAATTTCACCTTTAGATATCCATATTATTGAATCATAATCTGATGCAGAAATTTTAATTTCACCTCTTCTGGAATTTACTTTAACTTTTTCTATTACAGGAGCAGCCGGACCATCATGCCCCTGAGGGGCATATATAAAGTAACTTAGACCGTTCTCCATGCCATGCCTGACCATATCATGATTTAGTTCTGGAAGTATCAGAATATTCCAGTTTCTCCCGATTTGCTGAGAAGTGTGCATGTCGTCATTAGAGTATCCCCATACAGGTCTTTCAGGCATTGTTACAGAAAGAATGGAATCCCATATTTTCCGGTCTTCAGGATAACGGTCACCCTGATTGTAAACCTCAAGCCCGAATAAGTGGTCATATTTGCTGTAAAGTTCAACATACCAGTCATATGTAAAATCATACCGGCCCGGATGGTACAACATGACTATTCCATCTTTTGCACCAACAGCTTCGACAGACTCCTCTTCAGTAGTTGTATTATTGTGATCGTTGAAAAAACTCCCCATATGATGGTGCCTGGAAAGTTCATTTGCCTGAATGTCTATCATTCCAAGTTCGATTGGATCGCGGTCTTCAAAGACCAGTTCTGCTGGCATTGTTTCAGGTTCGTTTTCCATTCTTCTTAAAGTAGTGCCGCCGGGTTCCATATTTGAAAATTCCGTCCACGGATATGAAACAGCGTTATGATCGGTTATGGCAAGGATATCATATCCAAGCTGGTAGTATTTATCCACTACAGTATGCGGATTTAGCCTTCCGTCACTTATAGTTGTATGAGTGTGAAAATTAGCCTTGTATTGATAATGATGTTCCCAGTCTACCATATCATAGGGGTTTTCTATATCAAATCCAGGCCCGCACCCAAAAGCAATCAATGGGGTAATAATTAGCAAAGCTGCTTTAAGAATAATCGAACTGTAATTCTTTTTATAATCTGTTTTGGTTAACATAACAATAAAATTTTGAATTTATAAAAGTACAACATTTATAGAGAAGGTAAAGTTTCATTTTTTTCTTTCTGTTATGTAATTCATTAAAGAAATCATAGGGTCTTTTGCGGCTGAAGCCGGGAACTGGTTAATTATTTCAATAGCTTTACTTTTATTAAAATTCATCTTTTCAACTGCATAATCTATTCCATTGCTTGATTTGACAAAATCTCCAATTTCCCGGATATCTCTGTTGCTAATATTTTTTTTCCTCACTGAACGTATAATTCTTTTCCTGTCAGCTATTGAAGCTCTTTCAAGTGCGTGGATAAGAGGAAGTGTCAGTTTTTTTTCTTTAAGATCATTGCCGAATGGTTTCCCGGATCTTTTTTCTGATTTATAATCGAATATATCATCTTTAATTTGAAATGCAATTCCTGCATGAAGACCGAACTGCCTGGCAAGATTTAATTGCTCATTGTTTGCATTTACTGATTTTGCCCCGCAGGCAGTACATGCTGATATCAGAGCCGCTGTTTTCTTTTCAATAATTTTGAAGTATTCTTCTTCACTGATATCCAGACTTCTTGATTTTTGGATTTGGAAAAGCTCACCTTCACTCATTTCCTTTACTGCGGCAGAAACTATTTCCAGAAGTTCGTATTCACGGTTCTTTAAAGAAATCAACAATCCTTTAGATAAAAGATAGTCGCCTGCCAAAACAGATATTTTGGCTTTCCAGATAGCGTAAACTGAAAATAAACCACGCCGCTGATACGCATCATCCACAACATCATCGTGTATAAGCGTAGCAGTGTGCAGAAGCTCAACAAGAACTGCAGCCGTATAAGTTGAATTATTAGGTTTTCCGAGAAGTTTGGCGGTTAAGAAAACAAGAATAGGCCTGATCTGTTTCCCTTTTCTCCTTAATATATAATTTGTAATGAAATTTAATACAGGAATTTCAGATTTGACAGCTTTCCTGAAATACGGCTCAAAAAATTTCATTTCTTCTGTAACAGAGAGCCTGATTTCTTTAATTCTGCTCATTGAACTATTTTGTTTCCTCAAAAATAGTTATTTAATTAGAGAATACTGATTCAGAATATACAATAAATAAAAGTGTCAGTAGATTAAAAGATATAAATTCAAAAAATAAAAGACTTTCAAGTCCTTTAAAGACAGGTGAGTATGTGATAATTATCATATTTGGATGTGCTGTATATTTATATATTTGTATTAATAAAGAAAAAATTTGTGAACATCCTTATAATACATCTCTATTTATAATATCTTAATTTCTGGAATTTAAATAAACATGCCATGAAAATTGAAGATTTCACAGTGGAACAATTAGAGCAGGCTGCAAGTATGCTTAAGGCAATTGCCCACCCGGTCAGAATTTCAATTCTCAACTATTTAGACGGAGGCAATAAACTTACGGTAACAGAGATCCATCAATTGTTGAACATTGAACAGTCTACCACCTCGCATCATTTGGGGATACTGAAAGACAAAGGGGTGCTTGCATCAAAAAGGGAAGGGAAAAACACCTATTATTTTCTTAAACATCCTAATTTAAGCAAAATAGTTGAATGCATGACCAATTGTTTCAAGCAGGATAGTTAAAATATAAAAGTACAGACCATTAATTAAGGTTGCAGCAGTGAATAGTAGTAGCTTTTATTATCCATTATTTCAATAGCATTATTAATGACAGGGTCATTATTCAACGAAGATTTTATACGTCCGCTTTTAAAATAGTATCTTCCGGTAATCTCATCCTCGATTAATTCTTTTATCTGACCTTTAAATGTTAATAAATCTCTTTCCAGATTGTTGACCAATTTTCTCTTCAAAGCACTGAATTCATCCTTTGAAATATTATAATAGTTCTCGTTTTTTGCAGTTTCAATCAACTCATTCAGCTTCTTCTCGCTTTGACTTTCGTAATCAAATTCAATATTGCCCAGATAATCAATAAAATCATCATATTCCTCATCTGACAGGGAGAATTCTTCAGGAGCAGGAATTGATTTGTTATTTAGAGTGTAAAGTGTTGCAAAATCAAATATTATATTGCGGGAATAAAGGGTTGCTGCCAAATGGCTTAATTTTTCCGGACTAAGTTCAATATCGGGGGTAATTCCTCCTCCACCGGTTACTATTCTGCCGTTCATGGTTTTATAATCAGAAACCTCAGTATAGGTGGGGTTATTCGTATCGGGTTTTTCGGAAGATCCCGAAAAATCATGCGCCTGAATACTTCTGCCGCTTGGAGTATAATATCTGGCAGTTGTGATTTTTATCTGGGCATTATAGCTAAGAGGCCTGGTAGTCTGAACAAGGCCCTTCCCAAATGTTCGCTGACCAACTATAACACCTCTGTCAAGATCCTGAATAGCCCCGGCAATAATTTCAGATGCCGAAGCGGAATTGTTGTTTACAAGTATAATTAAGGGAATATCACTATCCACAGGTTCATTTTCGGCTTTGTAAACATTATTCCATTGCTCAATTTTACCTTTAGTGCTTACTATAGTGCTTCCTTTATCTACAAAAAAGTTTGAAATAAGAACTGCCTCTCTCATAAGGCCGCCCGGATTTCCTCTAAGATCCAAAACAAGTGATGAAATCTCAGTATTTATTTTTAGCTCTTCAAAAGCAGTCTTAACATCTTTATGAGCATCTTCTGTAAATCGGCTCAGTCTTATATATCCGGTATTATCTCCAATAATTCCGTGATATGTTACACTGTTCAGTCTTATTTCTTCTCTTTTAACACTAATTTTCCTGACTTCATCTTCACCGGGTCGCTTCAGTGAAAGCTCTATTGTGCTGCCTGGAAGCCCCTTCAATTTTTCGCTGGCTTGTTCCGGCTTCAATCCACTTACAGGCTCACCGTCAATTTCAGTAATAACATCTCCAATCAGTACACCCGATTTGTGGGCAGGGAAATTTTCATAAATATCTGTAATCAGATAGTATTCATCTTTTTTTTGTATCTGGGCGCCAATCCCACCGTAACGACCTGTAGTCATTGTTTCAAAACTTTCCTTTTCAGATTCGGGAATAAAGGTGGTATAAGGATCCAGTGCATTTAAGACCCCTTCGATCCCATGCCTGATAATATCTTCGGGGTCTTTTTCATCAACATAAAATACATTTATTTCACGTATGAGTGAGAAAAAAATATCCAGGTTTTTGGTAAGCTTAAAATCCCTGTCTGTAAAACTCCAGAAAGTCAATGATAAAGATATTAGCAGGATTGAAAGCAGTGTTATGGTTCTGTTATTTTTCAAAAACAAAATAAGCTTCATCTTAAGATTTATTATTAGATGGTTATAACATATCATAATAAAACGGCAATAATACAATATTGTTTCAGTAATGTGAAAACATATCCCGGATAAAAATTTAACCGGAAAAAAGCAGTGTAATATAACTTACAACTGAATCGGACGGAATTATATCACCTGAATTCCCTTTACCAAGTAATTCTACTTCATAACCCCTAAACTTTTGCGAACAATATTCCATTAGAGCCATAATCGGTCCGTATCCGCAGACCGAAAACCCTTTACTGGTTACCAGTTCATAAAGTTGTTCTGTATTTTTCCGGTAAATCAGTTCAAGAACAAGAGAATCTCTCCTTTCCGCTTCCTCCGGGGTTTCAAAATGTGTAAAATCTGAAGATGCTAACACAAGTACATTCCCGTCTGTCTTTTCTGTTGCGGCAATAAGCCGTTGTGCAACAGTTTTTGCTGCTTTAACTGACTGATCCAGCATGTTAACAGATACCAGTCTGGTTCTTCCACCCAGATAATAAATTATCAGAGGGATCATAACTTCAGCAGAGTGTTCATACTTTTGGGCATACTGTGATACGGGGAAGCCCATTTTATTTGAAAGATCTATGTCCACTTCTATTAATCCCAAAGGAGAGCTCCAGTGGGTATGACCGTCAACTGATATTGCCGGGCCATATCCGCTGTGATTTGGATGCACAACAACAACTGTATCATATTTTTTGCCTGTTTTTTGTAAAAGACCGAAAAATGATGCAGCATGCATACCGGAAAAAATATATCCGGCATGAGGAACAACCCCTCCATGTATGTTCCTTTTTTCTGCTTTTATAATAAATTCCTTCTCAAATTCAATTTTAAAGCTTTCAATCAATTCTATAAGTTCTTCCCTGTTATCAGGGTAAAATGTTCCTGAAACAGAAGGATGCCTTATTAATGATTCAGAATTTTTTTTCATGATTTACCGGTTATCCGGTCTTTTGTGGTCAAATAACTACAACCTTGTTTTTGCAGTAAACACAGCAACCATCTTTATCTATGCCATCTGTTGATACATTATAACCCGTTCTTTCGATTACAAGGTTATTGCATTTTTTACATCGGGTATTGGATGAATCTGAGATCTCTCCGGTGTTACCTATATAAACGTAATTAAGTTTTGAAACTGCCAGGTTATAAAGCTTTTCCAGTGTTTCAACAGGGGTTGCCGGTATATTCATTCTGAATGCAGGGAAGTAGCGGTTTATGTGTAAAACAGTATCATTACCGGTTTCAGATACGATCCATCTGATCATTTCTGTGAACTCACCAGTATCATCATTAAGTCCCGGAATAACCAGTAAGGTAACTTCCAGGTGCAGTCCCGCTTTTTTAATATCAATAATTCTGCTTTTTACTGGTTCGATATTTCCCGATACAAAATTTTTATAAAAAGAACTGTTAAATGATTTTAAATCAATATTAAAAGCATCAAATTGCTGAAGTATTAGTTTAAATGGTTCAGCATTAAGAAATCCGTTTGATACCAATACATTTTTCAAACCGTTTTCATGAGAAAGCTTTGCTGTATCCAATATATATTCAATCCAGATCAAAGGCTCATTATAGGTAAATGCTATACCTGTATTATCTTCTTGTTTTTTTGCATAAGTAACTATTTCTGCGGGAGAAGTAGATACGGCATTCGGGTATACAGACTCTTCGGGATGTGAAATATCACTGTTCTGACAAAATCTGCAATTGAAATTGCATCCGAATGTACCTATTGAAAGAATATTTTTCCCGGGATTAAAGTGGTAAAGAGGTTTTTTTTCCAGAGGATCAAAATTGGCAGACAAAATTTTTCCATAATTTTCAGAGTATAAAATCCCTTTGTTGTTTACCCTGGAAAGGCAAATCCCTCTGGAACCCTCACTAATTTTGCAATTATGAGGACATAAGCGGCATACAACCCTTTTCTCCTCCTGTTGTTCAAAAAATAGAGCTTTCTTCATTTACTGGTTCCTTGTGAAAGATGATTAAAGGCAATATAATGAATATTCCTGCAATTATTAAAACTTAAACAAATGCGCATTATTATTGACTTGCCCGAATAGTTTTAAGAAAGCCCCATCAGCCTTCGGCAGACAAAAGGAGATGAAGAAACATGGGGGTTTGACCTTTGGTCGATTTCAAATGTAAACAAATGCTCTTTGAGTTTCTTAATCAGATTTGAAATTTATACGACACAAAGAAATGAACTTAATTGACATACTAAAATAACTCTTTGAATATTAGTTTAATTAACTTTGTTTGTACGAATGAACTAAAGTCCAAATTGGCCGTTTTAGTGCACAATTTTGACTGACAGGAGGAACCGCTTTGCTTTCCCATTAATTTTTTCATCCGTATGTGGCTGTTTTCGGATAAAAAAAATTCATGTACATTTGTTATTTACAAGCATTTTATAGTAGTGAAGTCATAAAATTTTTCAATAAAACAAACCGTTAAAATGTATACACATATCAAAGCATGTAAGTATGAAAATTCGAAGAAGACACTTTTGCCGTTATATTCTTGCTGCCGGAGCAGGCGGACTGATTCCCGTGTTGTTTTCACCATTTTCACTCTCTCTGGCGAGGGGAGCTAACCCGGGGAACAATAAAAACAATATGTTGACCAGTAATAGCAGCGAGCCGGGTTATGTAAACCTTCATCGTTCAGGAGAACTGAAGAAAAGGGCAGTCGTTTTATGGGATATGATGCGTAACTGTACGTTGTGTCCAAGAAATTGCGGAACAAACAGGCTTAATAATCAAAGGGGTGATTGCAATGCATCGTCAGAGCTTGAAGTTTCCTCATTCAGTCCCCATTTCGGAGAGGAACCTCCTCTGGTCGGCAGAAACGGCTCAGGAACCGTTTTCTTTACAAACTGCAGTTTGTTATGTGTATTTTGCATAAACTGGGAAATCAGTCAGGGTGGAATGGGCCAGAAACGTACAATAAAGGAGCTTGCCAACATGATGCTGTTGCTTCAGCGTATGGGTTGCCACAACATTAACGTAGTTTCGCCTACACATTATATTCCTCATATTTTGCTTGCACTTGATGAAGCGGTTCCTGCAGGTCTTAAAATCCCACTGGTTTATAATACAAGCGGGTGGGAGAAAATTGAAGTGGTGCAAATGCTTGATGGAATAGTGGATATCTATTTAACAGATTTTAAATATTTCGATGGGCAAATGTCCGACAAATATTCTCCCGGAGCAGCAAATTATCCTGAAGTTACCAAAAAAGCGATACTTGAAATGCACCGCCAGGTTGGAGTCGCCGATGCAACACCTGAAAAGGGAGTTATGAGCAAAGGCCTGATAATAAGACATCTTGTAATGCCGAACAATGTCGGGGGAACAAGGGAGGTGATCAACTGGATAGCTGAAAACCTGCCTGATGAAACTTATGTTAACATAATGTCTCAATACACACCTGTTTACAAAGCAGATCAGTATCCGCAAATAGCAAGACGAATTACAAGGTCTGAATATAATCAGGCTTTAAGGGCTGCCAGAAATGCCGGATTGAAAAATATTGATGCACAGCCAATGTAAATATTTTATCGGGTTACTTTCGAAAGAGATCTTTAAAGCAGACTTATAAAATAAATCAGTCATCTAAGTCCGCCCTGAATCATATTTTTAATCCAAAGCCAATGATACAAGTAAGAGAAGCATTTTCTGATGAGGCTGGCACTATTGCTCATTTTCAGGTTTTAATGGCAGAAGAAACGGAGGGGCTGAAACTCGACCCTGAGATGGTCAGAGATGGTGTTAATTCAGTATTTTCCGATCCATCAAAAGGGAAATATTACGTTGTTACAATAGGTGATACCATCGCTGGTTCATTGTTGACCACTTATGAATGGAGTGACTGGCGAAACAAATATTTTATCTGGATTCAATCCGTTTATGTAAGTCAGCGTTACAGGGGTAAAGGAATGTTTTCTGAAATGTACATGAATATCAGGAAAATGGTCGAAAATTCCGATTCTTATGCTGGAATCAGGCTCTATGTTGACAAGGATAATCGTACAGCACGCAAAACGTACAGCAAACTGGGCATGATCGCTGACCATTATCAGCTTTATGAGTGGATCAGTTAGTTATAAACATAGTTTCTGCAATTCCATAATTTTATCATGCCGTTTATTATAATAATTCTTTTTATTCTGACAATTGCATATTTTGTATGGATTGGAGTATTCTGTTACGGCTGGATAAAGCTACCCTCTTTCAAATCAATAAACCAAACAGAATTTATTCGTGTTTCGGTTATAGTGCCCGTAAGATGTGAAGAAGATAAATTGACTGTTCTGTTGAAAGCTCTGCTAAACCAGGAATATCCAAATGAATATTATGAAATTATAGTGGTTAACGATCATTCAACCGATTCAACTGCAAAGATTGCCGGTAAATATTGTAATAAATACAACAATATAGCATTAGTTAATCTTCCGCCACACAAAACAGGGAAAAAATGGGCAATAAATGCCGGTGTGACAAATGCACAACATCCTCTGGTTATTACAACCGATGCCGATTGTGCTATGGGGCCTTACTGGCTGAGGGAGTTCTCTGCCTTTTATTCACTTTATAAACCCGCACTTATTGCAGGCCCTGTTCTTTTTACGGAGGAGAATTCATTATTGGAGAAATTCTTGCAACTTGAACTTATCAGTCTGGTTTCCACCTCTGCAGGAGCCATAAATGCCAATTTGCCAGTGATGTGCAGCGGGGCAAATCTTGCTTTTGAAAAAAATGCTTATCTTAAAGTTTCAGAAAACCTGCAGTGGTGTTCTCCCTCAGGAGATGATGTTTTTTTGCTTCATGCTCTGGCAGGATACGGTAGCAGGGGAATTAATTTTTTAAAATCCCGGGATGCAATTGTATATACATCTTCAGAAAAAACCATTAAAGGCTTCTTAAATCAAAGAGTGAGATGGGCATCTAAAAGCAGGTATTACAAGCAGTTTTCTCCTTTGTTTACTGCATTTTTAGTTCTTTCGGTAAATCTGGCACTTACAGTTTTGGTTTTTTTTGGAATTTTTAACCCCCAATTGTTTAAATACTTTGCAGCATTAACAGTTATCAAGTCAGCTATTGATTTTACACTATTATTCAGCGCAACAAAATTTTTCGGGAAGAAAAAAATAATGTGGTATTTCATCCCCTCTCAAATACTTTATATTTTTTATGTGGCAAGTGTGTTTATTTTCGCTTTTTTACCATTTTACGGATGGAAAAACCGGACTCACAAAATATAGTTCACCAATAATGGCAAAAATTAAAAAATGAATTAAATTTGTGAACCGTTTTTTATAAAACAAGAAATTCAAGGCTGCCCGGATAAATATTTTATGACGGATAACTTATTATTAAACAATGTAATTTTTTTATTTATGAAGAAAAGTTTAACATTATCGGCAATGATTGTTTTGCCGGCATTATTATTTGTATTGTATGGCCAGACTACAGAAAATAATAACAACCGGCAACCGCAATTAAGAGAAAATTTACTTTCTGATCCCAATCAAACTAACTTTTTGCTTAATCCCAACTGGCATAGGGGGGTTATAACTCTTCAGGACAATACAACAATAACAGGACAGGCATACCGGTATAATGTTTATACAGATCAGATTGAAGTGGTTTCGGCACTTTCTCCAAGTGAGATAAAAGTAGTTGAGGTTAATTCCAAACAGTTTATTTATATTGATTTTCTAACTGGCAACGATGAATTGAGAAGAGGCTATTTTGAATTGGTTGAGGATGGCCCGATGAAGCTGCTTATCAGAAGAGAAATGTCTATTACCAGCTCATCTCCTCAATCAGATCATTATGGCTCAAGAGGTGGAGAAGACAGGATCCAGGAAACTCTTTATATTAAGCTGGGTGACGAACCTGCACAAAAGATAAATCCCAGAAGGCGTGATGTTATTGAGTTTTTTAGTGATAACGAAATAATACAGAACTATTTTGATGAGAACAGAGTTTTGAGGATGAATGAATCAAGGCTAAGGGAGATTATTCGTTACTACAATGAAAACGTCGAGTAAATAAGTTTATCTCTTCTGAGCTTCTCTGCAACATTTTTTTAAAAGGCAGCCAATTTTTATATGGTTTTTTTGCAGCATTTCTGTTGGTTGTTACAGGACGATGGTGAATATTAAATAAGATCTAAAGACAGAGCAATGATTTTTTATCCCAAGACCTTCTCTTCATTAAGGGGGTATGACAGAAAGCAGTTTTTTGCTGATCTGAATGCCGGGATAATAGTCGGTATAGTTGCTCTACCAATTGCACTGGCATATGCCATAGCTTCAGGTGTTTCACCTGACAGGGGCTTGATTGCTGCAATTATTGGAGGTTTCCTGATTTCTTTTCTCGGAGGTAGCAGGGTGCAGATAGGAGGCCCGGCAGCTGCATTTATTGTTGTAATTCACAGCATTGTTGAGCAGCATGGACTGGACGGACTCCTTATTGCTACTTTTATGGCAGGGGTGATCCTGATAGTTATGGGGTTATTCAGGATGGGGACAATAATCAGATTTATCCCCTATCCAATTGTTATCGGATTCATGAGTGCAATCGCCCTTTCAATTTTTACCACACAACTGAACGATTTCTTTGGGATAATACCGGCCGACGGCAAAGCCATGCCTTCCGGTTTTTTTGACAAATGGGCACAATTTTTCAGAAACATAAATAGTTTCAATGTTTATTCAGTTGCAATCGGGACAGGCACCATATTATCAATAATTTATGTGCCCCGAATTGTCAGGAAATTACCGGGGTCACTTGTGGCGATTGTTCTGAGTACATTGGCCGTTATTATTTTTGATTTGGATGTCAGCACAATAGGGTCAAAATATGAAGCGATTGCAACAAGGATACCTTCTCCAGAAATTCCTGCATTCTCATATGAGAAAATAAGCCTTCTTATACAGCCAGCATTTACACTTGCATTTCTTGGTGCAGTTGAATCGCTCTTGTCTGCAATGGTAGCCGACGGGGTAGTAGGCGGCAACCACAGATCAAATACTGAATTGATATCACAGGGAGCTGCAAATATTGTTTTGCCCTTTTTCGGGGGGATTCCGGTAGCAGGACAAATTGCCAAAACAATGACTAATATTAGAAGTGGCGGGAGAACTCCTGTATCAGGTATGATACATTCAATTTTCATGCTTATTGTAATGCTGATTTTCATGCAATATGTCAGCTTAATCCCGATGGCGTGCATGGCAGGAATACTGATCACTGTTGCATATAAAATGAGTGAATGGCATACTTTCAAAGGCTTTCTTAAATATCCCAAAAGTGACGGCGCTGTATTGCTTACTACATTTTTCCTGACGTTAATATTTGATCTGGCCATTGCAATACAGGTAGGTATTTTGCTGGCGATGGTTTTGTTTTTGAAAAGAGTCGCAGAAACCACCAATATTGAAGTATTCAAGGCACAAAACGACAAAAGCAGGGATACCGATTCAGAAACAATGTTTGACAAACATTTCCAGAATATGGAAATTCCCGAGGGAGTGGATATTTATGAATTCAAAGGCCCTTATTTTTTCGGGGTTGCACACAGGTTCGACGAAATAGTCAGAGAAGGACTCAAAGATACAACCGTAAGGATTCTTCGGATGCGCAGGGTTCCTTTTATTGATTCAACCGGACTTAAAAATCTTGAAAATCTATACGAAAGATTCAAAGAGGAGAAAATTCATCTGATTTTTTCCGGTGTTAATCCCACAGCTCTTGAAGACCTTAAAAAGTCAGGTTTGTATAGTAAAATAGGTCATGAAAACATATTTGATGATATCGTCCCCGCCCTGAAAAGAGCAAAAGAAATAGCAGATCAGAAAAAAGAGAAGGAAAGAATAAAGAAGAAAAGATCCAATAATCCCGATTTTTATGATACAGAAAGCTGAAATTGAATAATCCAATCTCTGCCAGCTGACCCGCAAAAATAACCTGTTAATTTATTTCCTGGAAATATTTTTTATTCTATCCGATATTAGTCTGTACAGCAAGATGTTGCAAGAATCCAAAACGAGAAGAATTATAAGATA
This sequence comes from Bacteroidota bacterium, assembly GCA_003551495.1. GTDB lineage: Bacteria > Bacteroidota > Bacteroidia > Bacteroidales > PUMT01 > PUMT01. Next base: position 48,763 of record PUMT01000231.1, read on the forward strand.
TATCAGGCTATTTATCGTAAAAAAATTTGTAACTTTTCAATATTAAAGAACGTCATAGGGGAAGAACATTCCGGACATTACATGTGATGTATTAATTAATAAATTAATTAAGTGAATGAGTATAGAGGAGTATAATGCTGCGGTGGATAAGTATTCTGACAATGTTTACCGTTTTATTCTTAAAAACATCAAAGATGAAGAAAAAGCGAAGGATATAGTTCAGGATGCTTTTGAAAAGCTATGGGTTAAAGCAGAGAATGTTCCCTACAAAAAAGTAAAATCATACCTGTTCTCCACAGCATACCATACAATGATAGATGCTCTCAGAAAAGAGAAGAATCAAACAGGGATATCCGAGGCAGACTTAACCAGCCACATCCATACTGGGCAGTATTCTGATCTGAATGAAATATTACATAAAGCTATTGAAAAATTGCCCGGTTCACAAAAATCTGTTATTCTTCTTCGTGATTATGAAGGATACAGTTATGACGAAATAGCTGAAATAACCGGTTTATCAGAATCGCAGGTGAAGGTTTATATATACAGGGGCCGGATGTTTTTAAGAAATTATATTGGGAGCCTTGAAACAGTTATTTAAAAAAATAAAAAAATGAGAATTACAAGGCAAAATTATGAACCATTTTTTGTTGACTTTCTTGATGGGAAGTTAACTGATGAGGTTGCAGCAGAACTTGAAAAATTTCTGGAGCAGAATCCGGACCTGAAAGATGAGCTTGAGGGTTATGCAGAAATAATTCTCAGGCCTGAGGAATATACAGTTTTCACAAGGAAGGAAGGCCTCAAGAAAGGGGGAGATGCAAAAGAGATAAATGAGGATAATTTTGAACAGTTTTGTATTGCTGCGGCAGAAAAGGATATATCACCCCAAAAGAAAAGAGAACTGATAAGATTTATAGGAAATGATAAAAAAAAGGAAAAAATATTTAACCTCTACTCAAAGATAAAACTTATTCCCGATAAAATAGCCTACCCTCAGAAGCAGATTTTATATGCAGCCAAAACAATGCCTATTTACAGAAAACGTTTTTATCAGATTATGTCAGCTGCAGCATCAGTGCTTATAATCATATCCCTCTTTTTTCTTTTTGATTACAATGATTCCTATCAGATAGCTGAGACACCTTATCTGCAATCCCCGTTACCAGAACTGCCTGATCCTGTTAAAAGAGAAATGATCACCGAAGATCCGACGGATGCCCGGTCATCATACGAAACAGTACAGACAGAATTACCCTATGAAATACAGGAATCTCTTTTAACGGATGCCTCAGAAAAGGATTTTGCTTATGAAGATATTCAGTTTTCGCCTCATTTTACTGAAACAACAGAAAGGCATGAAATGTCGAGGATAAAGAGTTTACCTCCCCATACACTGGCAAGCCTCACAGATGCCGGGAAAGACATTAAGCCCGTAAGGATGTCAGACGGATTTGACTATACTATCGAAACTGCTGCTTCTGATGAAATTTCAATACAGAGCATCGCCGGGCAATTAACGGCAGGACTGCTGAATAACAGGAACATTCCCGGAATTGGAGATGAGAGGATTAATTTGTGGAATATTGCTGATGCCGGCATAAAAGGGTTTACCCGTATTACCGGGAGGGAAGTGCAATTCGAAAAAGAAACAGATGAGGAAGGAAAGGTAGTTGCTTTTTTCTTTGACGCCGGAAATTTTGGAATATCAAGAGTAAGGGGAAAAAACTGATAACGATCTGTAACTATATAATGTTTCAGTACGTCATATGGACAAAAAATAAAATATATTATCTAATTTAACAACAAGAAAAAATGAATGAGATTATTAAAAAAAGCACTCTTTTATTGCTTGTGGTATCAGTTGCATATGGAGCAGCCGGCCAAACATTACCAAATGTTGAAGAAACGGTTGAAAACGGATTTACCCATGATTTCTCTTTTGCTGCTGTAGATACAATAGACGGAAATGATACCACCCGGATCAAGATGGGAAGGAGAGAGGTGGTTATAATTGAAACTGAAGGTGAAAAAAACATAAAAATTATTGACCTTGAAGAGACAAGGGAGCGTGAGACAAGAAGGCGCCCCTCAAATTTTAGAGGTCACTGGAGCGGCCTGGAGGTAGGATTAAACACTTTTTTAACTGCAGCGAATTCAATGTCTATTCCTGTGGAATATTCTTATATGGAAATATATGATGGTAATTCACGTAACTGGAACCTGAATTTTTTGCAGTATGACATAGGGATTGCCGGAGACCAGTTCGGATTCCTTACAGGTATGGGCATTGAACTCAGCAATTACAGGTTCAGGCACAATAATACAATCAGGGTGGTAGACGGAGAGGTGCAACCGCACGAATATGATGCTGCACTTGACAGGTCAAGGCTTAGAACTTACTATCTCACCGTGCCGCTGATATTTGAAGTACAGTTTCCCGGTTATGAGTCCAGATACAGAAGAATGCATTTTTCCGCAGGGGTAATATCCTCAGTCAGAATAGGCTCAAACACCCGCGTTGTTTACCGCGATAATTCAAGCAAACAGAGAGAAAGGAACAAAGATTATTTTTACCTTTCTCCTTTCCGATACGGCTTTACCGCCAGGGCAGGAATACGCGCTCTGAATCTGTATGCAAATTATTACATGACACCATTATTCAGGGAGGGGAAGGGGCCTGAACTTTATCCTGTATCAATAGGGTTTTCGCTTTCTTTTTAAAAAAGCTGTCCCGGAAATATTTAAAAATGATATTGGAAACAATATCATTTTTTTTGTTCACTCATTTATTAATTGCTTATTTTTGTGAGGCTTGATACTAATTAATATTTAAAATTTTATAAAAAATGAAGCTTTTATTGATAAGTAACTCAACAAATGCAGGTGAGGAGTATCTTGATTACCCAAAATATGATATAAAAGAATTTTTGGGGGATAAACCGGTTAAGGCGCTATTCATTCCTTATGCAGGTGTATTGTTTTCATTTGAGGTATATGAGAAAAAGGTAAATGCCAGATTTCGTGAAATCGGTCATGAAGTTGTTTCGGTGCATCGTTTTGAAGATCCGGTTAAAGCTGTAAGAGAAGCTGAAGCTATTGTAACAGGAGGAGGGAATACTTTTCGTCTTACCCAGCTTATGCAACAGAATGGTTTGATTGAAGCCATAAGGGAAAGGGTGCTGGCCGGTGTTCCTTATGTGGGTTGGAGTGCCGGTTCAAATGTTACCTGTCCCACCATAAGAACAACCAATGATATGCCCATAGTGGAACCTGAAAGCTTTAATGTCTTCAATCTTGTCAGATTCCAGATCAATCCTCACTATTTGGATGCGAATCCTGAGGGGCATGCCGGAGAAACACGTGAGGCCCGGATAAAGGAATTTCTTGAGGTAAATCCTGGGATATATGTTGTTGGACTAAGGGAAGGCACTATGCTTCACATTGAAGAGGGCAGGATTAAATTAAAAGGGCCCCGTAAAGCCCGGATATTTCTTAAAGACAATGAACCATTTGAACTTGGGAGTGAAGACGATTTCAGTTTTCTTCTTTGAAATTATATATGTCCGGTTTATTAAAAATGATCTTTTAGAAGTATCCGGGGGATAAATTAACTCATTCTGTTTTATATATTCATTATTACTGCTTAAACGTTATATGTGAAAAAGATTTATACATCAACGGTTACTTCAAATGCGGATTATTAAGTTTATCCTGGCTGGCATTTTTCTGCTTCTGTCAATTGCAGTTTCCCTCGGGGTTATAATAGCCCATATATACGGGGATGATGTTAAACGGTTTTTTGTTGATGAAATAAACCGGAATGTTGATACTCAAGTTATTGTAGGTGATTTGAGCTTTTCAGTTTTACGCAGGTTCCCTGATGCTTCAATTGAATTCAAAGATGTGCTGGTAAGACCATCAAAGGGTTATGGGAGCAATTCCGGTAATGCTGACACTTTGTTTACTGCGTCAAGCCTGTTTCTTCAATTCAGTATTCTTGACCTCTTCAGGGGAAGTTATAATGTTAACGCAATATATGCCTTAAACGGGGAAGCAACTATTTTCACCAGTGAAACCGGAGAAAAAAATTACCGGTTTTGGAAAGAAAACCATACTGAACAGGGTGAAATGCAGATAGAGCTGACTGATGTAAGGCTAAATGATTTCGCTTTTTTTTATCAAAACCAAAAGACCTCAAATACTTTTAAAGGGCATATTAACTCGCTTCACCTTAAAGGCTCCTTTTCTGGTTCGGCTTCTTCTTTCAGGGTCAATTCCGTAATACAATCAGACAAATTTTCAACCAATGGAACAATTTATAAACGCAATCACAACATTCGCGCCGGAGTAGAAGTTCAGGCTGAAAACGGGGAATTTTTATTCAAGGAAGGGATAATCGACATAGACGATGTTAAGCTAAATGTAAACGGCAGCTATTCAGTTTCAGATAAAGCTGCAGAGGTTTTAATTAATGGAAGCGATATCGAAGCGGAAAGGTTCTTAAATTTAATAACTGAAGATAATCGGGTCTTATTAAATGGGATGAATCCTGGAGGATTGATAACATTGAACGGAATGCTGCGAATACCGGCGGAAGGTCTCCTCAGTCCTGACCTCAACCTGAAGATAGGGATGGAAAACGGGATACTGTACAAAAACAGGAGAGAAGTTTTCCTTTCCGGAATAATTTTTAGTGGCTCATTTAAAATAAAAGATCTTAATGACCCGGCAACATCTTTACTGCTGATTGATTCCCTGGCTGCAAAAACTGAAACCGGCAGAATCGGTATAAAAGGTTCAGTAAAAAACCTCGGTTCACCGCAGATAAATCTGCAATCAGTAAGCAATCTGAATCTTTATGAGGTTCCCCGATTTGTTAATTTACCAGGAATAAGAGAGATAAACGGGAATATTGAAGCCACTCTATTGCTCAGGGGTGTATTGGAAAACAGCCGGAAAATCGACTGGAATGCCCTGTCAGGTCTGGACCTGAACGGTCAAATAACTGTAAGAAACGGACACATAGAAGTTGAACACTGGAAATACCAGCCAGGCAGAATAAACGGGAAATTCATACTGTCTGATAATATTACAGCCGAGAATCTCGATTTTTTCATTGATGATGACTATTTTCTGATAAATGGGGAAATTGAGAATGGACTTGGATATTTGCTTGAGAAAGGCCAAATGATGAGTTTTACAGGAAACATTTTTATTCCTGATCTTAACCTGGATAATTATATTCAAAAAATCAACACCCCGTCGCAATCTAATGAAAAACCAACAAAACCGGTATTCCCTGAGAACCTTGAGATGAATCTGAATTTTGAAACGCAGAATTTTAATTTCAGGAATTTTTCCGCATCAGGGGTAAAAGGGGAACTCACATATAAACCCAGAATGTTTACAGTAAATTCATTTGACATTGCTTCAATGGGTGGGAGTATCTCAGGTAATGCTGTAATAGTACAGCGATACAATGACGATTTTTTGATTAACAGCCAGGTTTATCCCAGAGGTGTTGAAATAGACAAAGTGTTTGCCTCATTCAATAATTTTAATCAGAATTTTATAAAAGATCATAATCTGCGTGGGAGACTGACCGGGAGTATATATTTCGCCTCTGGATTTTCCCCGGAACTCAATATTATTTCTGAAAGCACCGTGGCTGAAAGTTACATTGAAATTGAATCGGGAGAGCTGGTTTATTTTGAACCCTTACAGAGTCTTTCCAGGTTTATTGAAGTTTCAGAATTGCAACACATTCAATTTTCTACACTTAAAAATGAAATATTCATCAGCAACAGGCGCATAACTATCCCTCAAATGGATATCAATTCATCTGCAATAAATATATCCGGTTCCGGGATTCATTATTTTGACAGTGAATTTGAGTACCGCCTGAGGGTTGGCTTGTCTGATGTATTATACGGCAGGTCAAGGGCGGCGAGGACTTTAACTCCTGAATTTGCTGTTGTAGAGGAACATGGAAGGGGCGGTGCAAACCTGTTTCTTCTGGTTGCCGGTAATTCCGATGATTATGAAGTTTCGTATGACCGTCAGGCCGCCAGGGAAGCCTTGCGTGAGCAGATACGGGATGAAAGGAGCTTGTTGAAAGGAATTCTTAACCAGGAGTTTGGATGGTTCAGCAATGACTCATCAATAACAGACCTGCCGCCAAAGAGTGAATCACCTTCACGTTTCCGGATTGTCTGGGATGAGGAAGTAAAACAGGATACACTTAAAAAGAAGCCACCTGATAAAAACGGCCTTAGACGTTAGTTTCAATCCGGGTTTTGGGTTGATTGCTGAACAATTCAATTGAACCTGTGTTAGAAAGCACTAATACCTGGATGGATGCAGAAATGAGCAGGGGAAAGTGTTTTTTCACAAATATCTTTAGTTACGGGATAAAATGAATTTTAAAAAAAAAATCAACCGGGGTGATATAGAACTACTTTCACCTGCAGGATCTTTCGAGTCTTTGATGGCTGCAATTCAGGGAGGAGCAGATGCTGTTTACTTCGGCGCAGGCGAGCTTAATATGAGGATACGGTCTGCAAACAACTTTTCTCTTGACGATCTGGCTGAGGTTGCCGAAATATGCCGCAAAAACAGTATCAAATCCTATCTGACAGTCAACACTGTTGTTTACGACGGGGAAACTGCAATGATGAGAGAAATTGTGAGAGAAGCAAAAAAAAGCGGTATTTCTGCAATAATTGCAACAGACCATTCTGTAATTTCATTTGCACATTCAATCGGTATGGAAGTGCATATTTCTACACAGGTTAACATTTCAAATATTGAATCTGTGAAATTTTATTCCAAATATGCCGATGTTATGGTTCTTGCAAGAGAACTGACCCTGGAACAAACAGGAGCAATTTGCAGGGCGGTTCAAAAAGAGCAGATAAAAGGCCCGTCAGGTAAAAATGTTGCAATTGAGATCTTTATTCACGGTGCCCTTTGCATGGCTGTTTCAGGAAAATGCTATTTAAGCCTCCATGAAAAAAATTTATCTGCCAACAGGGGGTCATGCATTCAAACCTGCCGTAAATCATATCTTGTAAGAGAAAAGGAATCGGGTTATGAGCTGGTGATTGACGGCGAGTATATTATGTCGCCTAAAGATCTATGTACTATTCATTTTTTAAATAAAATCATTGATTCAGGTGCCACAGTCCTGAAAATTGAAGGAAGAGCGCGTTCACCTGAATATGTAAAAATAGTTACGCAGTGTTACAATGAAGCACTGGAATCTATAGCAGCTGGAACATACAGTGCAGATAAAATAGATAACTGGAAAAAAAGGCTTTCAACAGTATTTAACAGGGGTTTCTGGGATGGGTATTACCTGGGCCAGAAAATGGGAGAATGGAGCCATAAATACGGTTCTGATGCTGCAATGAAAAAGGTGTATGTAGGCAAGGGCACCAATTATTATTCTAAAATCAATGTGGCTGAATTTATTATTGAAAACGGCACACTTTCTGTTGGTGACCAAATATTAATTATAGGCCCAACAACAGGTGTTATTGAAACAACAGTAAAGGAATTAAGAACCGGTAACGGACCGGTTTATGAAGCAGTCAAAGGTGAAGCCTGCTCGATATATGTTGACCGGATCGTCAGGCGTTCTGACAAGCTTTACAAATTTGTTAGAAAAACCGGCTACGAAAACCCCGGTTAATAATTCTTATCATAATGCTCTATAAGGCGTGCAATATCCCTGGCCTCTCCCATATCAAGATCTTCCTGCCTTATCAATTGGACCAAACCCCTCCTCTTTTCATCGGTGAACCTGCCAAAAAAGGAAGTTTCAGCAAGGGTATTCAGGACTGAACTTTGCCTTTTACGAAATTCGTCAACGCTTCCGTCTTCCCTTATCAGATAATACCTGCTTGTAGGAGTAAACCTTTTTTCAGGAGAAGGCTGGCCGTACCCTGGAACAAGTTCTTCCTGGAATCTTTGCCTGAAACGCTCAATGAATGTGATGCCTCCTTCATAATGTACAATGTAAAATGTTTCGGAGTCAAGTCCTTCACCCTGAAAACCTTTTCTGAAAGTAACAGTGTCCCTTATATCCCCTCTTCTGTATCTCATTTGAAATTCCTTTATAAGGTGGTTTTTCAGGGAATACACCCTCCCTTCATGGGAATATTCAATTTCATTTTCATATGCGTTATAACGGATCAGTGCATCCCTGAAAACTTCTCCGCTTATAAGATGTACATCTCCGGTAGTGAAATCTTCATCAAAGTAGGGCGTACCATGTATCCCGGCATATCGTTTAATTGTTAAACGCTCCCCGGTTACAACATCCTGCACGTACTGTGCATTAAGAGCAGCTGAAGAGGCGGTAAAAATTACAATGATAATTAATGCAAATTTTTTCATATTGCTATTTATTTAATTTCTATAGGGTATTTCATTATATAAAGGATATTCAGCACAAACTAAAATATTAGACAGAGTTAAAGTAAACTGGTTTAATCGTTGTAATATTTTTGTAAATATAATAGTAAAAATTGGCAGATATTTTAAATAATAAACACAAATTAAAGCTTTTTGGTATATTGCATATCTGAAAATTTTTTATATCAAAGTGCATGTCAGTAACCCTTTGACCTGTATTTCTCATTATCTTCAAAATAAATGCTCAAATAGCTTTCATATCTTTCTTCACTAATCTCTTTATCATAAACAGCCTGTCTTACCGCACATCCAGGTTCCCTGACATGCATGCAGTTATAATATTTGCAGTTTTCAGATTTTTTGAAGATCTCAGGAAAATAATGAAACAGCTCATCCCTGTCAATATCGATAATGCCAAAACCTTTTATGCCGGGGGTATCTATAATAAAACCGCCAATATCAAGTGTGTGCATTTCAGGAAAAGTTGTTGTGTGTTTCCCTGTTTTATGATATTTTGAAACCTCGTTTGTCCTGATATTATGCCGGGGGTCTATTATATTTATAAGTGTTGATTTACCAACCCCTGAGTTGCCTGCAAGTACACTTATTTTCCCTTTCAGGGTACTTTTCAGCTTTTCAATACCCGATTTATCTACAGCAGAAGTTGCAAGGCACTGGTATCCGATATTTTCATAAATACCGGAAAGATATTGCATCCTGACAACCAGTTCATTGTCGTAAATATCGGTTTTATTGAAAATGATCCCTGCAGGGATTCTGTATGCCTCGGCTATGCAAAGGAACCTGTCGATAAAACGTAGCGGAGTTTCCGGCAGTTTCAGTGTAACTATCAAAAATGCCTGATCAACGTTTGCTGCAAGTATGTGTGAACTTTTTGAAAGCTTTGATGACTTTCTTATTATATAGTTTTTCCTGTCAAGGATATCAGTTATAACACCAGTACCTTCCCGTTCAATTCTGTAAAATTCCACACGGTCTCCTACTGCAACCGGATTTGTGCTTCTTATTCCGCGTGTACGAAGATTACCCCTGATTGAACAACTCACCTTATTGTTAAGGGAATCAATTACAGTGTGCCATTTACCTGTTGTTTTTATTACAAGACCCTGCTCCAAATTTATCAGGTTAGTTTATGTTTTTTAAGGAAATCTTTAATTACATCAGAAAGATCAGGCTTCCCAATCTCCTGAAGCTCATAACTTATCTTGACATTTGGTTTGTTTATCCTGATTACCCTGCTGATATCAATGGGAGTTGCTATGGCAACCAGATCGCATGGTGTGTTTTCAATAGTAACTTCGAGATCTTTAACCTGCTGGGGACTGTAACCCATTGAGGGGAGAACCGGACCGAGTTCAGGATACTGCTCATAGGTTTCCTTTAATTTACCGACTGCATAAGGACGCGGGTCCACCAGCTCGCTTGCACCATATTTTAATGCGGTAATACTGCCATAACTGTGTTTTATTTCACCGTGAGTAACAGTTGGGCCTTCTTCAATCACCAGAACACGTTTTCCTTTAAAAAGTCCCGGATTATCAACAAAAGTAGGTGAACAAGCATCAACAAATATTGCATTGGGAGCAGTTTTTGCAGCATTTTTCCGAACAAGTTGAAGATCTTTAAGGTCGGCACTTTCTATTTTATTTATAACCACAACATCAGCTATACGAAGAGTTGTTTCACCCGGGTAGTAGCTTAACTCATGTCCTGCACGCTGTGGATCAACCATGGTAATCATAAGGTCGGGCTTTATAAAGGGGAAATCGTTGTTGCCACCATCCCACAGAATAACATCGCAATCTTCCTTTTCAGCTTCACGCAGGATTGCTTCATAATCAACACCCGAATAAATTACGGTATTGCGTATTACATGTGGTTCATATTCTTCCATCTCTTCAATTGTACATTCATGCTTTTGCAGGTCCTCAATTGAAGCAAAGCGCTGAACGGCCTGCTTGACAAGATTTCCGTAAGGCATAGGATGGCGTATAGCCACAACTCTTATTCCTTCTGATTTAAGTATTTCTGCGATTCTTCTGGATGCTTCACTTTTTCCGCCGCCCGTTCTTACAGCACCTGTTGCTATTACCGGTTTAGTCGACTTTAACATAGTGGAGTTAAGCCCGAGAAGTTTAAAGTCTGCTCCGGAAGCGTTTACTAAGGCTGCAAGGTTCATTACTTTGTTATAAGACATGTCACTGTAGGAAAAAACACATTCTTCAACGTTATATTCATTTATCAGTTCAGCAAGTCCCTCTTCGGAACAGATAGGTATGCCGTCAGGGTATTGTTCTCCTGCAAGGTCTGCAGGGTATCTCCGGTTATCAATATCTGGTATTTGTGCGGCGGTAAATGCTACGACATTAAAATCCGGATTGTTTCGGTAGCAGGTGTTAAAATTGTGAAAATCCCTTCCGGCTGCACCGATAATAATCACATTTCTCTTTTGCATAAAGTAAAGTTTGAATTAGTACTCTGGTTAAATAATATGAAGAATTATTTTCATTAAAGGTAAAAAATTCTTTTAATTACTGTGAAAAAAATACCTTCACTATTAAAATGCCTCAGCCAGTGGACTATGCGGACTTGTTTAAAGAGCTATAAACATAAAAAAATATAAATAAATGGGGGTTTGCCTGCATTAGTTTTCATTCGTACAAATGAGTTTTTTTTAACTGATTTTGAAAATATATTTATTTATTTTTATAGGGTAAAAATAGTATTATTGATGAATTTTTTGGCACACATATACTTATCAGGTGATTCTGACCAGATAAAGGTGGGTAATTTTATCGGGGATTACGTTAAGGGAAACAATTATGAGAAATATCCCGAACTCGTAAAAAAGGGTATTATTCTGCACAGGGAAATCGATTATTTTACCGACCATCACCCTATATTTAACAAGAGTAAAAGGCATTTGCAAAAACGGTATCACAAATATGCAGGTGTGATCGTAGATATATTCTATGATCATTTCCTGGCAAGTGAATGGGAAAATTTTTCAAAAGTACCGTTACCTGGCTTTGTAATAAATATGCACGAGATACTCGTTGCGAATTATTTCATTCTGCCTTCTGAGATTAAAGCCTTTCTTCCTTTTTTTATTATAAACAACTGGCTTGAGGCATATACTACAATTGATGGTATTGCCAGTGTTTTAAAGCGAATGACAAAGAGAACTTCCCTGCCCCGGGAGACTTCATTTGCAATTTCTGAACTGCGGGAAAAATACAGTATTTTCAGGGAAGATTTTTACAGATTTTTCCCCGATCTGATCAACAGTGTTGAAAACGGCTACGGAATACCTGTTTCAAAAGTTCATTTGCGATCGCCACAATAAAGTGGTTATTATTTCATAAGTGCCATTCTGCCGGCATCCATACGCAGGAGGACAAAAAGCATCAGGGTGAAAGACCAAAGGGATGATCCCCCGTAACTGATAAAAGGCAAAGGAATTCCAACGACCGGGACAAGACCCAGTGCCATACCAATATTTATAGCAAAATGGAAAAAAAGAACCGAAACTGTGCAATAGCCAAAAATCCTGCAAAATACTGATCGTTGCCGCTCAGAAATAAAAATAAGCCTTAACAGCAGTAATACAAATGCCAAAATTACTATAAATGTGCCGGCAAACCCCCATTCCTCGCCTATTGTGCAAAAAATAAAATCGGTGCTTTGCTCTGGAACGAAATCAAATTTTGTTTGTGTCCCCTGCATGAACCCTTTTCCCCATAGGCCCCCTGATCCTATTGCTATTTTGGATTGGTTGATGTTATAACCATCTCCAAGCGGGTCGTTTTCAATACCCAGAATTACATTTATTCTTTTCTGGTGATGCGGCTGCAGTACATTATCAAAAATATAATCTGCAGAATAAGTAAACAGAAGAGAACCGAAAAGTATAAAAAGTACGGGGACAACGAATTTCAACCGGTGAATCAATACCAGTATCATATAGGGCAAAACAGAGGCTCCTGCAGCCAGCAAAAAAATATGCTCTGTTTTCAAACCCAGCGTGAAGATTGCATCAGTTGCTTTAATTATACCCCAAAAACCGCCCATTATGGACAGCCCCATAAAAAGGTACCTGAACCTGCGGCTCAAAATCAAGTATATGAAAGCAGAAAGAACCAGTATAATGAGTATCATATTCAATTCATTGAGCAGTAATGCCAGAATAAAGAGTGCTACGAGGAGAATCCCGGCACCAATAACTACCGGCGAGAGTCCCTCCCGGTACAGTGCCAGCGAAAAAGATAAAAAAACTGCTGATGATCCCACGTCGGGCTGCATCAGAATAAGCGAAACAGGCAGAAATATCATACCTCCAATCCTGAATAAATTGCGTGTATCGTTAATTCTCCCGGGAAATGAATTCAAATATCTTGCAAGAACCAATGCAGTTGTAAGCTTTGCAAATTCAGCCGGCTGTATCTGGATGCCTCCAAACTGAAACCATGATTTTGAGCTGCTGACCTCTGTCCCGAAGAAAAGTACAGAAATCAACAACAGTATAGTTGTTGAATAAAACAAATATGAGAATACGTAAAAGAATTTGGTGTCAATAAGCATAACCGTTACTGCCAGTATTAATGCCGCTCCAATCCAAATAATCTGCTTGCCGTAGCGTTCACCCGTATTCAGGATAGTTTGGTGGGATTCATCGTAAACGGTTGAATAAATATTGAGCCAGCCGGCAAATACCAGCAGAAGGTAAATGATCACTGTCAGCCAATCAATATTTTTCAGCAGATTAGTCCTCATTTGTTATAAAGTCAGCATTCAGGATATGATCTTCCAGCCACTTTCGGGTTACGTTACCGGTAAGATATTTTTCAATCATCAGGCTTGCGATGGGGGCAGCCCAGGTTGCCCCATAGCCTGCATTTTCGACGTAAACAGAAATTGCAATTTGCGGATCATCTTTTGGGGCGAAGGCGACGAAAACCGAATGATTTTCACCGTGAGGGTTTTGTACTGTCCCGGTTTTGCCACAAATTATAACCGATTGCATTTCTGCAAGCCTCCCTGTACCGCCTTCCGGACCGTTAACTACAGCTTCCATCCCGTCAATTACATATTCAAACCATGTTGAATCTATTGAAGTATAATTTTTTGTACTGAATTCTCCGGGGAGAGATGTGCCGTTCTTAATTTCTTTTACAATACGGGGCGTATAGTAATAACCCCTGTTTGCTATAGCCGCTGTCATATTAGCCATTTGAAGAGGTGTTACCGTTAATTCCGCCTGCCCCAGGCCAAGTGAAACAACCTGTAGTGAGCGCCACCTGTTTTCCCCGTAAAACCTGTCGTAATAAGCCGACTCAGGTACATTCCCCCTCAATTCGTTGGGGAAATCGCTGTTAAGTTTATCTCCAAGTCCGAATGATGTAATATGATCCCTCCAGACATTATAACCGTTCGTTACAGAGCCGTATTTGGGATGATCCAGAATTTTTCTGAAAAGGTCACTGAAATAGGTATTGCAGGAGTACTGAATAGCTTCCGGAAGATTTACAGGGGATTTATGGAAACGGCACCGGATGGTGAGAGTCCCTACAGTATAACTTCCCGGGCAGTATAGTTGATCAGACGCAGAAACAATATTTTCCTCCAGTGCAACAAGTCCGTTTATTATCTTGAATATAGAACCGGGAGGATAATGTGCCATCAATGCCCTGTTAAAAAGGGGGTTTAATGTGTCCACAGCAAGTTTCCTGTAGTTTGATGATCGCGGCCGGCCGACAAGCAGTGAAGGGTCGTATGAGGGAGATGATACAAGTGAAAGAATTTCTCCGGTCGCCGGCTCTATTGCAACAATGCTTCCGCGTTTGTTCTCCATTAGCATTTCCCCGTATTCCTGCAATGATGCGTCTATTGTAGTGACAATATCCGAGCCCACAAAAGCCGGAGTATCGTATCTGCCTTCCTGGTAAGACCCCATTATCTGCCCGTGCACATTTACAAGGAAGTTACGAAAACCTTTTTCTCCCTTCAATACATTTTCATAGGTTCTTTCTATACCGGTTACACCAATATAGTCGCCCATGGCGTAGCCTTCGTTGTTTCTGATAAACGGCCTGTCAGCTTCTCCTACGTAACCAAGTACATGAGCTGCAATATTCTTGTGGTAGTTTCGGAGTGTCCTCGGCTGAACATAAAAACCCGGGTATTTGTAAAGCTTTTCCTGTAAAACGGCGTAGGATTCGGCAGATAACTGTTTCAGGAATACGGAAGAACGGAATCGGGAAAACTCGCTTGCCCTTTTAAGATTATTTTCAAGGTACTCCCTGCTTATATCAAGAATTTCACATAATTCTATTGTATCAAATTCAGATAGCTGAACAGGAGTGACCATAAGGTCATATGAGGGTTTATTTGAGACAAGCAGTTCCATGTTCCTGTCATATATCAACCCCCGTGAAGGGTATTCTGTAACACGCCTGACTACGTTACTGCTTGCGCTTAGTTTGTAAGACGGATCCATTATCTGAAGTGAAAACAGTTTCCCCAGGAATACCACTGATGTAATTATTATCAATGCACCTATAAGATATTTTCTTTCAGAATAAAGTTCCATTTTAACGCCTGTAAATAAAAAACTGACTTAAAATAACCAGAATTATTGAAAAAGCTGAACTTAAAAGAGCTCTCCACAATGTAAAAAAGAAATTGTGAAAATGGAAAACCTCAAGGTAAAAAAGAGCAAGATGATGTATAACTATTAAAATTGATGCATATTTGGAGAACCATAAAAACCCGTAATAATGAGCTCTTGGGAATGTGCCCGGTTCATATCCGTCTCTCGGGGCAAAATGGTTCAGCACAAAAGGTCGCATGAAAGCCATTAATACTGTTGCAGAAGAATGCAATCCGGGAGTACCGGAAAAGAGGTCAACAGAGAAACCGAGTGTGAAAGCGGCAACAAGCAAAAACCACTTAGGGGTTTCAAAAGGAAGGAGCAGGATAAACAAAACATACATATAAGGGTTAACCTGACCCATAAACTGAATATTATTCAGAATGAAAACCTGAATGAATACAAGTACAATAAAACGAATTATATTTCCTGGCAGTACTTCAATCATGCTGAATGGTGTTTTCCAGTTCAATTTGTTCTTCCCTGAAGTGGTTTTTTATGACATAAACATGGCTAAGATTGCGAAAGTCTGTTGACAGCTCAACTGTAGCATTGTAGAAATTGCCTCCGTAAATTTCGTAACCGGTTATTGTTCCGATTTTTATTCCTTCAGGGAAGATAGCAGAATATCCGCTTGTTATTACTTTATCCCCTGTATTCATTTTTGCATGGTGGGGTATATCAACAAGCGAAGCTCTTACCGGATTTTTGCCGTCCCAGAAAAGAGAGCCGAAATATCCACTGTCTTTAATTCTTGCGCTGATTCTCAGGTTTATGTTAATAACGGGGATCACAGTTGAATAATGGTTGGATACCCCCTTTACAATACCCACTATGCCTTCGGATGAGACAATCCCCATTTCGGGCTCCACACCGTGAATGCCGCCCTTGTCTATGGTGATGTAATTGAGCTGTTTATTTACAGAATTGCTGACGATTTTTGCAGCTATATAGCTGTATTGTTTGCTGTAAACGGAATCGAATTCCGAAAAAGGCTCTGCAACAACTGACAGGTAGGAATTCATCAGTTGATTCCTGAGCTGATAGTTTTCATTGAGCAACTTCTCATTTAACTCACGAAGCTTCAAATATTCCCTGAAAGAGAAGATACGGCCGTTTATGTAGCCTTTAATGTTCCTGACCGTATTAACCGCCAGGCTCTTCTGATAGTAATTGTGCTGAAACATCAATGTAAGTGAGAGTGATTGGATCAGAACAAACAACAGTATAAAATGGTACTTCAGTATGAACCTGATTAAATTCTGCATTTTTTATTTGCCTGATATCATTTCACATCTACCTCATCAAAAACGAAAAGTTTTCGGCATTTTTCAAAGCTATTGCAGTACCCCTGGCAACTGCATGCATCGGATCTTCAGCAATATGGAACGGGATATTTATTTTATCAGAGAGCCGCTTGTCAATGCCTCTCAAAAGTGCTCCCCCCCCTGCAATGTTAATTCCTTTGTTTACAATGTCTGCATAAAGTTCCGGCGGTGTTTGTTCAAGAACTGTCAGAATTGCAGATTCAATTTTTGAAATTGACTTATCAAGGCAGTGAGCTATCTCCTGATATGAGATGGGCATTTCAACCGGCATTGCTGTCATCAGGTTCGGGCCGCGAACTATATAGTCTTCAGGGGGGCTATCTATATCGGGAAGTGCAGAACCTACGCATATTTTTATATTTTCTGCAGTTCTTTCCCCTATCTTAATATTGTGTTGCTGCCTCATATAGGACTGAATGTCGGCAGTGAATCCGTCTCCAGCGATACGGATTGACTCATTGCATACAATACCCCCAAGGGCAATTACAGCAATTTCTGTGGTTCCTCCCCCAACATCAACTATCATACTGCCGTGCGGAGCTTCCACATCAATCCCGATACCAATTGCAGCTGCCATAGGCTCATGTATCAGGAACACATCCCTTCCTCCCGCATGTTCTGAGGAATCTCTTACTGCCCGCACTTCAACTTCCGTACTTCCTGAAGGGATGCAAACAACCATTCTCAAAGAAGGGGTAAATAACCTGGGCTTGCTGTTTATCATTTTTATCATCCCGCGGATCATCAGTTCAGCCGCGTTAAAATCTGCAATAACACCGTCGCGAAGAGGGCGGATTGTTTTTATGTTTTCATGTGTTTTACCATGCATTTGTCTTGCCTTGTCGCCAACTGCAATCAGTTTGCCTGTTTTCTGGTCAATTGCAACGATAGACGGTTCGTCAACAACTATTTTATCATTATTGATTATTATCGTATTGGCCGTTCCCAGATCAATAGCCAGTTCCTGCGTAAAGAAAGAAGACAATCCCATCTTAAGTTTTTTTATTTTGGTTCATAAACAGTTTAATTAATGTTTAAAATGCCTTACTCCTGTAAATACCATTTTCATATTGTTTTTGTTACAGAAGTTAATTGAATCGTTGTCCCTTACAGAACCTCCTGGCTGAATTACTGCAGTTATTCCGGCGTTACCGGCAATTTCAACCGAATCTGCAAAAGGGAAAAATGCATCTGACGCCATAACTGCCCCGTTAAGGTCAAATCCAAGTGAATTAGCTTTGGCAATAGCCTGCTTTAATGCATCTACCCTGGAAGTTTGTCCTGCACCCACTCCGACAAGTTGTTCATTTTTCGCCAGCACAATGGCATTTGATTTTGAATGCTTGACAATAATGTTTGCAAACAACAAGTCTGTCAGTTCCCTCCCTGTTGGGGGAAGGGTGGTTACAACTGTCAAATCTTCAGCTGTTTCAGTTTTAAGGTCCCTTTCCTGCATCAAGATTCCGTTCAGAACAGATCTTGCATGACGGGGAGGTAAATGTAGCTCTTTTTTTAATAAAATAATACGGTTCTTTTTCTCTTTTAAAATATTCAGGGCAGCAGGATCATATGAAGGGGCAATAATAATTTCAAAAAAAAGCTTGTTGATTTCTTTTGCAGTTTCCTGATCAACCCTGGAATTTGTTGCAATAATTCCGCCGAAAGCAGAAACCGGATCACCTCCAAGAGCGTCACTCCAGGCTGCTGTCAGATCACCCCGCGATGCGACCCCGCATGCATTGTTGTGTTTTATTACAGCAAATGTATTCTTTTTGAACTCTTCAATAAGCGATACAGCAGCATCAATGTCAAGAAGGTTGTTGTAGGATATTTCCTTACCGTGCAACTGTTCGAATGCGCTATCCTGGTCGCTGAAAAACCATGCTTTTTGATGAGGGTTTTCGCCGTATCTTAATTGCCTGCCATCTGTAAAGCTCTCTTTATAAACTGGAAGCTGAAAAGAGGAATTAAAATAGTTGAAAATTGCTGTATCGTAATGAGAGCTTATACTGAATGCTTCAGCAGCAAATTTTTTGCGTTCATCAATTGCAGTTTCACCTTTTTTCAGGGTTAATATATCTTTAAGTTCCGGGTATTGTCCGGAATGTGATATGATTACAGTATCTTCAAAATTTTTGGCGGCAGCCCTGATAAGAGAGATCCCCCCAATATCAATTTTTTCAATAATATCATCATCTTTTCCCCCCGATCTGACAGTCTGTTCGAAAGGATACAGGTCGACTACAACCAGGTCAATTTTGGGAATGGCATACTTTTTCAGCTCTTTTTCATCAGAATCATTGTTCAGCCGTGAAAGGATACCACCAAATATTTTTGGATGAAGGGTTTTAACACGTCCTCCAAGTATTGAGGGATAACCTGTAATTGATTCCGCTCTTATAACATTGATTCCGCTCTTTTCAATATGATCTGCTGTACCACCCGTAGATACAATTTTTATTGAGCATTTTTCAAGTTCTTTAGCAAGCTCAGTAATTCCGTTTTTGTTGTATACCGAAATAAAGGCTGTGGTTATTTTTAATCCATTCATATTCAGATGATTATTAGATTATGCAAAGTTATTAAAAAGTTGCCTAAAAATTTCGCATATCCCCGTAAAATAGCAGGCTAAACAATAATTTTTATTTTTTTTTGTTAATTGGAAAAGTAAGTAATGTTGCAGGTTTTTTTTTACACGACAATAATTTTTCAAAAAAATAACCATATTTGCTTCATAAATAGTTCGATTGTGAAATAATGCTGATATTCATTAAACTTTTCAGGGAAAGTATACTGTTTGCCTATGGTTCAGTTATGGCAAACAAGTTGCGCACTTTTCTGTCTCTTCTGGGCATAACAATAGGAATTTTTGCCATTATATCAGTCTTTACAATAGTTGACTCCCTTGAGCGCAATATTCGCGAAAGCCTGGCTTCTCTCGGTGACGATGTGATTTATATACAAAAATTTCCATGGGACTTCGATCCTGACTATGCATGGTGGACCTACATGCGAAGACCTGTTCCCGATCTCAGGGATTACCAGGGCATTATCCGGCGATCACAGGTTTCATCAGCTGTTGTTTTCTCTGTATCAACTTCAGCCAGTGTTACATCAAACGGTAATTCATTGGACAGAGTTGGCATTTGGGCTAATTCTCATGATTTCGATCAGGTAAGGTATCTGGAACTTGCCTCCGGGAGGTATTTTACTCAATTCGAGTCCGAAACAGGCAGAAATGTTGCAATAATAGGTCATGAAATAGCTCAGCAGCTTTATCCCGGCAATGATCCGGTAGGTTCGACCTTCCGTCTGAGGGGCAGGCCTGTTACTGTTATTGGTGTTGCTGAACCCGAAGGCACTGATTTTTTCGGTGGCGACAGCCTGGACGAATTAATTTTACTGCCTTTGAATTTTGCGCGAAATATTTACAATATAAGAAGCAACAGGCTTAACCCCATGATTATGGTTAAGTCAAAAGCCGGTGTAACCAATCAGGAACTTATAGATGAGCTGCGTACAATAATCAGGTCTGTCAGGCGGCTTAAACCTGCAGATGCGGATGATTTCGCACTAAATCAGGCAACGCTCATAACACAGAATGTGATAGAACCGATTTTCAGGATGATAAATATTGGTGGATGGATAATTGGAGGGTTTTCAATTCTTGTCGGGGGGTTTGGCATAGCAAATATCATGTTTGTTTCGGTAAAGGAGAGAACCAAAATTATCGGCATTCAAAAGGCCCTGGGAGCAAAAAACTATTTCATTTTGCTTCAGTTCCTTTACGAATCGGTTTTGCTGGCTGTTGCCGGTGGGTTGCTTGGACTGGTTCTGGTTTTCGCAGGAACACAGATTGTAAGCTATTTATCTGAATTTTCGATTACACTTACACCCGGGAATATTGTTCTGGGACTGACAGTCTCTGCCGTGATCGGTGTGGTATCAGGATATGCCCCTGCATATTCAGCTTCCCGATTGAATCCTGTTGAAGCAATAGCCACAACATTTTAAAAGGTACTTTTTGCAATCAAAAATACGTGTTAACTCCTGCCGCCTTCAACCATATTTGTTAGCATAACAAAATCATTAACACCTAGTTGCTCCGGTCGTTTATCCAGTATGTCGCTGCTAATTGAAGTCTGTGGCAGGAATCTTTTGAGTGAGTTGCGAAGGGTTTTCCTTCTCCGGTTAAAAGCGGCTTTAACGATAATGAAAAACAGTTTTTCGTCACATTCAAGTTTTTCAGTATTATTTCTGGATAATTTTATTACAGCAGATTTAACTGCCGGTGGGGGGTAAAATGATTTTTCAGTTACGGTGAAAAGGTATTCAATATTGTAAAATGCCTGAAGCAATACACTTGTAATACCATAGATCTTGTTGCCCGGAGATTCGGCTATACGAACCGCAACCTCCTTTTGCAACATACAAACCACTTCTCTTATCAGATTTCTGTTTTCAAGAATCCTGAATAAAATCTGGCTGGAAATATTGTAAGGGAAATTACCTGCTACTGCAACTGGTTCATTAAATTTTTCAGACAAAGGAAAACGAAGAAAATCTTCATGAAATATTTTCCCTTTCAGTGAAGGTAAATGTTTTTTTAAATAGCTTACGGCCTCCCGGTCAATTTCTACTGCATAAACATCCAATCCCTTATTTAGCATTATCGAAGTAAGAATACCGGTACCCGGACCAACTTCAATTATTTTGGAATAACCTTCAAGACTCAGGCTGTCAACTATTTTCCCGGCAATATTTTTATCCGTTAAAAAATGTTGACCAAGTCCTTTTTTGGGGGTCACAAACATTGATTGATATGGTAAATATGTGAATACTCTTGTGAATATTGTTCAGGAAAGGACAGGGGAGTTCTCACCATATTTCAGGCAACCTTGAGCTTTTTAAAATTAACCTTCTCAATTTTTTTCTTTGCATACTTAATATCAATGCTTAGTTCTTTTGCCTTTCCTGAAGGCAATTCAAACATCGGGTCTATCATAATAGCTTCACAAATAGATCGCAACCCCCTGGCACCCAGCTTAAACTCAATGGCTTTGTCAACTATATATTCAAGAACCTCCTCATCAAAATGCAATTTTATTCCGTCCATCTTCAGTAATTTAATATACTGTTTAATGATCGAATTTTTAGGCTCGGTCAGGATAGCCCTGAGGGCATTACTGTCAAGAGGATCCAGATGTGTGAGTACCGGCAGCCTGCCGATAATTTCAGGAATAAGACCGTATGCTTTCAAATCCTGTGGAGCAATATATTGAAGAAGATTGTCCCTGTCAATATTTTCTGATATAGTTGATGCAGTGTAACCTACTACCTTTGTGTTAAGACGCTGCGCAATTTTTTTCTCAATACCGTCAAAGGCACCTCCGCAGATGAAAAGGATGTTTTTTGTATTTACAGCTATCATTTTCTGGTCGGGGTGTTTTCTTCCTCCCTGTGGAGGCACATTAACAACGGATCCTTCCAGCAACTTGAGCAGTCCCTGCTGAACTCCTTCACCGCTAACATCTCTGGTTATTGAAGGGTTATCACTTTTGCGAGCTATTTTATCAATTTCGTCAATAAAAACAATACCCCTTTCAGCTGCTTCAAGATTGTAATCAGAAGCCTGCAATAACCGTGTAAGCACACTTTCAATATCCTCTCCCACATAACCTGCTTCGGTTAAAACAGTTGCATCAACAATTGTGAAAGGTACCTGAAGCATTAGTGCAATGGTACGTGCAAGCAAAGTTTTCCCTGTACCGGTTTCCCCAACAAGTATAATGTTTGATTTTTCAATTTCAACATCGTCTTTTTTGCTTTTTTGGGGTTTTTGTGTAAGCCTTTTATAATGGTTGTATACTGCAACTGACAAAAATTTCTTGGCCTCTTCCTGTCCAATTACGTACTGATCAAGAAATGCTTTTATTTCCGCAGGCTTAAGGAGTTTTATATGCTGCAGGTCAAATTCACTTTTTGACTTGATTTCCTCAAGCACTATGTTATAAGCCTGTTCGGCACAACTATCGCATATTTGCCCCGAAATACCTGCAATCAGAAGCTTTGACTCCTTTTTGCTTTTGCCGCAGAATGAACACTTTTCCATTAATTACAATTTTTCAGCATTACAGCCATCATGATAAAACGGTAAACCTGAAGGGTATAGTCTCTTTATTTTACAATAGTTGAAAAATAATCAATTTTTTCAAACGGAATGCAAATATCGAAAATATTAACCAAAAACAGAAACAGTTATCAACAATTATTCCCGTGTATTAAAATTCCCTCAATACTTCATGGGCACCTTTGTGTATTTCATACCAGAATTCAAGTGCTGCTTCCTGTTTGTTTTTTTCAAATTTTTCGCACCATTGGTTAAGGGAAGTATTGTTTTCTCCCTCCTCTTTTTTCTTATTTAAAAAGGTTGATACAAAATCCATATTTCTTTCCGACTCCCAGAACACTGATGCGTTTCTGCTGTGAATTCTGCTTGCTGTGAGCTTTATGGAACGGAGAAAACTTTTCTTGTTACCAAAAAGCTTGTCTACTATATCCGGAAGTATTTCTTCTGCCCATGCTCTGTGGAAACGGCAGAACCCCATATTGTCAATCATCAGTTCCCTTAACATTCGCCTGGCGTTTTCCCTTCCCAGTTCACGGGGTTCAATGAAATCTTTTCCGTAATTCATATAGTATTTCCCCATTATACTCATGGGAGAAAGTACGCCCGGTGTCCAGTACTGGTTGGGCACCATCCATCCATGTCTTGCAAAGCCGTTGTGAATGAAAATATCCATTATTCTCCTGTTGGAGGAGCGAGCCATTTTACGGGCAAATTTTCTGGCCCCTTCCCTAAGGTTTATCTTTCCGTTTTCATTTACAATTTGTTCAAGCAGCTCAATACCAAGCCGGGCGTTATGCATTGAATCTTTTTCAAGATTGAAATTCTCAGGTGAAAAAACAGGCTTATTGCTTACTCCCAGTTCCTCAGGTTCTATAAAATTTTCATGAAGGCACTCCAAGAGCCATGACAGCACCCCGCCAATACTTATAGCATCAAACCCAAGAGTATCAGCCCTGCGGTTAAGCAGTTCTGCAGCTCTCTGGTCAAATATTCCGCATAGAGGCCCCATTGTTTGGTAAGGCTCAAAATCTTTTTTGAATTCGTTGTTTAATTTTTTGCAAACTGCAACACAGGGCTCCCCGCAGTTCTTTTGCTGCTTCTTCTTGATCGTTTCTTCATTGAATTGCTTAAGGTAA
Source organism: Bacteroidota bacterium (assembly GCA_003551495.1). Lineage (GTDB taxonomy): Bacteria > Bacteroidota > Bacteroidia > Bacteroidales > PUMT01 > PUMT01. The sequence goes on from PUMT01000231.1 coordinate 72,448, forward strand.
TGGTTAACGATGAATTTTTCGTGAAGTTCCTGACGCTCTTTATTTGACCAGTAAATTGTACGGTAATTGAATGCTATAATATTGTCTTTTACTGTTGTATAATTTACGCCGAATGTTCCGCCTGTGTTAAATGCAGGGTCAAACCTGTACTTGGTGGTTGCTTCAATATCTTTTGCAGCCATTTTTTTCTGGTAGTGATCCTGGAACCAGGAATCGGCTACGCTGCGATCACGAAAATCTTCATCAACAAAAGTGCCGCCGTAAATAATAGCTGCAATTCCATGGATCTTAAGCATTTTTGTTCCAAAACCGCCCCTGCCCGCCCAGGTGTCGGCATGGGTCAGTTTCCCCCTGATTACAGGGACAGAGCCTATGGCACCAAAATCGCTGTACAAGGATGCCGGTCCGGTTGCAATAATCCTCGGGTCTTTTTCATATCTGTGAGAGAAAATGGATAAACAGTGTTCCATGAGCCCATAAACACCTTTTTTACCTTCTTCCCATATTTTTGAAAGATCTACGGGGTGAAGCTCAACCTCAATCTCTTCCCCGTGGGTTCTGTTCAGGTAAAGGATTGATGGTGTTCTTGCCCTGCCAGTTAAAGAGAGCAGGTTAATACCGAGATTATCGAAAACAAGTCCGGCACCACCCATTGAAGATACGTAAAAACCGTGCCAGCATGGACTGAAACCGGTAAAAAACAGACGGTTAGAGCCAGGGAAGATACTTCCGGCAAGCAGTCCTGTACCAATGTTAAGGCTGTCATGTTTTTTAGAAAGGTGAGCACCAAGATCGACAGGGCCCCAGAAGTTTCCGAGTTCGTAACGGACTGTCCTGTAAAAACTGCTGCCTGCATCAACAAGCAAAGCTTTCAGGTGGGATTTGTTCATTTGCATATTTGTCGGGTTTTTACTTAAATGAACCGGCAAAAACGGTTAAATCCTATTTTCCCTATTTTCTGACTAGCACTTCATCTATCATTCCGTACCCTTTTGCTTCTTCAGCAGTCATCCAAAAATCGCGGTCAGCATCTTTTTCAACCTTTTTAACAGTGTTGCCGGTATGAGAGGATATAATCTCATAAAGCTCATTTTTGAGTTTCTGGATCTCGCGCACGGTGATCTCGATATCTGCAATAGGCCCCTGTGCGCCCCCCATTGGCTGGTGTATCATTATCCTTGAATGCTTTAATCCTGAACGCTTACCTTTTGTGCCTGCTGCAAGCAAAATTGCAGACATTGATGCTGCAACACCGGTGCATATCGTTGTGATATCCGAACTGATGTATTGCATGGTGTCGTATATTCCAAGGCCTGCATGAACTGAGCCACCCGGACTGTTTATGTAGATCTGGATATCCTTCGATGGATCTGACGATTCAAGGAACAGAAGCTGGGCTTGCACGATATTGGCAACATAATCATCAATCGGCAATCCCAGGAATATAATCCTGTCCATCATCAGCCTTGAGAAAACATCCATTGTTGCTATATTAAGCTGGCGCTCCTCAATTATTGTCGGAGAGATATAGCTGCTTACAATTTTTTTGTAGCTGTCAATCCTGGAACCACTAAGTCCACCGGAAGTTGCATATTTGCGGAATTCATCATTTGAATGCATCTTGTAATAGTGTTTGGTTAGTCTATGTAAATTTAGAAAAATTATACCTCAATTGCACAAATTGAAAAGGTGAATTTTATTAGTACCGGGGTTTTTAAAAGGTGCGTTATTCATCCCGGAACAATCCGGCAAACTCTTCTTCCTTCAATTTTTTGGGGTTGAGATTTACAGAATTTTTTACAAGTTCAATGATCTTTTCCTGGAATTTTTGTTCGTAAAGCTTCCTTCTTTCATCTTCTTTTTTAAGCATTTCGGCAGCATAATTATCCAAATGCTCGTCACCAATATCAGTCATGCCATACTGCCTGAACTGCATCTTTAAATGTTCCTTTGCAAGATCCTCAACCTCCTCTTTCTCTACCTTAAGTCCGAATTTGCCAATAATCTTGTCCTGAATAAGCTGCCATCTCAAACCCTTTACAAATTCCGGAAATTCCTTTTCAAGTTGTTCCTCAGTAATCTTTTTTTCATTTGATTCAAGCAGCCATCTTTTGAGAAAATCTTCAGGCAGATCAAATTTTGTTTTGTTAATCATTTTTTCTCGGAAGTCAACAAGCAACTTATAATCACTTTGGCGGCTGTAATGAAAAGAGATCTCATCTGCTATCCTCTTTCTGAATTCTTCTTCAGATTTTACTTTGCCTTCTCCAAAAGCCTTGTCAAAGAGCTCCTGATTTATTTCTGCCTTTTCCCACCGTGATACCGAATTTATTTTAAGCTGGAAATGGAGTTGTATATTCTCAATTTTTTCCTTGTCAGTATTAAGAATCTTTGATAGCTCCGTGTCGTTGGGATAAGCTTTTCTCAGGTCAATTGTCAAAATATCACCTGTTTTGGAACCTGCAATTTCCTTTTTGATATCTTCATCTTTTATAACTGAAACGGAAAGTGTTGAGTCTTCAGTTTGTATCCCACCTTCGGCCGGCTCCCCGTTTTCGCTTATCTGTGTAAGAGATGCGGTAATGATGTCATTATCGCCCACTTCCTGAACTTCAACGGATTCACCGAAACGATTTGCATAGCTATCCGCATACTTGTCGAGCATTTCATCATCCACATCAATCTCATAATATGGCAATTTGTCTCTCTTTGAAATGTTTACTTCAAAATCGGGGGCAATTGCAATATCAAAAACAAATTCAAAATCTTCCTGGTTGTCAAAATCGGGTGTTTCCTGCAACTCTTTATTTGGAAGTGGCTCTCCCAGAATATTGAGTTCCTCATCCTTAATATAGCGGGTAAGAGACTCCGATACAATCCTGTTGATCTCTTCCAGCAAGAGTGGCTTCCGGTACAAACGCCTTATCAACCCCATAGGTGCCATTCCCGGTCTGAAACCGTCAAATCTTGCGTTCTTTTTGTATTCTTTCAGTTTTTCATTGACCTGCTGTTCATAATCCTCTTTTTTTACTTCAACCTTTATTATGGCATTGAGGTCATCTTTTGTCTCCCTGGTTATGTTCATAGGTATTTTTTATGGGTTTTTCAGTTGCGGTTAAAAAAATACTTTCTTTTTCAAAAGCCTGGGTTAAATATCACCGGTAAAAACTAATGTTTAAAAATTTAAAACCGCAAAACTGCCGGTTGCCTGTCCGAAAGTTCAGCGGTTTTGTAATTTAGTGTGCGGATGGAGGGACTCGAACCCCCACGCCGTGAGGCACCAGATCCTAAGTCTGGCGCGGCTACCAATTACGCCACATCCGCCCGGAAAATTCTGCGCAAAGATATTAAAATTTTCAACAAACCAGTCCACTTCGCTGAAAAAATATAAAAGCATTTTAATCAGATCCTTAACGTCTCAGTTCGAAGCTTTGTCCCAGGTAAAGTTTTCTTACCTGCTCGTCCTGTGCCAGCTCTTCAGCATTTCCGTATTTCAGGATTTTCCCCTCAAAAAGCAGATAGGCACGGTCGGTTATTGAAAGGGTTTCATGTACGTTATGGTCTGTTATGATAATCCCGATATTCTTCTTCTTTAGTGTCAAAACAATTTGCTGGATATCTTCCACGGCTATTGGATCTACTCCGGCAAAGGGCTCGTCAAGCAAAATAAACTTAGGTTTAAGCGCAAGGGAGCGTGCAATTTCTGTCCTCCTTCTTTCACCACCCGAAAGCTGTATCCCCTTGCTTTTCCTTATTTGCTGCAGTCCGAATTCATCAAGCAAAATCTCCAGCCTTTCTTTTTGTTCACTTTTGGACATATCAGACATTTCCAGTATTGCCCTTATATTGTCTTCTACACTTAACTGTCTGAAAATGGATGGCTCCTGCGGTAGGTATCCAATCCCCTTCTGGGCTCTTTTGTAAACCGGCTCATGTGTTATATCCACATTGTTAAGAAATATTTTGCCCTCGTTTGGTCTTATTAGTCCTACAATCATGTAAAAAGATGTGGTTTTCCCGGCACCATTCGGACCCAGCAGTCCGGCAATCTCTCCTTCCTCCACCCTGAAAGAAACATTATTTACAACTGTGCGTTTGCGGTATTTCTTGACCAGGTTTTCAGTCCTCAGGATCATTTTATTTTCTGTATTATGCATGATAGATATTTAAGTGTTTAAGCGGGTTGAAAATATGCATTTTATATCCTGCTGCCAATCGGAAAAGAATTATTCAACATCACTTTTTGATATTACTGTATTCTGTTCAGCCACAATTTTGCGGGATATTCTTATACCAATTTCATAAAGGAACATTAAGGGAAATGCAACCAGTATCTGGCTGAACACATCTGGCGGGGTAATTATTGCAGAAAGTGCCAGTACAAGTACAAGTGCATGGCGGCGGTATTTTTTGAGAAATTCGGGTGTTACCAGTCCCAACTTTGATAGCACAAAAATGAGGATAGGTAACTCAAAAATCAGTCCTGCAGCAAGAGCGATGGAGCTTACAGTAGTAATGTAAGAGATAAGGTTAATCTGGTTGATCACTTCATGGCTTACCGAATATGAACCAAGGAAATGCACAGACAGTGGTATTATTACAAAATATGCAAAAACTATTCCCATAAGAAACAGGATCGACACGTAAAACACCCCCCCACGGGCATATTTTTTCTCCTTATCATAGAGTGCAGGACTGATAAACCTCCACATTTCAAAGACCAGGTAAGGAAAAGCCAGGATGATGCCAACAAAAAAGGATACCATTATGTGAGTGGTGAACTGTCCCGCCATATTAATATTAATTAACTGAAACGGCTCAGAGTTTATGCAGAGCGCCTTTATCCCGAGCAGATTGCCAAGACTGCACAATGTACGGTTTGTTATAAAATCGGGTGTTTTAGGAGCAATAAGGATCTGGCTGAAAATAAAGTCTTTGAAAATAAATGCTCCAATTGCAATTAATGCAACGGCAAGTATTGAGCGTACCAGATGCCAGCGCAGTGCTTCAAGATGCTCCAGAAAAGTCATTTCCTGTTGTTCCGTTGCCGACATAAATTTATGATTATCCTGTTATACAATTCCTTCCTTCAAAATATCATGAATATGGATTATTCCGATATATCTGCAGTTTTTTAAAACGAGAAGCTGTGTAATATTGTTTTGTTTCATCCTTTCAAAAGCATCAACTGCGAGGGCATTATAATCTATAGTTTTTGGATTTGGTGACATTATTTGGCGGGCTGTAAGGTTTTCAAGAGACACATGTTTTTCAATCATGCGGCGTAAATCCCCGTCTGTGATAATACCTGTAAGCTCTCCTTTCTCATCGAGCACTGCAGTGGCGCCAAGTCGCTTTGACGATATTTCAAGAATAACCTTCTTTATAGTGTCATCCATGCGGACTTTAGGCAGTTTCCCTTCAAGATAAAAATCACCCACCCTCATATAGAGTTTTTTCCCCAATTGTCCCCCGGGGTGGAATTTTGCAAAATCTTTTTCGGAAAATCCCCTGCATTCAAGAAGGCATACTGCCAGGGCATCGCCTATTACCATTTGAGCTGTTGTGCTTGATGTTGGCGCAAGGTTGTTCGGACAGGCTTCTTTTTCTACGTGTGCTTTTAAAACAAGATCGGCTTTTTGTGCAAGGTAGGAACCGGTTTCCGATACCATGCCGATTATGGTGTTGCCCATATTTTTGATTAGAGGCACAAGTACTTTAATTTCTGGAGTATTCCCGCTTTTGGAAATGCAAATAAGTATGTCCTCGCTCCTGATTATCCCAAGATCCCCGTGTATTGCATCTGCTGCATGCATGAAAATAGCAGGGGTTCCGGTAGAATTGAGCGTTGCTGTAATCTTGCCGGCTATTATGGCACTTTTACCAATACCGGTAACAATCACTCTTCCCTTGCTTTTGTAGATTATTTGTACAGCTTTTGCAAAATCATGGTCAATCTGTGAGGATAGATTACTTATAGCTTGTGATTCTGTAAAAATTGTTCTTTTGGCTATACTGAGAATCTCTTCTGATGTTTTCATTTTTGCCCGGTTTCATTCTATTAGTCAGCCCGGGAACACCCGGGGCAGTTCTGATTTTTTAAAAAACAAAAATATACAATAAAAAAAACAAAAATATCAGTCTTTAAATTTGGTTTTTTCAATTATTATATTTATATATGTGCCTTTCTAATTTTATTTTAATGTGCAAATTTTATATATTTACTTTTAATTATCCCGCATTGGTGTAAAAAAAAAAACAAATTCAATTATTTGCACATTTTTTGCTGACGGAAGCGAAATTAATGGAAATGTAAAATGATTAAAGTAGAGACAAAAACTTCTTTGTCTGACTACCTTAAGAATTATTTTGGTTTTACCAAGTTCAAAGGTAACCAGGAAGAGGTAATTAAAAATGTATTGTCAGGCAATCACACTTTCGTGCTGATGCCTACCGGAGGAGGCAAATCACTTTGCTACCAGCTGCCTGCAATCATAATGGAAGGAACAGCCATTATAATTTCACCCCTTATTGCCCTTATGAAAAATCAGGTTGATGCAATAAGAGCTTTCAGTTCGGAAGACGGGGTGGCTCATTTTCTTAACTCATCATTAACAAAGGTAGCCATACAAAAGGTTAAGGAAGACGTATTGGGCGGAAAGACAAAAATGCTTTATGTGGCACCGGAATCCCTCACCAAACAAGATAATATTGAATTCCTGAGACATATAAATGTATCTTTTTATGCTATTGATGAGGCTCACTGTATCTCGGAGTGGGGACACGACTTCAGGCCGGAATACCGCCGTATCAGGGCAATTATTAATGAAATAGGTGAGGCACCTGTAATAGCCCTTACAGCAACCGCAACTCCGAAAGTGCAGCACGACATACAGAAAAACCTCGGCATGCTTGATGCCGATGTTTTCAAATCATCATTTAACAGGCCAAACCTCTATTATGAGGTCAGGCCAAAAGCAAATTCCGTTAAAGAGATTATAAAGTTTATCAAGAACAACCAGGGTAAATCAGGGATAGTTTATTGCCTGAGCCGTAAGAAAGTTGAGGAAATGGCAGAAACCCTCTTGATTAATGGTATTAAAGCATTACCCTATCATGCCGGGATGGATTCGGCAACACGTTCAGCAAATCAGGATAAATTCCTTATGGAAGATGTAGATGTGATAGTTGCAACTATTGCTTTTGGTATGGGAATTGACAAACCTGATGTTCGTTTTGTAATACATTACGATATTCCGAAAAGTCTTGAAGGTTACTATCAGGAGACAGGACGTGCCGGAAGGGACGGCGGAGAAGGCAGATGCATTACTTTTTACAGTTATAAGGATATACAGAAGCTGGAAAAGTTCATGCAGAATAAACATGTTGCAGAACAGGAAATAGGAAGGCAGCTTCTCCTTGAAACAGTTTCATATGCCGAGTCGTCCGTTTGCCGCAGAAAACAACTGCTGCATTACTTTGGGGAGGAGTATGGTGAAGATAATTGTGAGAATTGCGATAATTGCCTCCATCCGAAAGTTCAATTCGAAGGGAAAGATTATCTTACTTTGGTACTCAATACTGTTGTGGCTGTAAATGAGAAGTTCAAAGCTGACCATATAGCAGCTGTTATAGCAGGGAACTCCACGAGGTCTGTTCAAACATACAAACATGATGAGCTCCCGCTGTTTGGTGAAGGAGGAGAGAACGATGAGAAGTTCTGGAATGCTGTTATCCGCCAGGCTATGATTTCCAAATTACTGGTAAAGGAAATTGAAAATTACGGATTGTTAAAAGTTACAGAGGAAGGATATAAATTTCTGGACAACCCTTATTCCATAACATTGACAAAAGATCATGATTATGATGAATCGGAATCTGATGATCTTGAAGGAAACAATGGTTCGAGAACCAGTACTGTTGATCTGGAACTACTGGAGGTACTTAAAGATCTGAGAAAAAAGATATCGAAAAGAAAAAACCTTCCCCCGTTTGTTATATTTCAGGATTCGTCACTTGAGGATATGGCCCTGCAATATCCTGTTAACCTGGAAGAAATGCAAAATATAACAGGTGTTGGTGCAGGCAAGGCGAAAAAATACGGTAAGGATTTTGCAGAAGTAATCTCCGCATATGTTGAGGAGAAGGAAATAGAGCGTCCGCAGGATATGATAGTAAAATCGGTGGTAAACAAGTCCGGTTTGAAAGTGTCAATTATTCAGGCGATTGACAGGAAAATGATGCTGGAGGATATAGCAGCTGCCAAAAATCTTGAAATTGGCGAATTACTTTCTGAAATAGAGGCCATAGTAAATTCCGGAACCAAAGTTAATCTGAATTATTATATTGATAATGTAATAGATGAAGAGCGTCAGCAGGAAGTTTTTGAATATTTCCGGGATGAGGCTGAATCGGAATCCGTTGAGGAAGCTCTAAATGAGCTTGGGGAAGATGATTATTCTGAAGAGGATATCAGACTGATGCGGATTAAATTTATTTCTGAATTCGGTAACTGATTATCTGCACCTTTTTGTAACTTTATCAGATGACAGTCGTCTTCATCTTAAAGGTTATTAATTGTGGGTGCAATTCTCGAAGTTAACGCCATAAAAAAGTATTTTGGAAGAATATGTGCAGTAGATGGCCTCTCCTTCAGGGTTAACAGGGGCGAGGTTTATGGTATTCTGGGCCCGAACGGAAGCGGAAAAACTACCACCCTTGCAATAGTAATGGGCCTGATCAATTCGCAGGATGGTAAATATTCATGGTTCGGGGGGAGAATACCTCCTGCGGAAGCAAGGAAAAAAAAGATTGGAGCCCTGATTGAAGTCCCCTATTTTTACCCATATCTAAATCTTGAAGACAACCTGAAAATTATCGCCAAAATCAAGAATATCCTTCCTGGAGGGATAGACCGTGTGCTAAAATCTGTAAACCTGCATCACAGAAAAAATACCGGGTTCAAGACACTTTCTCTTGGCATGAAGCAAAGAATGGCTATTGCGTCAGTATTGCTGGGAGATCCTGAGGTACTCGTGCTTGACGAACCTGCAAACGGGATGGATCCACAGGGAATAGCTGAAATCAGGGAGATCATAATCAACGAAAGAGAAAAAGGGAAAACAATTATAATGGCCAGTCACATACTGGCAGAAGTTGAGAAAGTTTGCACCCATGTAGCAGTACTCAAAGACGGGAAATTACTCGCTGAATGTCCCGTGACTGAACTGCCTGGAAAAGAAACAAAAGTTCTGCTTGCTTCGGAAGACAATAATAAACTTTATCAGGTACTTATTTCATCTGCAATTGCCAAAAATGTCACACCGGGCGAAGAATTTGTTACAGCTATCCTGAAGGAAGGAATTACAACTGCAAAGGTTAACCGTTACCTGATGCAGCAGGGGATTGTCCTTTCCAGGCTCGAAGAAAAGAAAATCAGTCTGGAATCACATTTCCTTGAACTTGTTAAATCTCCCGGAACCTCTAACTAATAATAAAGAGATGCGGACAAGTCTTTTAGGCATAGAATTGATAAAAATTTTAAAGTACAAATCCTTCAGGGTTCTGGCAGGTCTACATTTGTTCTTTTTTTTAGCAGTTGTTTTTCTTGCCTCCAGAATAAACATTGAGATACCCGGGTTCAATCCACGAAATTTGTTTGCTTTCCCGTATGTTTGGCAAACAGTTGCCTGGTTTGCAAGCTGGTTTAATATTTTACTTGTATTTATAATAATAATGCTTACCTGTAATGAATTCTCCTACAATACTTTCCGGCAGCATATTATAAACGGGTTAACACGAGACCAGCTTCTGGCAGGAAAAGGTGCCGTTATCCTTTTACTGGGTGTTTATTCTTTTCTGCTGGTTCTGATAACAGGAGGGTTATTCGGACTCTTTTTCAGTACTGATATGACAATCTCCCGGGTTTTCAATGATTTTCACATTTTACTGGTTTATTTTTTGCAAACAATTGCCTATATGGTTATTGGGATGGCTATTGCAATTCTTATGAAAGGGACTGCATTGTCGATTGTAATGTTTTTTCTTCTGCGTATATTGATTGAACCAGTACTGAGAAGTTTTTTCGACCCTGTTGCCAGACAATATTTCCCTGTAAGAGCTATATCAAACCTGACACCTGTACCGGAATTCCTCTCAATTGCATCGGAAAGTCAAATTATTACAGATGGTAACGATATGCTGACCTTTGAATCTATGGGACTGGTTTCCCATCAGCTTCCCCTTTTGACCAGTGTGCTCCTGGCAGCCGGCTATACCCTGATTTTTATAATTCTGATCAGAAACTACCTTAAACGAATCAGCCTGTAAAAGGTTCCCATATTTCATTTTCCCGGCAACTTTTTGTAAACTTCCGGGCTTGTAGCATATTTAATACGATCAAATTTTTTGTATATTTTTGTAATTAATAATCAATAATTTGATGTTATGCATATTGTCGATCTACTGGTTTTTATTGTTTACATGATAGTTGTACTGGGAATAGGGTTCTATTTTCTTATCCGGAATATCAACCCTGATGATTTTTTTGTAGGAGGACGCAAGATGGGTCCTCTCCACGTGGGCTTGTCGGTTGTAGCAACCGATGTGGGCGGAGGCTTTTCAATTGGGTTGGGTGGACTTGGTTTTATAATGGGCCTTGCCGGTTCATGGATGCTTTTTACCGGACTGATAGGGGCATGGCTCACAGCGGTGATACTCATACCAAGGGTCAGGGCACTGTCGGATAAGAAGCCTATGTTTACCTTCCCGCAAATATTCGAGCATTTCTACAATCCAAAAGTTGCAATAACTGCCGGGTTTATTTCAGCAATCGGTTACATAGGCTTCACAAGCTCACAGATACTGGCTGGAGCAAAGCTTGCTTCAGCCACATTTGTGGCACTTGATATGACAACCGCCCTTATCGTTATGGGTATTATTGCAATTGTATATACAGTAATGGGAGGTCTCAAGGCTGTTATTTATACCGATACTTTCCAGTGGATAATACTGATGGGCGGACTTATTTTCATAGGGATACCAATAGGATATAGTTCAGTTGGCGGGATGGAAGCAATCAGGAGTACAATCGGTCCGGAATTTATGTCATTCCGTAATGTGGCCTGGCAGACAATTGTAAACTGGGCTGTAACAATACTGCCAATCTGGTTTGTGGGAATGACACTTTACCAGCGAATATATTCCACGAGAGACAAAAAGCAGGCGCAGCGGGCATGGTTTATTGCCGGAATATTTGAATGGCCGCTTATGGCAATGATGGGAGTGGTGCTTGGACTCTTTGCCAGGGTTGCCTTTGAAAACGGAATGTTTGAATATCTTGGATATATGGCCGGAGATGAGCTTGATCCGGAAAAGGGCCTTCCGCTTCTGTTGCGTACGGTATTGCCTGTTGGACTGATGGGATTAATGATGGCAGCCTATTTTTCAGCAATTATGTCAACAGCTGATAGCTGCATGATGGCTGCTTCGGGCAATATTCTTACTGATATACTCGATAAATTTTTCAATATCAAAAGTGATCCTAAAACAGTACTAAGAATATCACAGGCACTTACATTCATAATCGGGTTTCTTGCCCTAATGCTGGCCCTTTATATGGAGAATGTTCTTGAGCTGATGCTGTACTCCTATGCGTTTATGGTATCCGGACTGCTTGTTCCGGTTATTGCTGCTTTTTTCTGGAAAAAAAGGAATTCTGTTGCTGCCCTTTGGTCAATGATAGCTGGTGGAGGGACTACCCTTATTCTTACTGCAACAGAGACAAAGCTTTTATTCGACCTTGATCCAAATATTTTCGGAATTACCGCATCAGCACTTGTTTTCATAACTTTTCTGAAAATATTCCCTGACAGGCAAAAAGCTGCTTCCTGAAAACTGATGCTTTTTATGCTAACTTAAAAGAGGCTGTATTAAATGAAAAATTAAGCCCCCGGGAATTGAGTATCAGGAAATCTTTTCGGATAATAAGTACACAAAAAAGAGGGTGTTTCATTCTTTTGAAACACCCTCTTTGGAGCGGGCAATTCTTTCCCTGTTCTCACCTATTCCGGACTGAATAGCTCATCTGACAGACCCTGGTTAATTTTTATATTTGTTACTTCCATGTCTATCGACTGTGGGCCGGCCTGCTGCATCATCCTGAAAGGGAATTTTAATCCGTTTACTGTTCTGTAATCACTGTAAGTGGTAATCTGTGTTATTTCTCCCATAGGGGACTGTTCCGTAACCGTAGTCTGAACTCTGAAGCCAGTTTCAACATCAAAATGATCTGTTCTTTTAATGTTTCCCGGTCCGGTAATGTTTATTTTGTAAGCGCTTACCCCGTTAATGGCTTCAATTCCGTCAAGTTCCAGTTCAAACCCCATTTCTTCATAATAAAGCTCGATATTCATTGTAAACTGCAGCTTCATTTGCTTAATCATCTCATCGTCAAGGTTCATTTCGCCCTGCGGCATTTTAATAACACCTTTCTCACCGTCAAATATTTGCTCCTGCAAAATGTTGCCGCTCATGCTCATCGATGAATAATACTTGTTTGGTGCTTTCTGGTGGGTTACTGTTTGGATGCTCATCCCCTGCATTGAAGCTTCCATTTCAATCGTTATATCCTCAATTTTTTCAAGATTTCTCCTGCCACCTACAGCATCAATGTATTTATCGATCACATCAGTGGCCTCAAGTCCTTCCGGCACAGCCTGGCCTGTGTCAACAAGCCGGTTTCCGAAAGGATCGAAGAATTCCACGTCACCTGAAATGCTGAATTTCTCCAGTGTTTCAGCAACCTCGTTCCTGTTGCCTCCTACCACTATGTAGGCGTTATCAGGGAGAAGGTATCTACGGGCCATTTTTTGCACATCAGAGACCGATACATTATTAAGCCTTTCAAGATATGTGGTATAATAATCATCCGGCAAATCATAACGCTCAATATTGAGCGCAAAATTTGCTACTGTTTGCGGACTTTCAAGTGACCTGGCAAAACTTCCCGTCATAAAATTCTTAATAAGGTCCATTGTTTCATCATCAACAGGCTCGTTCCTCAATCGCTCCATTTCGTAAAGGATTTCAGTTACCGCACTGTCTGTTACAGAGTTGCGAACCTCTGTGCGGGCATTGAAGCGCGCTGCAAGCGGGTCAGTTGAAATGCTTGACCTGGCCCCGTATGTATAACCCTTGTCCTCACGCAGATTCTGCATTAGCCTTCCCGAAAAAACACCCCCTCCCAGAATGCTGTTCATCACACTGGTGCTTATTGCATCAGGATGACCGGGAGTAAGCTGAATGGGGTATGTTACTGAGATAACCGACTGAACGGCTCCGGAACGGTTTGCAAATGCCACTCTTCTCCCATCAGGAGGCTGAGGTGTTTCATATTTGTGAGAAGGCACTTCACCCGGCTCCCAACCGGAAAAAAACCTGTCAATCAGCTCTTCAGCAGTCTCAACGTCCATATCACCTACAACTACCATATATGCAACATTTGGTTTGAAATAGGTTTCATAGTATTCCCTGCATTTCTCAATTGTTATATTTTCAAGTGTTTCTTCAGTTGTTATTTCACCGTACGGATGGTCACTGCCGTAAACCAGTACCGATGAAACATTGTTCACCATAGATGAAGCATCTGTTCGGACAGTTGAAAGGGCAGATTTTGACTGCCTCAGGCTGCGTTCCAGTTCTTGTTGCGGGAAAGTTGGGTTCAGCAAAATATCTGACATAAGATCCAGGAGCGATTCGGCGTGCCTGGTCAGGGATGAGCCGAACATTCCCCTTGAGTGGGTGTTTATTGTCGCACCGAGAAAGTCTGTTTCTTCATCAATCTGCTGTTTTGTCCTGTTACTGGTGCCTGTTCTCATAAGCTCACCGGCCATGCTAACGTATCCTTTGGCATCTTTTTCCAGAATCCTGTCAATATCCAGGGTAATCTGGAAGGAAACTACCGGTACAGTCCTGTTCTCCACAACAATAACCCTTATTCCGTTATCTGTTGTAAATGTTTCATATTCACCTATATGTATGACCGGAGGGGGTCCGGGTTCCGGCGGTCTGCTGCGATCAATCTGTGCATTGGCAGACACTGTTAAAATTAAAGTGAAAAGAAAAATCAGGGGTATTATTTTTTTCATTTTGTCAGGTTAAAAATGGTTAATAATTAATTTTCCGGTTCAGGCAGGAAATAGAGCACCACCCTGTTATCCTCCCTGAAATACCTGTTGGCAACCCTCTGAATATCATCCCGGGTAACCTCCATGTATTTTGAGAGTTCGGTATTTATTCTGTTTGCATCTTTGAAAATTGTGTGATAAGTTGCAAGGTTGTTCGCCCGGCTGGCAATAGTCCTGTTACTGTTAACAAAACTGTTCTCAGTCTGATTAATTACTTTTTGCATCTCAAACTCAGATATTAATTCGTTCCGGACTTTCTCCAGCTCCTTGTTTATTGCAGCTTCAAGTGTTTCCGGATCTGTACCGATATTTGGCATAGCATAAATTATTGCCAGTCCGGGATGCTCGAGCCCCAGTGGCATGGCCTGAACCATCATCGCTATCTGCTGCTCGTCCACAAGTGAACGGTGCAACCTCGAACTTTCACCTCTGGAAAGCAGTGCTGCAAGCATATCAACTGCATAATAGTCATCACTTCCCTGAGCCGGTATGTGGTAAGCCTGTAAAACCAAAGGCAACTGGATGTTATCGTAAACAGTATCGCGCACTTCGGCTGTTCTGACAGGCTCAACCGGCTCCGGACGGTAAATCTCATGCCTGCCTCGCGGTATATCTGCAAAATATTTTGCAACCAGTTTCCGGGTTTCTTCTATTTCAATGTCACCCGCAATTGTAAGCACTGCATTTTCAGGCACATAAAACATGCTATGAAATTCACTGAATTCATGGTCCTCCGCATAACGGATATGCTCTTCCTTGCCCAGCACGTCCCAGCGGTATGGATGCTTTGTGTAAGCCCTGCTTAATGTTTCTGCCAAAAGCCTTCCGTAAGGCTGATTGTCACGTGTTTGCTTCATTTCTTCTATTACCACATCTTTTTGGGTGGCTATGCCAACCGAATCGACTTTAGCATGAAGCAGTCTTTCGGATTCCAGCCACAGTCCGAGTTCAAGCTGGTTTGAGGGAAGTAGCTCGAAATAGTAGGTTAAATCGAAGGAGGTATATGCGTTAAGTGTCCCCCCTGCTCCTTCAACATAACGGTCGAATTCACCCCTTTCAATGTGTTTGGTCCCTTCAAACATCAGATGTTCGAAAAAGTGGGCAAAACCTGTTCGTTCAGGGTTCTCATTTTTAGAACCCACATGGTACATCATTGTCACTGCAACGACAGGCGTTGAATTATCCTTGTGAAGGATTACATGTAATCCGTTGTCAAGGGTGTATTCAACAAAATCTATCCGGGTTGCCTGCGCTTGCAGCAAAGTATGACCTGCAAGGCAGATCAGAATCTTTAAGATAAGTAGTTTTCTCATTCTTTTCAGGAATAGGTTTTTATAAAAAATTTAGGTGATATTTTTCAAAGCAGGACAGCAAATTATTATCAGAAGTTATTTTAGGGAATTTAATTTTTTTCTAAAATAAAAGTAATAAAAAATCAGATACAAAAACACTCCGTAAAAAAAATTACGGAGTGTTTTTCAAAGGCAGCATCCACTGCTTATTCTTCCAGGTACCAGAACGGATCGGGGCCGGCAATAAAACATTTCATTGCCATAGTATATAAAATACCCTTAAAGATTTTTCTCAGGATATTGCTCTTCCCACCATTCCGGCTCACTTTTCAACCATTTGTCGAACCATGCCAGAATAGTATTGTTCCAGTCGATACGCCTGTCATACTTTAAAATATGATGATCTTCACCGGCCACTTTAACAAGTTCAACCGGACTCCCAAGTATCTTCAGCGCAACGTACATCTGTATGCTCTCGCCCGGTGGAACGTTGGTGTCAGAGTCACCGTGAAGCATAAGCAAAGGTGTGGTAATTCTGTCAGCGCTATATAACGGGCTCCTCTCAACATAAAGTTCGCGGTTGTTCCATGGATAGCTGCCGGCACTGGCTTCAGCACTGTAACCATATCCCCAGTATCCTTCTCCCCAGTAGCTTGCAATATTACTTATACCTGCATGAGACATTGCGGCCGAAAAAATATCGGTTCGGGTCAGCAACAGCATTGTCATGAATCCGCCATAGGAAGCTCCAAGGCACCCAACCCTTTCTTTGTCAATAAAAGGATGGGCATTGAGAAATTTTTCTGTACCCTCAATTATTTCATCTGCTACAGTTGCCCCCCAATTATTGACGTGTCTTGCCGAGAATTCCTGGCCAAAACCAATTGCACCGCTTGGCTGAAGCACATATACCACATATCCGTTAGCCGCATAAAGGTTGAAGGGGTATCGTCCCCCAAAACCCCTGGTAACAGGAGTGGTGCCGCCATAGTAGTAAACAAGCAGAGGGTACTTTTCTGATTTGTCAAAACCTGGCGGATAATAGATTCGGCCTTTTATTGTCGATCCGTCAGAACTGATAAAATCCCAGTCCTGATTTTCCCCGAACCTTACATGCCTGTATTTTTCCTCTTCCGGTTTTTCAAGGATCCGGAATCGATTGCTTTTCAGATCCATCTTGTAAACTGCAGGTGGTGCAGAGATGGAGGTTCCGGTATATACCGCCTGAAGTGCGCTGTTTGCAGTCCTGAAGCGCGAAGTTATGTCAACCCCGGTATCAATTGTTGTAAAACTCCTGTTGCCGGGGTTATAAGTGTAGAGTCTCTGGTAATCTTCATCCTGTGCCACCAGGTAAATCAGGTTATCTGGTTTGTTCCATAACGCTTCTGAAACGGAAGGGGCAAAATCCAGGGTTATGGGATCGATCCTGCCCGTACCTATATCGTAAATATAAGCCTGGGTATCATAATTGTTTGCAATCATTCCTTCCGGGATATTTTCACCCAGTTCACCGAAAGCAGACGGCCCCCCGGTCATAAGCAGTTTTCTGCCATCTGGCGAAAAACCGGCAGATACACCCCACCTCAATTCCTTAAATATTGTATCGACTTCTTTGGTAGAAAGATCCATCAAATAAACGTTCTGTTTTGAAAATGGTCTTTCCTGGTAATCGGGCCAGCTTTGACTGAATACAATCCTTTTGTTGTCAGGACTTATATCATGCAGGGATGTAGTTAGAAAACCATGGGTCAGCCTCTTGCGCAAACCGGTTTCAACATCAACGATATAAAGGAAGCTTCTGCTGCGGAAGCCCGGAATGCGGTCACGCATTCCATGCACCCTTTTAAAGTCGCTATTCCTGCCGGAGAGTTCTTCACTTATGGAAAATATTATATGTTTGCCGTCAGGTGTCCATTTGTATGAACCCATATTTTCAATTCCTTCAAGAATTGAATAATAACTCCCTTTCTCAAGGTCATATAACCACAGGGAAGCTTTACCCTGCCTTGAAGTTCTGAAAGAAAACCTGTCACCTGCCGGGGCCCATTCAAAGGATGAGATGTTGGCATGTCGGAATGTTTTTACAACACTTCCGTCAGATACTCTTCTGATTTCTGTCCAGTTCTCCGAGTCCCCGTCAGGAGGATATGTATAACTGTAATGTATGGCATACCTGGCGGCATCAGGAGAAAGTATCACATTCCCTGCTTTTTGTCCGTCAAGCACATGATTAATATTTTTACCCATAACAGGTGAAGTCCCGGCAGCAACAACGTTATCACCTGCAAATTCTGCCGGAGTGAATGCGCCTTTTAACGACCAGTCATTTTTTTCACTTCCGTAATGGAAGCATCGAACCATTACGAGATGGTTTCCTGTAGTCAGTTTCAGTTCTCCTGACCACCTGCCCGGATCATCTTCCGGCTCTTCCCGTGTGGTTTTTGTTCCAATGCTTTTACCATCTATATAAACTTCAAAGGGGTAACGGCTGGTAATTTCCAGCATCCCTTTTGTCCATCGCCCGGTTTCCAGATAAAAGGCCATATAACCGGTAAGATACTTACCGCTAAAGCTTTTGGGCAACAATGCAAAACCTTCTTTATCAGCTTTGACCTTCTCCCATTTACTGCTGTGGGATGCGCTCCAGGCAAATTTTTTTCCAGCTTCCGGATATAAACCCGATATATCCTTTGGAATAAAAGCAAACAGATCTTTTGGCGTAAAAATTTCTCCTTCCAGGTTTTCTGTTTCAGAAAAAACGGGCATTGAGACCTCAAAGTCTCCTGAGAACAGCCATTGATTTACAACGATCTCTTCTGTAGCGGCAAACCTGCCAGCGCAAACAAAAATCAGAGATAAAACAATTATTCGTTTCATACACGTATTATTTTTATTAAGTAATTGGCCTTATGCATCTTACCATGACAATATTTTGACTTTCGGTCGATTTTACATGTAAATTATATGCGCTTCATGCATTACACGTATGATTAAAAATTGCCGGATTTATAATTTATCCTGCAATAGCCTTCAAGTTACAATTTTTTTATTGATTCGAAACTGTTTGGTATTGCTATCAATGACGCTTTTATGCAATGCAATCATTATAACCCTTGATATGCAGGTTGGAAACTAATTTCAATTACATTAATTTCGAAAGTCAAATAGTAATTGCAATGAGAGCTGTAATACAACGAGTAAAAGAAGCTACTGTAACAACAGGAGGCAAAAGGAAAGCCACTGTAAATTATGGGATGGTCGTATTGCTTGGGATAGAGCATGAAGATACTGTGGAGGATGCTGAATGGCTGAGCAAAAAAATTTCACTTTTGCGTATTTTTGACGACGATAAGGGGGTTATGAATCTTGATATAAAAGAAGCAGGCGGACAGGCAATGGTTGTGAGCCAATTCACCCTGCATGCCAAAACCAGAAAAGGCAACCGCCCGTCATATATCAGGGCAGCACCACCTGAAAAAGCAATTCCGTTGTACGAAAAATTTGTTGATTTCCTCGAAGATAATACCGGGGAAAAAGTCGAAACAGGAGAGTTTGGGGCTGTTATGGATATAGAGTTGATAAACAGCGGGCCTGTTACAATCATCATAGATACCAAACAAAAAGAGTAACTTTTCTGAGAATAAACCTTCTATATGAGTTCCGGCAAAATTACCGGTAAGGCGGAAAAAAGGATGGTATTACTGGTGGCTGCAATAGCTTCTTTCCTGACCCCTTATACCGGATCTGCCGTCAATCTTGCATTGCCTGCTATAGGCCGGGAAATGCAGGTTGATGCCGTTCTGCTTGGATGGGTCGCAACAGTTTATCTTCTTTCCTCGGCGGTTTTTCTGGTTCCTTTTGGAAGGTTAGGCGACATTTACGGACGCAGGAGAATATTTTTGTGCGGCATGATTTTGTTTTCCTTTGCTTCGGTATTGTGTGCTTTCGCCGGGAACATATCTGCCCTTTTGGCCTTCAGGGCAATTCAGGGCGCCGGAAGTGCAATGATATTTGCAACGGGATTTGCAATTTTAACCTCAGTTTTTCCTCAAAAAGAGAGGGGTAAGGCCATGGGGGTGGCAATTGCATCAGTGTATGCAGGACTGTCGCTCGGACCCGTAACGGGGGGTGTACTTACAGAATATTTCGGGTGGAGGAGCATTTTTATATTTACTGTAATACCTGGTGTAACAGCAATAACTTTTGTAATTGCAAAAATCAAGAGTGAATGGGCTGAAGCAGGGGGAGAACCTTTTGATATTAAAGGTGCCCTTATTTACGGATCTTCCCTTTTCCTTATAATATACGGATTGTCAGCCCTTCCTTCATTTTATGGGTTTATTGTTGTTTTATCAGGATTTGCTGCTTTTTTACTCTTTGTTTTTGTTGAAAACAGAACCGAATACCCTGTATTCAACATGCAGTTGTTCAGGAAGAATCGCTTATTCGCATATTCAAATCTGGCTGCATTTATTAATTACAGTTCCACCTTTGCAGTAGCATTCCTGCTGAGTTTTTATCTTCAATCCGTTATAGGGTTAAGTGCCAGGGATGCGGGATTGATAATGGTTTCACAACCGGTTGTGATGGTTCTGGTTGCACCTTTTTCAGGAAGGCTATCAGACCGTATAGAACCCAGATACATTTCATCTGCCGGAATGGCCCTTACAGCAATTAGTTTGGCAGTGTTTATATTTCTCGAGTATATGAGCCTTTTTATGATCATGGCAAACCTTGTATTTCTGGGAGCAGGACTTGGCCTTTTTGTTTCTCCCAATACAAATGCAATAATGAGCTCCGTAAAGAAAAAAGATATTGGAATTGCTTCCGGATCTATGGGGACAATGAGGCTTCTGGGTCAAATGTTTTCGATGGGGATGGTTATGCTGATTTTTTCAATCTATATTGGGAGGGAAGAAATAACCCCTGGAAATACGAGTGAGTTTATTAATTCATTACCTGTTTCATTTACTATTTTATCAGTTTTATGTTTTGCCGGAATATATGCCTCATATTCAAGAGGCAACATCAGGGCACGGAATTAAGCTGCAAAGCTTTATGATGGTGGAAAAAACAAATGAATTTGTTAAATTTGCAGTTAATTTTTCAACGCTTTTCTTTTTTGCATGCTAAAGGCAGGACCCGACAGGCAATCTGATATCCACGAAGTAATGAGATATGACACTTCCGGGAAAGGTTTTCTTTTTCCGGATGATTATTATCTAACCCCTGACCCAAATCCTCCGTTCGTTAACAAAAATATTTTCATAACTCCTTCACCCTTAAAGGATCAAATGTATTACACTCCTGAAGAATTCTTTAGCGGGGGGAATATCCCTGCTTATACAATTTCGCCGGGATCTTATATTTCCTATCTGTCAGGGAAAGAAGAACCCTCAGGAACATTCTCTCATGAGAATACCGATGCAATGCTGGGAATTATTTTGTTCTCTTTAATGCTTTTAACTGTTGTAAAGCTTTTTTATTCAAGGTACCTTACTTCAGTGCTTGCATCAGTTTTCAGGTATAAATTCTCATACGAACTGTATCACGACAAAAATACAAACACCCAGAATACCCTGATTATGTTGCAATTTATATTTGCAATCAATACAGGGTTGTTTTCAATATTTGTTTTGAGGTACTTCGGGCTTGACCCGTTTCCCGGAGAGTGGGGTATCTTAATTCAATTTCTTATATGTTCGGTTGCTGCAGGGGCAATCTGTTTTTTGAAAGTCTTTATTTTAAAACTTACCGGATATCTGTTTGCTAAAAGAGAGATATTTTCCGAATATGCCCACAATATTTCTCTGCTTGCAAAAAGCTTCGGATTATTTCTTTTCCCTGTCATTGCAGGGGCATTATTTGCACCTGACAACTGGTTGCCCTTTTTTATTTATTCAGGTCTGGCAGCTGCTATTTTATATTATATTGCAAAGATACCCAGAGGTTTCAAATTGCTGCAAAACAAAGAATTTTCTCTTTTTTATCTCTTTTTGTATCTTTGCACTGTTGAAATAATACCATTGATAATTGCGTTCAGGTTTTTTCAAACGCATTTGGTAAACTGATTTTGCGCGAGATATTATTTGAACAAAAAAACTACAGCCTTGAAAATCAAGACAATCTTGGTTTCGCAACCGAAACCCGAAAATGACAAATCTCCTTATTACGAACTTGCAGAAAAAAATAACCTGAAGGTTGAGTTCAGGCCGTTTATTAAAGTTGAAGGAGTTGAAGCGAAGGAGTTCAGGCAGGAAAGGATCAACATTCTTGATCACACTGCAGTAATATTTACCAGTCGTACTGCTATCGATCATTTCTTTAGAATTTGCGAGGAACTCAGGGTAAATGTGCCGGACACAATGAAATATTTTTGCATTTCAGAATCGGTAGCTCTTTATCTCCAGAAATATATAGTTTACAGAAAACGGAAAATCTTTTTCGGGAACAACAGCTTTAAAGGACTTGTAGAGCAAGACATTACAAAACATTCATCCGAAAAATTCCTGCTTCCGTTGTCGGATATCCATAAACCGGAAATACCCAGAATACTTGACAACAACAAGATAAACTATACCAAGGCCATAATGTATAAGACAGTGAGCAATGATTTGTCAGATCTTTCGGATGTCAATTATGACGTGCTTGTTTTCTACAGTCCCACTGGAATAAAATCCCTGTTCCAGAATTTTCCCGATTTTGTGCAAAACAATACCAAAATAGCATGTTTCGGACCTGCAACTGCAAGAGCTGTTAAAAAGGCAGGATTGAGGCTGGATGTTCATGCTCCCACCTCAGAAACACCTTCCATGACAATGGCCCTGGATAAATACATCCGGGAACACAATAAGAATAACAACAAAAAATGAGAGCTGCCTGGAGCCGCTTTTTTATGTAGTTTATGAGGCCGGCAACTGTAATCAAGGCAGGCAAATTGTTTGAATGATGTGAATACCGGGATAAACCGGTATATATTATTTATCAATATGTACAGGTTCAGGAAACGGGAGCGGCTAACCGGAAAAAAAACCATCGAAGAGTTGTTTTCGAAAGGAAACGCTTTTTTTTCCTACCCTTTCAGGGTTTTCTGGAGGATAACAGAAACAGAGTCAGTATCGCTTTCCAGGATGGCTGTAAGCGTACCTTCCAGAAAAATCAAAAAAGCTGTAAAGAGAAATCTGATCAAACGGCGCACCAGGGAAGCATACCGTTTGAAAAGACATGTTTTACTATCCGTTTTGACAGAATTTGAGAAGGGGGCGGCAATTCTTTTCTTATACACCCCTTCGGATATATTGGAATACAGCAAGATTGAAAAAGGGGTTGAAAAGGCATTTGAAAAAATTGAAGCTGAATTGAGAACTAAATTATCTGGCAGGGGTAAATGAAGCATCACAAAAAAGGTTCCGCTCAACCAGGAGATGAATTTATTGCATTTCGGTTGATTAGAATTGGGTTAAGCGCACTTTTTACCGGACTTATAAGGGTTTATCAGTATGTTATATCGCCGGTTATCCCGGCATCATGCCGTTTCTTTCCCACATGTTCTGCTTACGGGATTCAGGCAATAAGGAAACACGGACCTTTCAGGGGCGGATGGCTTACACTTAAACGTATTGCCAAATGCCATCCCTGGGGGCCGCATGGCAATGATCCTGTGCCTTGATCAGGCTGAAATTCCGGAGATTATATGTAAAACTCCCGAATCTCAAAAAGCAGTCAGCCAGCTTTTCCATCCCGTGCGTTCAGGAAAATCAATTCCTGATCCTGTTATATTTTTTCATGATTTCAATTACTTCCTTCAGAGGCAAGGCTTCAACCCGGTTACCGTCCCTTCCTGTCATTGTTTCTGCCACAAAGAGCGAATTCAGAATAGCTTCTTCTGTTGCTTCTATAGCAGCAAGAAAAAGAGGAGTTACTGCACCGCCATCAAGCACCCTGCTTTCATAATACCTTGATCCGGTAATAATGTTTTCCTCTGCATTTGACATTGCTATTACATAATCGCCGCTACCGTGAGAGATTATACCGCCTGTTTTACCAAGTCCCAGAACAGCCCTTTTGGCAAGCCTTTTAAGATTTCTGGAACAAAGGGGCGCATCAGTTACTATAACTATCATGCACGAACCGTCGGCACTTTCAAGGTACTGCCTGTAGGGATATGTGCCAAGCTCTTTTCCAATCGGAACTCCGTTTACCTCTAAAACCCCACCGTAATTGGTCTGTACAAGCACCCCAACTGTATATCCTCCCAGCTCTTCGGGCAAAACCCTTGAAGATGTACCGATACCTCCCTTGAATCCGAAACTGCTTGTGCCTGTCCCGGCACCGACATTGCCCTCTTCAACCTTTCCGCCTGCAGCATTTTCAATTGCCGATAAAACATGGGCTTCTTTAACATGCCTCCCTCTTATATCATTTAGTCTTCCATCATTGGTTTCACCGACAACCGGATTTACCGATCTTACATTTTCATTTCCTTCAAGTGCAAGTGTGTATGTAAGCAGGGCATCGGCAGCAGCAGGAACACTCAATGTATTTGTCAGAATAACCGGAGTTTCGATATTTCCAAGTTCTTCAACCTGACTTATTCCGGTAAGTTTTCCGAAGCCGTTTGCAATATACATGGCAGCCGGCACCTTTTCCCGGAAAATGTTGCCCCCATGAGGTAAAATTGCAGTAACACCGGTTCTCACATTTTCTCCTTCAATTAATGTGACCTGTCCGACTTTTACACCTTCAACATCCGTGATGGCGTTTAGTTTACCCGGATTCAGAACGCCAACCTCTATTCCGAAATCGCGAACTCTTCCTGTTTGGGAAAAAAGAGTGGAAAACATAAAAAATCCAATGATTATTAATGATATAGCTTTCATTTTTCAGGGATAATTAATTAACATTTAGTTGATTGAACGCAATATATATAAAAATGTCGTTCTTTCAAATTATTATGCATGTGTAAAAACAAGGTTATATTAAATCTATATTCAAAAAGTTTTTTCTGCTATGTCAATTAAGTATATTACATTTTGCCGCATAGAAGAACCTCCATGTTTGTTAGCATTTTTTCTCTGCCGAAGGCTGATGGGGGTTTCATTGCCGTTTTTTTAACAGACTGGCAATTGTTTGAACTTTCTGACATTTCTTTTTGTTATTTTCACAAATTACCTAAATGGCTTACTTTTGTAAAAAAACGGATGCTATATGAAAGTAATCAGGGTCACCAGGGAGTTTACACTGGAAATGGCGCATGCTTTATGGAATTATGATGGAGACTGCAAAAGCATTCACGGTCATTCCTACAGGCTTTTTGTTACTGTTAGCGGATGCCCTGAAACTAACGATGAAAGCCCAAAGTTCGGAATGGTAATGGATTTCAATGAGCTTAAAAAAATAGTAAATGAATATGTAATCAGTATTTTCGATCATACTGTTTTGCTCTACTCGGGAGTTGATCCTTCTATGTACAGGTCTATGGGACAAATGCTTGAGAGAAAATTAATTACTCCTTATCAGCCCACATGTGAAAATCTGGTTGCCGATTTTGCAGCACGTATAAAGGACAAGCTCCCGGAAGGCGTTACGCTGCATTCGCTGAAACTCTACGAAACATCAACTTCGTATGCTGAATGGCATTCATCCGATAACGAATAAATACCAGTAAATGGAATCACAAAAAAACCTTTTCCTCCTCGATGCAAGTGCATTGATATACCGTTCCTACTATGCATTTATCAGAAATCCGCGTTATAATTCCAGTGGCCTGAATACTTCCGCCATTTTCGGCTTTCTAAACACACTTGAAGATGTGCTGAAAAGCCGTAATCCTTCACATATTGCAGTTGTGTTCGACCCTCCAGGTAAAACTTTCAGGAATGAGATATTCAAAGAATACAAGGCAAACCGTGAAAAGGCGCCTGAAGATATTATAAAATCCCTGCCCTATATAAAAAAAATGGTAGAAGCTTTCAATATTCCGATAATAGAAGTTGAGGGGTATGAGGCCGATGATGTAATAGGTACTTTGGCCATGAAAGCTTCAGATAAAGGTTACAGTACTTATATGATGACACCTGACAAGGATTTTTGCCAGCTTGTGTCGGACAATGTTTTTATTTACAAGCCAAAAAGGGGTGGCAACGAAGCAGAAATTTGGGGAACCAAAGAGGTGAAAGAGAGATTTAAAGTTGATGATCCCGGACAGGTGGTTGATGTGCTGGCACTTATGGGAGACAGCTCCGATAATGTGCCGGGTGTTCCCGGGATTGGCGAAGTGACTGCAAAAAAAATCATTTCGCGCTACAAAACCGTGGAAAATGTTATAAGCAATATAGGTTCTTTCAAGGGCAAACAGAAAGAGAACCTGGAAAACTCAAAAGATAAGATCTTTCTTTCAAAAGAACTTGTTACTATTTGCAAAGATGTTCCTGTAGAATTTGATGAAGAAAAGTTCAAACGCGCTAATCCCGATATTGAAATGCTCAGGGAGCTTTTTGGAGAGCTGGAGTTCAGAACTACCGCTGAAAGGGTATTCCGCAACATATCAGAAGGTAGTCGATCTGCCGCTGATTCTGAGTTTAAGCAGGGTAATTTATTTGAGAGTGATGAACCGAAATCAGATGAAATATCTGAAGAAGGATTTGATACCATAAATACAACATCACATGAATATATACTTGCCGATAGTTCTGAAAAAATATCTTCGCTTGTGCAGAAGCTTGGCGAACTAAAATCTTTTTGCATTGATCTGGAAACCACATCAATCAATCCGCATAACTCTGAAATTGTGGGAATGGCCTTTTCATTCAGGGAACGTGAAGCGTGGTATGTACCTTTCCCACATGAATATGCAAAGGCTTCAGAAATGCTTTCTTTGTTCAGGCCGGTCCTCGAAGATAGATCAATTGAAAAAACAGGGCAAAATATCAAGTTTGATATCATAGTACTTAAATACTATGATGTTCATTTAGAAGGAGAGGTTTTTGACACCATGCTTGCCCATTACCTCCTTCATCCGGAACAAAGACATAATATGGATTATCTTGCTGAAGTGTACCTTAAATACAAACCTGTAAAAATTGAGGAGCTGATAGGTGAAAAGGGAAAGAATCAGCGCAGTATGCGTACTGTTGAACCTGAAAAAATCAAGGAGTATGCAGGGGAAGATGCCGATATAACATGGCAGCTGAAAGGAAAGCTTGAAAATGAACTAAAAAAGAATGACCTTAACCGTCTGGCAAGAGAGATAGAAATGCCCCTTGCCCCTGTTCTGGCATGTATGGAGTTTGCCGGCGTGAAAGTTGATGTTGAAAATCTTGGAGATATTGCCGGGGGATTGCGTTACGATCTCGAAAAAATTGAAAAGGAAGTATTCAGGATGGCGGGAACGGAGTTCAATCTCTCTTCACCTAAACAGTTGGGGGAGGTTCTGTTCGAAAAAATGAAAATAACAGACAAAGCCAAAAAAACCCGCACAAAACAGTATTCAACCAGCGAAGAGGTGCTTGAAAAACTTCAGGACAAACATGAAATAATTCCCAAGATCCTTGAATTCAGGGGCCTGAAAAAACTTCTTTCAACATATATTGAAGCATTGCCCAAACTCATAAATTCAAAAACCGGGAAAATACATACTTCCTTCAATCAGGCTGTAACCGCAACCGGCCGTCTCAGCTCAACAAACCCAAATCTTCAGAATATACCTGTTCGTGAAGAGAGGGGCCGTCTTATCAGAAAAGCTTTTGTGCCCGAAACTGATAAAAATGTATTGTTATCTGCTGACTATTCACAGATAGAATTGCGGCTAATGGCTCACATGAGCGGTGATGAAGATATGATTAAAGCGTTTAAAAACAATGAAGATATTCACTCGTCGATAGCTTCAAAAATATACAATGTAAGTAAAGAAAATGTGACAAGAGAGATGAGGGCAAAGGCAAAAACGGCAAATTTTGGAATAATTTATGGTATTTCTGCTTTCGGCCTTTCACAGAGACTGAATATTCCAAGGGAGGAGGCTTCAGCACTTATAAAAGGCTATTTCAGATCTTATCCGGGAGTTAAGGATTATATGGACAGTTGTATTGAAAATGCACGTGATAAAGGATACGTTGAAACAATAATGGGGAGGAAGAGATACCTTCCGGATATCCATTCCCGCAACAGTGTGGTAAGGGGAATGGCAGAAAGAAATGCAATAAATACACCCCTGCAGGGATCTGCCGCAGATATTATCAAGCTTGCCATGATCAGGATACATCGCAAACTGACTGAAAAAGAAATGGCAAGTAAAATGATACTGCAGGTACATGATGAGTTGATTTTTGATGTTGCTGAATATGAACTTGAACAGGTAAAAGAAATTGTTGTACGGGAAATGCAGGGTGCAGCAGATCTCAGGGTACCATTGACTGTTGATATCGGTACCGGCAGTAACTGGCTGGAGGCGCATTGAAAAATTATATACTGAGGACAAATCAAATGAATATTGCAAAGCAATGTTTCGTCATCTCTTCTTATTTGCCAAAGGCTGATGGCGCTTTCATTAAAAATTCTAGGATATGTCAGAAAAAAAATGGAAAAAACGAAAAGGAATAGTTTACTCAACAAATCCGGATTTTCAATTTACAGAAAAGCAAAAGGAAGAACCGGATACTCTTCCCCCGGATCAGCAGGATCTGAGGGTTATGATTGACAGGAAACAGAGAAAAGGGAAAACTGTGACTATTGTAACAGGTTTTGCCGGAAAGGAAAACGATTTGAAAGAGCTGGGAAAACTTCTCAAATCGGGATGTGGAGTAGGAGGAACTGTCAAGGATAACCAGATACTTATCCAGGGCGATATGCATCAAAAGGTTATGGAAATCCTAAAAAGTAAGGGATACCATGTCAAAAAATCGGGAGGTTGAAAAAATTGTCATCTGCAATTCACATGTAAATTGAGATATAAAATGAGATTTTTCCGGTATTCTGTTTTATTAGTTGCTATTCTATGCCTGTCAACACATAAAGGGCTTTTTGCACAATTCTATTCAACAGGTGAGCCACCTGCATCTGTTAAATGGATGCAAATAAACACAGACCGTCACCAGATCATTTTCCCTTCCGGATTTGAAATGGAGGCACAACGTATGGCCGGATATCTGGATAACGTTTATTCTTATGTATCATGGTCGCTTGACCACGAGCCACGGAAAATACCTGTTACAATCCATAATTTCAATGCCCGTTCTAACGGAATGGTTATCTGGGCACCCAGACGGATGGAGATTTATCCGGTGCCTCCCCAACGTTTTGCAAGCAATGACTGGCTTTATACCCTGGCAGTTCATGAACAGCGTCATGTTGTACAGGTTGATAAAATGAACCGGGGCGGAACCAGATTTCTTTCTTACCTTATGGGAGAACAGGCGCATGGTTTGTCAATCGGCCGTATTCCTTTCTGGTTTCTTGAAGGTGATGCCGTTTCAGCTGAAACCGCTCTTTCACAGTGGGGGAGGGGAAGACAATCTGCCTTTGAAATGCCCCTGAGAACAATCCTGACAAATACTGACGGGATCTTTTCATATGACAAGTCAATGTTCGGATCGTACAGGGATTTTGTGCCGGATCACTATATATACGGTTACCATATGGTTGCTGCTTTGCGAAGTGAGTACGGGATTGAACTCTGGCAAAACGCTCTGGACTACGTAGCTGATAACCCCTGGAGTCCGGCACCCTTCGCACAAAGCCTGAGACAACAGACAGGGAAGAGTCTTACCGGACTTCATGCAGAAGTATCTGAAAATTTGCAAATTGAATGGATAGGGAATAAAAGCTATAACTCCGATACTCAGCCATCTCCGCTGAATCAAAGGTCTTCCGATCTTTTTACCAGTTACAGGTCAGTACGCTTTCATGACGATACAACATTATTTGCACTCAAATCCGGAATTGCACAAATTGATGAGTTTGTAAGTATTTCCCAGGATGGTGAAGAGGAAACAATATACAGACCGGGGTTTTTATCTTCACATAGATTTGCATTATCCGGGAAAAGGATTGCATGGTCAGAATTTCAGCCCGATCCGAGATGGGGACTGCGAAATTACTCTGTTATAAAAGTATATGATATTTCAACACGAACCGAAAGGGCTGTAACACATCGTACACGGTTTTTTTCACCGGTATTTGCACCTGACGGACTGTTTTTGGCGGTCATTGAAACCACCCTCAAAAACAACCATTATATTGTAATTCTGGATTCTGTTACCGGAGAAGAAGTGCGCCGCTATCCATCAGGGGAAGGTGTTCTTTCACTTACAGATCCCCGCTATACTTCCGGAGGAAACGGAATAGTTGCTGTTGCTGCCTGCAGTAAGGGGAAAAGCATTGTAAGACTCGACCTGGAAACCGGCAATTGGGATACGCTTTTGCCTCCTGCATTCAGAGATCTTACCAGACCGGTGGCAAAAGATGGAAAAGTGTATTTCCATTCCGATATATCGGGTGTTGACCAGATTTACTCGGTTCATAAGGAAACCGGAGAGTTGTACCGGATTACAGATGTAACTTTCGGGGCATTCGACCCTGAGATTTCTGCATGCGGTAAAGATATTTATTTCAGTAATTATACAGAAAAAGGCTATGATATTGTAAAAACTTCCATAAACGGGGAAGCTTTCTCCTACGGTGATCATTTTCAGGAAAGGCAAATCCGCTTTTACAAGGAGCTTAAAGACCAGGAACCCGGTGTGCCCGATCCTTCTGCTTTCCCCGACTCCACATACAATACCGAACCATATAAGAGATGGAAAAACCTGTTTAATTTCCACAGCTGGTCACCTTTCTATTTTGATTACGATGACCTTGATTTTTCGAAAGCACCTTTTTCGCCTGGTATTACCCTGTTATCACAAAATATTCTGAATACTGCAAACACCGCAGTTGGATATGCATACAAAAATGGCAACCATGTTTTTCACGGGAATTTTGTGTACAGGGGATGGTATCCGGTTATTGAGGTGGGGTTTGATTACGGAGAAGATCCGCAGGTCTTTCAGGGGAGGGATACTGTGGGCCCCGGGCCAATACCGGGCGGAGATCTTTTAAATCTGAGATCGGTGATTTCGGTTCCCCTCAATTTTACCCACAACCGTTACAGAAGCGGGTTCATCCCTTCAATCAGGATGAACTACAATAACTCATATTACCATTACACAAGGGAAGACGAATACAGGAGGGGAATGTTCACCGGAGAAATCAGGCTTTTTGCCTACAGATACCTCAGGCAAAGCCTCAGGGATATTAACCCGCGATGGGGTCAGTCATTCAGATTAAGGCACCTTGGAAGTCCTTTTGAAGATGAAAACCTGGGCAGTATTACATCACTTCAGGCTGCTCTGTTTTTTCCGGGTCTTTTTCCACATCACAGTATTATAATAAGGGGGGCTTTACAGAATCAGGAGCCGGAAAAATATTTAATGAGAAGTCTGGTGGAATTCCCAAGAGGCTACAACACTGAAAGGACTGAAAGGCTACAGTTGCTTCAGGCAGATTATCATTTTCCCGTTGCATATCCCGATTTTTCAATTCCTTCAATCGTTTACCTGAAAAGGGTCAGATCGCATTTTTTTGCCGATTACGGGGCCAACCATAATCGCAGGTATGTTGAAGAACAAAACAGGATTGTCTGGGAAAGAGAGGAACTTTTCTCTTTTGGATTAGGGATAAACACCGATCTACACATTTTCCGGCTGCCGTTACCATTTGATATAGGCGGCAGAATAGCTCATGTGCCATCAAGGGGTAAAACATCATTCACTTTCTTTTTCGGGATGGATATGAGTGGACTGTGATTTACTTCATGCTTATGCTGAAAAGTTCCCTGGCGTAGCCGGCTATTTCCGATTCATCATGTTCGGTCATGCATTTGAAATGCTTCCTTGGGCACTTCCTGAATCCCAGCTTTGAACATGGCCGGCATTTTAAATTGGGTACTTCAAAAATACGTGAATAATTTCCAGGGCAATATGGATACATACCGAATCGGGGGTCAGTGCTACCCCAGATTGAAATTATATTTTTTTTGAACGCCCCAGCAATATGCATCAAACCGGTATCGTGCGTCAGAACAAGTTTCGATTGCCTTATCAGTGAAGCTGACTGATTAATATTATATTTACCACATGCATTGAAAACAAAATCACCACTAAGTTTCCTGATCTCTTCAGCGGTTTCGCGGTCTTCTTCACCTCCGGCAAGCATAACAGGCAGGTTCATCAAATTGCAAATATTTGCAATTTTTTCCGCCGGCATTTTTTTTGTATTGTGCTTCCCCCCTATTGAAAAAACAACATAACCTTTAAGAAATGGATCAGGAAAACCTGAAATATCAACTTCATCCTCAACAGGGATAAAATAGTCGAGTCCTTTTTCATCATTTTCTATTTCGAAAAGATTCAAGGTTTCCATATAGCGATCGACTAAATGCACGTCAGGCAACCTGTCAATTCCGAAGCTTGTCAGTAACCATTTCTTAATATTCAACTTGTTTAATGAAAAATCGATGTGCCGGAGCCTGTTTTTTATAATAAAAGTGCGGATATTGTTATGCAGGTCGATTATGTAATCAAAATGCTCCACCCTGAGGGTTTTAATGGTTTGAAAAAGATCGCCGTTAAAAGTGTGGATCTTATCGATATAAGGATTTTTTATAAGAAGAGGTTCAAATTCTTTCTTTGTGAGATAATGTATTTCGGGGTTATCGCCCTGTTTTTTCAGGCACCTGACAACAGGAGTTGTTAGTACTATGTCACCTATTGAACTTAAGCGAATTATGAGATACCTGACCACAGCAAGACATTTTAGGAATTATCCGGGAATGTAAAAATAAAAAATCCTTAAGCGCTTACAAAAGGGTCTTTGAGTAATTAATCTGATCTTCTTCCAGTATTTTTTCACCCAATATCATAATGTTGTTATTGATAACCTCGATTATCCCTTTTTCAATTGAAAAATAGAGATCATTCCCTTTTGATGTTACTGTTCTGATAAAACCCTTTTCAAGCGTCGATATAATCGGGGCATGATTTCTAAGGACAGTAAACGGGGCTGTTGATCCCGGAACGCTCACAAGCTTCACTGCCCCTGAATAGATGGTCTTTTCCGGGGTCAGAATTTCCAGGTTCATATGGATATAAGGTGTTTTCATAAAGAATCAGAGTATTTATTTTGCTTCCGACAATACTTTCTCCCCTTTTTCGATAGCTTCTTCAATTGTCCCCACCATGTTAAATGCCGATTCAGGGTATTTGTCAACCTCCCCGTCCATTATCATGTTGAATCCCTTGATTGTATCCTCAATTGAAACCAGAACACCCTTCAGCCCGGTGAACTGTTCAGCTACGTGGAAAGGCTGCGAGAGGAATCTCTGGGCTTTTCTTGCGCGCTGTACGGTTAACTTGTCTTCCTCTGAAAGTTCATCCATTCCAAGTATGGCAATAATATCCTGAAGTTCTTTATATCTCTGAAGCAATTCTTTCAGTCTGTGTGCAGTACGGTAATGCTCCTCCCCAACAAACTCAGGTGTAAGAATCCTTGAAGTAGAATCAAGAGGGTCAACTGCAGGGTAAATCCCGAGCTCTGAGATCTTTCTGCTTAATACAGTTGTAGCATCAAGATGTGCAAATGTAGTTGCCGGTGCAGGATCAGTAAGGTCATCTGCCGGGACATAAATTGCCTGAACAGAGGTAATTGAACCGTTTTTTGTTGAGGTTATCCTCTCCTGCATTTGTCCCATTTCCGATGCAAGAGTTGGCTGGTATCCCACTGCAGATGGCATTCTTCCGAGAAGGGCAGAAACTTCTGACCCTGCCTGCGTGAATCTGAAAATATTGTCAACAAAGAAGAGTATATCCCTTCCGCCTGACTTTTCATCACCGTCGCGGAAGGATTCAGCTATAGACAATCCTGAAAGGGCAACTGTAGCCCTCGCACCCGGGGGCTCATTCATCTGTCCGAATACAAGTGTAGCCTGTGACTTTTCAATCTCAGCAGCATCAACTTTGTTCAGATCCCAGCTTCCCTCCTCCATACTTTTTTTAAACTCATCTCCGTAACGGATAACATTCGATTCTATCATTTCCCTCAGCAGGTCATTACCTTCACGCGTTCTTTCGCCAACGCCTGCAAAAACTGAAAGACCGGAATACTTTTTGGCAATATTGTTGATCAGCTCCATTATTATTACCGTCTTCCCAACACCTGCCCCTCCAAAAAGTCCAATTTTCCCCCCTTTGGAGTATGGTTCCAAAAGATCAATAACTTTAATCCCGGTAAACAATACCTCCGTTTCGGTAGAAAGATCATCAAAAGAAGGAGGTTCTTTGTGAACAGGGTAGCCTCCGCTGCTGTCAACTTCCTTAAGTCCGTCAATTGGTGTGCCGATAACATTCAGGAGCCTGCCCCGGATCTGATCTCCCACGGGCATTATTATAGGAGCACCTGTTGCTTCGGCTTCCATCCCCCTGCAAATACCGTCGGTTGAATCCATTGCTATCGCTCTGACCGTTCTTTCCCCGATATGTTGCTGACATTCTACAACAAGTATATTCCCGTTATCAAGTTTAATTTCAATGGCGTCGTGAATAGCCGGCAATCCTTTTTCCTGCGTTTCAAAGGAAATATCGACAACCGGACCTATAACCTGAATGATCTTGCCTTTAATTCTGGACATCTGAATGTGGTTTATGTAAATAAAGTGCTTGCTGCGGCATGAAAATTACTGTAAAAAAACGCTTTCATAAACCAATTTACGGATAACGGGGTGTTTATGTTTCAATTATGTTTGCCTGCGTATCAGATTTTGTGTAAAATTCAGCAGGGGTGTTTTCCTTTCATCTGATACCCTTATATTGTCCATGTTTTTCATTGCAGATGAAAAGTATTCGTTTATTTTCCTCTCGGTTATTGTATTGATATTATAATTGTCAAAAATCTTTCTTACCCCGTTAATTTTTGCGGATGGGTTTTTTTCTTCATAAAGAAGGCTTTTCAATATTCCAAGATCTTTTTTACCGGCCATTTCCATTGTTTTGACAAGGAGGTAAGTCTTCTTGTTCATAAGTATGTCTCCACCGATCTGTTTTCCGAATAATTCACTGTTCCCGTATGTGTCCAGAAAATCATCCTGCAACTGGAAAGCAAGTCCGAGATTAATCCCGAAACGGTACAATTCAGCAGCATCCTCGTTGGATGCATCTCCGAGGAGTGCTCCAACATTTAAAGCAGCTGCAATCAGAACCGATGTCTTGAGTCTGATCATTTCGAGATACTCATTTTCTGTTGTCACTGCAGATGTTTCAAAGTTCATGTCATATTGCTGCCCTTCGCAAACCTCAAGGGCGGTTCTGTTAAAAACCTCAAGTACATTCTTTAGTTTATCATCTGGTATATCTGATAATAAATCGTATGCAATAACCAGCATTGCATCACCTGAGAGTATGGCAATATTTGTATTCCACTTTGAATGTACAGTAGGCTGGTTACGCCTTATGGGAGCATTGTCCATTATGTCATCGTGCAAAAGGGTGAAATTATGGAATATCTCAAATGCAACAGAAGGTTTAAGGGCAATGGCAACATCTTCACTGAAAAGATTGCATCCCATAAGCGTAAGAACCGGCCGCAGTCGCTTACCTCCGTTTTGCAGTGCATAATCGATCGGCTTATAAAGTTCGGAAGGGGTGCGTTTCAGGTGAGTGAGACCCGCAATTTCACTGTTTACTTTTTCCTGAAGTTCTTTAGGGGAGTACATAGTATAATTTTATTTAAGACCACACCGAAATTACTGTTTTTGTTTTCCATATGCAAGAATTCAGGTTTTATTGTTGTCAGTTGCAGGGTTATCGAGAGTTGTAAAATAAATATTAAAAAAATGTTACAATAATTGATATCAGTTTTTTTTATTTGAACCGGGTTGTAGTACATTTGCGGGCGAAATTGTTTCATTCTACCGGAAATGGAATATACATTTATCGACTTTTTAACACTTGCAGGCTCCCTTGGGTTTTTCCTGTACGGCATGAAATCCATGAGTGAGGCGCTTCAGAAAGTAGCCGGACACAAGCTCAGGGCTATTTTGTCAGCAATGACCTCAAACAGGATCAAGGGTGTCTTCACAGGTTTCCTCATAACTACCCTAATCCAGTCTTCGACCGCTACAACGGTAATGCTTGTAAGTTTTGTAAATGCAGGACTTATAAACCTTATCCAGTCCATCGGGGTTATTATGGGAGCAAATATCGGGACAACAGTAACCGCATGGCTTATTTCAATATTAGGCTTTAAAGTTAACATAAGTGTTATTTCCCTTCCTTTGATCGGGCTTAGTTTCCCTTTCATGTTTTCAAATTCCAGAAAAAGAAAGTCCCTTGCCGAACTGGCAATTGGTTTCGCAATGGTGTTCCTTGGACTGGAATTTCTTAAGAATTCTGTGCCGGATATATCCGAATATCCAGAGATGCTTGAATATCTCGCAGGTTTTACGGGTGGTGGTTTTGGTTCGGTACTTCTTTTTATAATGATAGGAACGTTGATAACATTCGTAGTCCAGTCATCCAGCGCAACAATGGCCCTTACACTGGTTATGTGCAATAACGGGTGGATTTCCTTTGATCTTGCTGCTGCAATGGTGTTGGGCGAAAACATTGGTACTACAATTACGGCTAATATGGCTGCAATAGGCGCCAATATTTCAGCCAGGCGGACAGCACTTGCTCATTTAATATTCAATTTGGCGGGTGTGTTTTGGATGTTGCTCCTTTTCAGGCTATTCATTGACCAGATAGACCTGTTCATGATCAAAACATCAGGGGTATCTCCTTTTGTATCGTTTGCCGCTATTCCAATAGCCCTTTCGGTTTTTCACACATCTTTCAATCTTATCAATACGGGACTGCTAATTGGTCTGGCACCCCAGATATCCGGGCTTGTTACCAGACTGGTTCCTCAGAAAGAGGAAGAAGATGAGGAATTCAGGCTGGTTTATATAAATACCGGGATCCTTTCTACTTCTGAGCTGTCACTTTTCCAGGCTAAAAAAGAGATTGCAGTATACGGCAGACGTACCAAAAAAATGTTCAGATATACCCGTGAACTTTTTAATTCACCAAAAAGCGGGGATATTGAGTTTTATTACAAAAAAGTTGAAAAATACGAGGATATAAGTGACAGGATGGAGGTGGAGATTGCTACATATCTAACAAAGATAGCCTCCGGACAGTTAAGCAAACACGGAGCGTCAAGGGTCCAGACTATGCTTAAGTTGATTGACAATATTGAGAGTGTCGGGGATTCCTGCTGGAATGTTGCAAGGGCTGTTTATCGTAAAAAGGATAATAAGGTGCTCTTTACCGACAAGCAGAGGAAAAATATAAATGAAATGTTTGATCTTGTCGAAAAAGCACTTGATATAATGCTCGACAATCTGAATGGCGAATATTCACAGGTTGATGTTGAACCTGCGGTTCAGATGGAGATCAGTATTAATCGCTTCAGAGACCTGCTCAGGGAACAGCACCTCCAGGATGTAAAGAACAAGGAATACAAATACGAATCGGGGGTTATTTACAATGATATCATCTCACACTGTGAAAGGATGGGAGACTATATTATAAACGTTTCAGAAAGTATTGTTGAAAAATTTGAATAACCGGATATCTATTTTCTCAAAGCGTCAGCTCCGCTCACGATTTCAATAAGTTCATTGGTGATAAGAGACTGTCGTGCTTTATTGTAGTTCAGTTTAAGCTCCCTGATCAGCTTTTCAGCATTATCAGAAGCTTTATGCATTGCAGTCATTCTGGCACCATGTTCTGATGCTGAAGATTCCAACAGTGCAGAATAAAATAAAATTTTTATGATAAGCGGTATCAGATTCCGGATCAGATGGTCTTTGTCAGGTTCAAAAATATACTCAATTGCATTGGTCACTTCCTCATCTTTATCAGTAGGCTCAATATATAGCGGCAAAAATGTTTCCGATACAAGTCTTTGAACAGCAGCATTTTTGAATTTATTGAAAACAAGTTCCACATGGTCAATATCACAACTTTCGAACTTATTCATAGTTGATTCAATAAAAGAAAAGACTTTATCCGGATCCGGTTTTTCAAGCAATTCGTGATTGACTGAACTTACCTTATAACCCTTTATTTTAAGGTAATCAGCGCCTTTTTTCCCTACACAGATAATTTCTGTATTCCCGTTTTTGAATTGTTTGCTGAATTCATTATTGAGAAGTTCAATCACCTTTTTTGAGGAATTGAGGTTAAATGAACCGCAAAGCCCCCTGTTGGAAGTTACAAGAATAATCAGCACTTTGTTTACAGGACGTTTTTCCGTGAAAGGGTTTTTAGTATCTGCAACATATCCCCTTATCCTGTCAAGTATTTCCATGAGTTCATCACTGTAGGGCTTAAGAGTAATTATAGAGTCCTGAGCCCTTCGCAGCTTTGCAGCAGATACCATTTTCATGGCAGATGTTATCTGCCTTGTTGATACAACAGTATTAATTCTGGTTCGTATTTCCTTCAGGTTGGCCATTCAAAACTGTGTTACCATTATTAGTCTGCTTTTCACTCGGGAACATATTTTCCGGAAACCTCTCCGGCCGTTTCTTCAAGAATATATGTTATTTTTTCATTGAAGATACCTTTAGCAAGCTGTTCAAATACTTCAGGATGCTTTTCGTCAAGTTCCGAGAGAAACAGTTTTTCAAATTCCTTTACCTTTGCTACGGGGACATCCTTTAGTAATCCCTTAGTGCCGCAATAAATAAGTGCTATTTGTTTTTCTACGGGTAATGGACTGTATTGCTGCTGTTTAAGCAACTCAACATTTTTTGCTCCTTTATCCAGCACGTTCATTGTGGCAGGGTCAAGTTCGGCACCGAATTTGGAAAATGCCTCCAGCTCCCTGTATTGTGCCTGATCAATTTTCAGCGTTCCTGCAACCTTTTTCATAGAGTTGATCTGTGCCTTGCCGCCAACCCTCGATACTGATATACCAACATTTATAGCAGGACGGATACCTGCATTGAAAAGGTCGGTATCAAGAAATATCTGCCCGTCAGTAATAGATATAACGTTTGTAGGAATATAAGCCGATACGTCACCGGCCTGCGTTTCAACAATGGGAAGTGCGGTAAGTGACCCGTTCCCTTTTACAAGGTGTCTTATAGATTCGGGCAGATCATTCATTTGTGCAGCAATTTTATCGGAAGCAATTATTTTTGCAGCCCTTTCAAGCAGTCTTGAATGGAGGTAAAAAATATCCCCGGGGTATGCCTCTCTTCCGGGTGGACGCCTCAGAAGCAGGGAAACTTCACGGTATGCAACAGCTTGTTTTAAAAGGTCGTCATAAATTATCAAGGCCGGCCTGCCGGTATCCCTGAAATATTCTCCAATGGCTGTTCCGGCAAAAGGTGCATAAAACTGAAGGGCTGCAGGATCTGAAGCCGGAGCTGACACTATAACAGTGTATTTCATTGCACCTTTTTCTTCAAGTACTTTTGCTATTCTTGCAATGGTTGAATTTTTCTGCCCTATTGCCACGTAAATGCAGTATACCGGCTCTCCTTTTTCGTAAAATTCACGTTGATTAATAATTGTATCAATAGCTATTGCAGTCTTTCCGGTCTGGCGGTCGCCAATAATAAGCTCCCTTTGCCCTCTTCCTACAGGAATCATTGAGTCGATAGGCTTAAGTCCTGTATACAAAGGCTCCACAACCGGCTGCCGGTATATGACACCCGGTGCCTTCCTTTCGAAAGGCATGTCATATAGTTTTCCTGTAACAGCGCCCCTCCCGTCAATAGGGACTCCGAGTGAGTTAATAACCCTTCCGACAAGGCCTTCTCCTGCTCCAAGTGAGGCTATCTGGCCGGTTCGCTTTACCATGTCTCCTTCATTGATATTTTCGGAGCTCCCGAGCAACACAGCACCAATATTGTCTTCCTCAAGATTGAGAACTATTCCCCTTGTTCCGGATTCGAATACTATCAGTTCATTTGACCGGACATTATTAAGGCCGAAGATTCGTGCAATACCATCTCCAACCTGTAACACGGTTCCAACCTCTTCATATTCTGCTTTCCATTTATAGTTCTGGAGCTGTTTTTTTAAAATATCTGAGACTTCTCCCGGAGTCAAGTAGTTCATTATTCCAAGTTTTATTAATGATCAGATTCTTTGAATCAATTTCTCCTTCAATTTTCCAAGTTGTGTCTTTATGCTTGCATCATACAGCAGGTCATCAACTTTCAGTGTAAATCCACCTATAAGGGAATCATCAACAACATTTGTTATTTCAATTTCTGATTTGAGTTTTTTCCCTATCATCTCAGAAAAAAATGCAAACATTTCCTTATCCGGCTTGAATGGAGTTTTCAGTGTAACCTCCCTGATCCCCTTATCTTTTTTATAAAGATATTTGAAAACACTTATTATTTGAGGAAGGTGTGATTCCCTTCTTTTTATTATAACAAGGTTAAGCAAATTGTCGGTTTCGACAGTAATATTTTTCCCCATCAGATCATTGAGGATCTTTTTTTTGCTTTCACCTTTCAAAGCCGGGTCCTTCAGCAAATAAACCAGTTCAGGATTGTTGCCGAGTAATTCAGCGAGTGATACCATTTCATTATGGACAATATCCAGCCTTCCACCCTCCTTTGCTGCGAGCAGCAAAGCTTTGGCATAGCGTACAGGTATTTTGTCAATATGCATCCTAAAAAAA
The DNA here is from genome assembly GCA_003551495.1 of Bacteroidota bacterium. Taxonomy (GTDB): domain Bacteria; phylum Bacteroidota; class Bacteroidia; order Bacteroidales; family PUMT01; genus PUMT01. The sequence continues at coordinate 112,706 of PUMT01000231.1, forward strand.
ATTAGTTAACCTTGAATTCTTTGAGATATTGCTCCATAAGTTTTTTTTGCTTCTTATCATCTGCCAGTTCTTCCCTCAGAACCTTTTCAGCTATTTCTAATGAGACCGATGATATCTGCTCCTTCATTTGCTGAATTGCCGCCTCTTTCTCTTCTTCTATCCGTTTTTTTGCCATTTCAAGCATCTCCTGAGAATTGAGCTTTGCCTGTTCTTTTGCTTCTTCGATTAACTGCTCCCTTGATTGGCGGCCCTTTCTTAGTATAGCCTCCTTTTCAATTCTGGCTTCCGAAATGATCTTCTCGGATTTTTCTTCAACTTTGGTCATATCTTCCTTTGCTTTTTCAGCCATTATAATCCCCTCCTCAATATTCTTTTCCCTTTCGCTGATAGCAAGAACAATCGGTTTCCATGCAAACTTGCGAAGAATTATAAAAACAAGTGTGAATGATACGATCATCCAGAAAAACAAGCCAAAATCGGGTGTAATTAAGTCCATATCACTTACTTTTTTATTATACTGGTGTAACAATTATGGACGCAAGGTTAAGTGCCAAGTCCTTTTAAAGGAAAAGCACCAGCAGGCATACAACTATCGCAAAAAATGCAACACCCTCAATAAGTGCTGAAGAAACAATCATGTTTGACCTTACATCCCCGGCAGCTTCAGGCTGACGCGCTATAGTTCCGAGTGCCTCTACACCAATTTTGCTAATGCCAAAGCTGGCTCCTATAAGACAAATACTTGCTGCAAAGGCAGCACCGATTTTGGTAATTGCCAGACTCCAGCCTGCTTCAAGAATAATTGTAATGATTGACATAATTTTTTAAATTTTGGTTAATAAAATTCTTGTTCTATCATTTGGGTTTACTTAGTGTTCGTCAGATACGGCAGCTCCTATAAAAAGTGAAGTCAGAAGGGTAAAAACATACGCCTGAATAAGGGCTACCAGGAATTCGAGAAAAGTTATAAAGATCCCGAACAGGACGGAAACCCCTGTAATTCCGTATCCAAAAAAAGGTGATCTTTCACCGAAGATGAATATCAGCGAAAAGAACCCCATTGTTATAATGTGTCCTGCCGTTATGTTTGCAAATAAACGGATCATAAGTACAAAAGGCTTTGTAAATACCCCTACAATCTCTATGATCTGCATCAACGGAAGTGGGAATTTCAAAAAAGCCGGAATACCCGGCGGATTGAGTATATGCCCCCAGTATTTTTTGTTTCCGCTGAAATTGATTGCTATAAATGATGTCAGGGCAAGTCCCATTGTCACAGAAATATTCCCTGTCACATTAGCTCCCATGGGGAATATTGGTATTAGGCCCAACATATTGTTTATCCAGATAAAAAAGAAAAGCGTGAGTATGTAGGGCAGAAAAGGTTTGTATTTTTTCTCCCCAATTGCCGGTTTTGCAATATCATCTATAACAAACATTATCAGGGGTTCAAAAAAGCTTTGTATTCCCTTTGGCACACCCGATGGTTCTTCCCGGTATCTTTTACCTATCGTTAAAAATATGAGAAGTGTGACCATGACACTGAAAAACATGGCCAACACATTTTTGGTGATTGAAAAATCTAAAGGTTTTCCTGATTCATCACAAGTTTCACCGTTGCTGTTCACTCTTACAATGCTGCCCTTGTCCGGACCTTCGTTCTCAATTTTAAAACTGTTGTATGATGAGTAGCCATGATCGAATTTATTTGACATGAAAATATTGAGACCCGATTCCCTGCAGAACAGGATAACCGGCAACGGTATGGAATAATGAGTGCCCCGGAAAGAAAAGACATGCCATTCGTAAGAGTCTGCAATATGATCGAATATGAACGAGCCCGGCTCAAAACCTTTTCCAGGATCATCATTTTCGCGGGGACCAGCGTTTAAATCAGATAAACCAGATATCCCCGCAACTGCAATCACTATGACAATTTTTGCTGTTAAGTTCACTCTGTCAGTGATGTAGATTTTCAAAAAAAACCTTATTATGCAAACTGGTTTATATTCAAACTAGTTCTACGGAAGAATTTTAAAATTGTTTGGATTTTTTGATGAAACGTTGGAGGGTGTAGGCATCAAACAAAGTGAATACTAAATACGCGGAGAGGAAAGTGATAACAAAGGGAAGTATGTTTTCGTCGTGAGTAACAAGGTATATCACAATGAATGTAAGATGAAGCAAAAATTTAAGCAGTGTTGAAATGAAGTAGCGCCGGTTAAAGCTGTCTTTGCCTTCCGGTGAGGCAAAAAAAACAAAAATTCTGGATACCAGAACAATTGTAATGAAATAGATAAAAACAATCCAGTATACAGGAAGGTAATGCTCCTTAAGGAGGGTTGTAAACAATATTAATGACACGGCCAGGATAACAAGGGAGAATACGGCCAGGTTTACTGCAAAGGATAATATTTTGTGTCCCGTTCCCATACAGGAAAATATATTGTCGCTTTATGTAAAAGCGAGGCGAATGTTTATGCTACGTATAAAGTCCGGCTAAATAATACTTTCCGGGAATAGCAGGTTTTAACTTTTCTTTATAAAAGAGTTATTTAACCTGTTTGGTTTCCTGTGGCTTCCTGAAATCAGTGCTTTTTTCAGCTTCATTGCCGGACATATTGCAGTTACCGGTAAAACGCGAACCGGGTTCAATCGACAGCCTGTTTGTCACGATATCTCCCTCAATCAGCGATGATGGCTTGAGGGAGAGCAGTTCAGCAACGGTTATTTTCCCTTCAATTTTCCCGGAGATATCAGCGTTTTTACACTTTATATCACCCTTAACTTTTCCTGTTTCACCTATTACAAGCTTCCCTTTTGTTACAAGGTTTCCATTCAGTGATCCGTCTACACGAACATCGCTGTTTGAGTTCAGGTCACCTGTAATCTCCGTACCGGGACCTATCAGGTTGATCGCATTTGAGTCGGGGTTGTTTGATTTTGCCATAGGTATTTATTTTTGTTTAATCGGTATTATACTGTTCGATTATTTTTTATTTACTCCGTTGTATGACCACTTAAGGTACATTGCTCCCCATGTAAATCCTGCACCGAATGTTGCAAGTATTATATTATCACCCTTTTTCAGTCTTGGCTCCCATTCCCAGAGGCATAACGGCAGGGTGGCTGCAGTAGTGTTCCCGTATTTCTGAATGTTTATCATAACCTGATCCTTACTAATACCCATTCTTTTCGCCACAGCCTCAATTATACGCATATTTGCCTGATGTGGTACAAGCCAGGCGAGCTCTTCGGATTTGATGTTGTGCTTCTTCATCATCTCCACAGAAGTGTCGGCCATTTTTGAAACGGCAAATTTAAAAACAGATTGTCCTTCCTGGTAAATGAAATGTTCCCGGGCATCTATTGTTTCATGGGAAGCAGGTTTTGCTGAACCTCCGGCTTTCATGTGCAGGTGCTTTTTTCCTGAACCGTCGGATTCGAGAATATGGTCAATAATGCCTGTATCTCCATCTTTGGAAGGTTCAACCAAAACAGCTCCGGCTGCATCACCAAAAAGCGGACATGTTGCACGGTCTGTATAATCAGTAATGGAAGACATTTTTTCTGCACCTACAACGACTATTTTTTTGCATGTTTCTGATTCAATAAGCTTGCTTGCCACAGTAAGCGCATAAAGAAATCCTGAACAGGCGGCATTCAGATCGTAGCTGAAAGCATTTTTTATTCCGGCCTTATCGCATATAATGTTTGCGGTAGCCGGGAACTGCATGTCAGGGGTTACGGTAGCACAAATCAGCATGTCAACTTCTTCAGGCGATGTGCCTGTTTTATTTAGCAGCTTTTCCACAGCAATAGCACCAAGATGGGATGACCCTTTCCCGTTCTCCTTTAGTATTCTTCTTTCTTTTATGCCTACCCTGGTCATAATCCACTCATCGCTGGTGTCAACCATTTGGCTTAATTCTTCATTTGTTAGTATATATTCGGGATAATATGCATCAATCCCGGTTATTGCTGCTTTTTTCTTAGTCATTATTCAAAAACTTCTTTAAATTTCTCGGTTAGTTTAGCATCAGTAAAAACTTTTGTATTTATTATCATATTTTTTATTGCTATGGCATTGGATACACCATGACCAATAATTACCGGCTTGTTTATCCCGAGAATGGGTGTTCCGCCGTAATTAACAAAGTTGAAACGTTCAAAAAACTCGTCTTCAACCTTTCTGGATTTCAATAGATTGTAAAATGCTTCAGCTTCCTTTAAAATAACATTTCCTACAAATCCGTCACAAACAATAACATCTGCCTTTTCATTGCTGAAGAGGTCATTTCCCTCAACGTTACCGGTAAAACTAAAGTCTTTTGTCCCCTTCATGAGATCATGGGTGCTTTTGGTAAGCAGATTCCCCTTTTCCTCTTCAGATCCTATGTTTAGTAGCCCCACCCTGGGGTTGTCAATTTTAAATATATATTTAGAGTACAGAGATCCGATAATTCCGTATTGGTATAGTACATCCGGACGGCAGTCTGGATTTATTCCAACATCAAGTAAAAGGGTTGAAGTGCCTGTAAGTGAGGGTATTTCTGCTGAAATTGTGGGGCGAATGATACCGGGGATAGACTTAATGACAAACATTGACCCGGCCATCATGGCACCTGTATTCCCTGCGCTTGCAAATGCATCAATATGTCCTGCTTTCAGTAATCCGAAACCTTTTACAATACTTGAATCAGGTTTATTGGAAAAGGCTTTGGCCGGATTTTCACCCATCTCAATAACTTCGGTAGTATGTACAATCTCAAATGAAGATGGATCAAAGCCCTCTTCACCGGTGAGCTCAACTATCTTTTCCCTGTCACCTATTAAAACTATACCTGTATCATCAGGCAGTTCTTTTCTGGCCATTATTGCACCTGCTACAGTTGTTTTAGGGGCAAAATCGCCGCCCATTACATCCAATGCTATTTTCATAAGAAAATATATTTATTAAGTTATTGGCCTTATGTATCTTACCATGACAATATTTTCATTGAATTTTGTGAAGATATTGAAAATATCGTCATGGACGATTCATGAGAATTGTTCAGTTTTTATACAATAATTTCAACCGGCTGCCTGAAGCAGCATTATTTTTTCAAAAAATAGAGTTACCCGAAAGCGATACACTGCTTTATAAAATTAAGCGTTGTCAGGAATGCAATAGTTATAAACTGATATACAAGTTAATGCGAAATATCTATCCCTCAGCCTCCTTCTCGATTGCCAGCTTGCCACGGTAATGCCCGCATTCTCCGCAAACCCTGTGGAATCTAACTGATGCACCACAATTCTGACAAGTCATTAATGTAGGAGGTTCTGCCTTGTAATGGGTTCTTCTTTTATCTCTCCTCTGTTTTGAGGTCTTACGTTTTGGATGTGCCATTTTAAAGTTATATAATTAGTTCTTGTTTTTAATTAAATTCTTCAGTTTATTCCACCTCATGTCCGTTTCCCTGTTATGTTCATGGGGTGAGTATTTTTCAAGTTTTTTCAGCATATCCCTGTTGCAGGTGCTGACACCATTTTCATCATCGGAATGAACTTTTTTGAATGGCGCGCTCAGGCATATGCTTTCATAAAGAAACCGGGCAAGGTTAAACTCAGTTTCCTTGTTATGAAGGTAAATAACATCAACATCTGCCTCTACTGCTTCTTCATTGCCGAACTTGATATACAAAAAACCCTCATATTTCAGTGGGAGCTCAAACCGGTCAAGGCATCTGTCGCAAATTGTGTTGACTGTGCCGGTTATCCTGCAGTCGCACACTATCAGGTCACTCTTTTTGTCCATATATATATCAGCCTCAAAATCTCCGGAAAGAAATTCCGGGTTTTGAAAATGGTTAAAAAAATCATCAGCCATTCTAAAAACAAAATGGTTGCTCCCCTGACGGATTTCATTAATTTTCACCGTGTATTGACTGATATTTGCCGGCATAACGAGCTTTGAAATTATCCGGCAAAAGTAAGAATTTATATTAAAAATAAAAAAGAAAATTTATTCCAGGTATTTGTTGCAGTCTGAAAGACAAACCGAAATGAAGATACCGGCACGATAAAGCCGCAGCCTTTTTATCATTAAGGGTTTTGCATAGAGAACATTAAGCTGGTCATGGCAGGCCGGATACCTGTTTTTATGACAAAATATCTTTTATATTGTTTTCAAGGGCATCAACAAAGTAATCGTCTTTTTTCAGAATTTTAAGTGCACCGTTTTTCAGCAGTTCGCGGGCAGATTTGTCGTTAGTTTGGCCTGAAAGTACAATAACAGGAATTTTTTTGTCAATGTGTTTAAGCTTTTTCAGTGTTGCCAGTCCATCAAGAACATCGTTGCTTTTCTCGCTCAGTATATAATCAAGTATAACAAGATCGGGTTTAAGATGCATATTTTTAATACAATCCTCGCCGGAAAAGAAAGATAAGATCCTGTATCCGTTTTTGCTTTGAAAAACATACTCCAGGAAATTCAGTATCAACTTGTCGTCGTCAACAACGAATATAAGCTTGCCGGAAGATTCCATTATTCAACTATTTGGAAACAATTCCAAAAGTACAGATTAAAAAATTAAATATATGGCAAGTTAAGAAAAACCATTTTAATGTCACACGTAATGCTGGAGTTTTTTCCGTTTTAAAAAAGGTTTAATGCGTTTAATAAGTTCTAAATTGCAATTATTTTTTAAGAAATAATAATTTAATTATGTTGTGATTCAATTGGAAAAAAATTATTAAATTTATAGGGGAAGACATTCTTTTTTTAATATTGTAATGTATAATTAATTCTTTTGTCATAAGTGTGTATGGCTTCACAGTGTATACTAAAAAATTTAAATTATTTGACAATTTAAACCAGCACAAATGAAAAAAGATAGCAGTTATTACCTGATAGCATCCCTTGCATTTATATTGTTTTTCTTCGCGGGATGCAAAAAGGACCCTTCCCTGCCTGCATTAAGCACTCATGCTGCAACAGAAATAACTTCCAGTACCGCAAAGAGTGGAGGAAACATAACAGATGATGGAGGTGATGTTATTTCAACAAGAGGGGTAGTCTGGAACACTAATATCAATCCATCACTTGAAAATAATACCGGTTCAGTATCTTCGGGCGAAGGTTCAGGAAACTTTACAAGTAACCTTTCGGGATTGACACCCAATACTGTTTACTATGTCCGCGCATATGCAACAAACAGTGCCGGCACTGCATACGGCAACCAGGTGCAGTTTGCCACAAATGCCGATATTGCTACGGTAACCACTGCAGATGTATTCAATATTAGAGATAATTCTGTGTCCGGTGGGGGGAACGTAATAGATGATGGTGGCGGAAATATTATTTCACGTGGTGTCGTTTGGAGTGAGTCAGAAAATCCCACGGTTGAGAATAATTATGGAATGACCGGTGATGGATCGGGGATTGGTGAGTTTGCAAGTGTGATAACCGGACTTGCAGAGGGCACATTGTATTACATGCGTGCCTATGCCATAAACAGTGCCGGAACGGCATATGGTAACCAGGTTGAATTCAGAACCCTTAATGCTTTCTGCGGGATAGTCACTTTTATATACCGCGGTGAAGAGGTGACCTTAGGAACAGTTGAGGGGCAGAATGGCACCTGCTGGCTCGACCGTAACCTTGGTGCTTCAAGAGTTGCCACGGCATATAATGACGATGAGGCCTATGGTGATCTTTTCCAGTGGGGCAGGATGAATGACGGCCATCAGTTCAGAACCAGCGGTACCACATCTACCCTTAGTAACAGTGATAATCCCGGCCATTCGAACTTTATAGTTACAACCGAACCTCCATACGACTGGCGTGACCCGAAGAATGATAATTTATGGCAGGGAAATGGAGGAATTAACGTATGTCCTGTCGGTTGGCGCGCACCAACTAGTGTTGAGCTAGAAAATGAGCTGCTTAGCTGGATCAGCGAGGATTACACAGGAGCTTTTGAAAGTCCTTTAAAGATTACTGCCGGAGGTAATCGAGGTTATTATGATGGTACTTTTTATACTGTTGGGATGCGGGGCTTTTACTGGACTACTACGGTCGCCGGCACCCATGCACGCTATCTGCGTATAGAAAGCTGGAAAGCCGAAATGGCCCAAATGGCCAGGGCAAATGGGGCCAGTGTGCGCTGCATTAAGGATGAATAAGTGAAATTTGGGATATTAATTTAAAATTGTATTGAATATTCTATAACAAGAACCTTTACTGACGGATTAACTCTAATACACAATTAAGTCAAATTTTGCATAAAAATGAAAGCACAAAAGAAGTCGAGGGTCATGTTCGACGAAAATGAAAATGATTTAAAAAGAGGAAAGAAAAAAAGGTTAAAGCCAGTTAAGAAGAAGAAATCACAAAAAACCCAATTCCTCGATAGTATAGATGACTTTGATGAAGATATTGATGATCTCAGAAAAGGAGAAACCCTCGACGATTACATTGAAGATGACGAAGAAGAATATCGCTGAAGTAAAATATTAATTATTTCAGGATATCTTGTGCGAAAAAAGCTTTAATCTGCTGCAAAGGTCTGTTTTTTTGGAGCAGAGTTTATAAAGAATGTTGCCGGTTTATAGTTAATATAGAGTCCCGGCTCAAACATTTTACGCCCGCCCGGTTTCCAGGGAATGAATTTCATAATCAGTTATCTGACCATTTTTTTGGTTATATCTTTTTATTATGGAGAAAATACATTGCAGAAAGTAATTTTTTTGTATGCGATGATTTCATAATTTTGCCTGAAATATAAACATCATGGCCGATTTTTTTGATTTAAGTTATTTTGCTCTTTTCTTTATCATTGCGCTGGGAATAATCATTGGCAAGATTAAAATAAGGAATATCTCCTTTGATATCTCAGCAGTAATATTTGTATCACTTTTCCTGGGGCATCATGGAGTTCTCATACCTGCAGATTTTCAGTATATCGGATTGATCCTCTTTATATTCACTGTGGGGATTCAGGCCGGACCCGGGTTTTTCGGGGCGTTTAAATCAAAGGGGATGAAGCTGGTTACGGTTGCCGCTTTACTTGTGATGGTTGCAGCGCTTACTACTTTTCTGCTGGCATATTTATTCAATATAGACAAAGAGGTTGCAGTAGGACTCCTTACCGGTGCACTTACCAGCACACCGGGCCTTGCTGCAGCAATTGACAAAGCTGATCCCTCTCTTACCACGATAGGATATGGTATAGCCTATCCGTTTGGAATAATCGGTGTTATTCTGGTTGCACGTTTTATGCCTTACCTGTTGAGGGCAGATATTAAGAAAGCAGAAGAGGAGCTGAAAAAGGAAGAGAAAAATGTTTATCCCGATATTGTTAATCGTCATTTCATTGTTGAGAATGAAAATATTTTCGGAAAGACAATCAGTGAGTTAAGAATACGGAGCATGACCGGTGCGAGTATTTCGCGTGTTATGCAGAATGGAAAAACCATTACACCCACACCCCGGACAGTGCTGAACAAAGGCGACCTTGTGAAGGCGGTTTGTACCGATGAGGCACTTGAAAAGGTAAAACTTTTGATTGGCCATGAAACTGACAGGCAAATTCCCAGAGATGACAATCTTGAGATACAGTCAGTTTTGGTTACAAATAAAGATGTGGTTAACAAAACTATCGGTGAGCTTAACCTGTTATCCAATCACAATGCCACCATAACCAGGATAAGGCGAAGCGGCATAGATATTACCCCGAGTGCATCATCGCAGATAAGGTTTGGTGATAAGCTTATGATTGTCACAAACAGGGAAAATATGAATGATGTGACAAATCTTTTCGGTGACGAGGACAAGAAGCTTTCTGACACCAATTTTTTCCCTGTTGCGGCCGGTGTTGTGCTTGGAATTCTGTTCGGCAGGATAAACATCCAGTTTGGCGAAAGCTTTTCATTCAGTCCTGGACTTTCCGGCGGAGTATTGTTCGTAGCACTTGTACTTGGATATATCGGCAAAACAGGACCGGTTGTTTGGTCTATGTCAGGTTCAGCCAATCAATTACTTCGACAGCTTGGCCTTTTGCTGTTTCTGGCAACGGTTGGGACTCACGCAGGCAGCCATATAGTCGCCACAATAACAGAGTACGGATTGAAAATGTTTTATGCCGGAATTTTAATAACTGTGGTGCCTATGGTGGTGAGTGCTTTTTTTGCCCACAAAATCCTGAAAATAAATGTGCTTTCAATATTCGGGACTCTGGCCGGGGGAATGACAAGTACTCCCGCACTTGTTGCAGTAGAACCCATTACTGAAAGCAATGAGCCCCAGGTGGCATATGCTACGGTATATCCGATAGCTATGGTGCTTATTATAGTATGTGTTCAGATCATGGTTATGATATAGCCAGTTACCTTTTGTAAAACCTGTCTTCAATTTCCTTTGCGATCTCCCTGAATTGGAGTGAAGGAAAGATTTGCGGTGCGACATCGGCAACTTTGCTGTAATAGCGGGAGTTATCAATATCATTATTGGGCATGAAGTTATGCTTTGAATCAAAAGCATTTAAAACTACAAACAGTACGCTCAGTATCAGGACCATCTTGGCACCCCCAAAAAGCATACCCGCTATACGGTTAAGAAAGCCAAGTGCGATTATTTCGAGCAACTTGCTCACAATGTATGCAATAATCGTGATTGTTATAACAATAACAAGGAAGGTGATTGTAAAAGAGACAAGTTGCAGGTATGGAGTGGAGACTTCGAGTATATTGGTTAGCACTCCTGCAGTCAGATGTGAAAATTTAATTGCCCCCCAGACACCTGCAACCAGTGCTGCAAGAGCAGCAGCCATCATTACAAGGCCTTTTTTGAAACCCCTGTATCCGCCCCAGATCACAAGCACAATAATTATGATGTCTATATAGTTCATAAAAAAGCAGTTACCCTTTTTTCAAATATTGGTTTGCCTGCAATATATAAAATAATTATTTTTGCAGGTGAAATGTCAGCCTCATAGTTCAAGGGATAGAACAAAAGTTTCCTAAACTTTAGATCCAGGTTCGAGTCCTGGTGAGGCTACAGAAAAGACCCCTTATGATAAATTACATGAGGGGTCTTTTGGTTTTATGCGCTCCATGGTTACACCGCAACCCCGTTATGAAAAAACCCGGGGAAAAAGTACTATTTGCTGGTGCTTCATTTTTCACCGCATATTCTCCACTTATGCGGGGAAAGCATGGGGAATAAGTACTACTTTATTCTTTGATGCAACGAACAGACATTCCATATTCACCTACAGGCTGTTGTCTTAAAACATTGGTCCCATTGTGACTCATTGTAAAGGACGAGGTACTGGCCCCATCTGGTGTGGAACCCCACCAGTTCCCAATAATGCCTTTAACTCCAAATGATCCGTCTATAAAATCGCGCCTGCCGCCCGGAAGTGCCCTGAATCCGTATTCATCGGTTGCACCTTCATTGGGGTCATCCCAGTGCTCTGTACCGGTCTCTTTCAGCTTGCCTCCGGCAACCTCCAGACCACCTGCATAATTGGTAAGTTCTGTCCAGTCATCATCGGAAGCGACTCGCCAGTCTTCGGGACAAAGTTTCCCTGTTTCCACAGCAAACCAGTTATACAAAGCGCCGTATATCTCCCCGTTGCTCTCTTCATTATCATACCAGGAATATGCACCTGAAGTTGCATTTCGCCATTGACTGTCTTCTGTTATATTTAGAATATCTGTATCATCATTGTATTTTGTGGTTCTCAGGTTTTCCACCATCCACACCTGGTCACCTATTTTAATTGCCATATAAAGATTACCATCATCATCTGTAACAGTCCCATACAGTGTTATAAATTGAACCTGTTCACCATAGGTAGTTCCCCAACTGTTAGTGGCATAAGCACGGACATAATATGTGGTTTCATTGTCCAGTCCGCTTATCTCACTTGTAAATTCTCCTGTTCCGCTACCATCTGTAGTGTAGCCATCATTATCATCAAGGGTAGGATCTTCGGTTGTGCTCCATACCACTCCCCGCGCAGTTACAGGTGATCCACCGTCGTCTGTTACATTTCCCCCTCCTTTGGCCGAATCATCAGTTATATCTTCAATAGAACCAGTAGTTACTTCAGCAGGCAAATAGGCTGAAGTACTGAACTGAACCTGGTTTCCGTAGGCGGTACCTTCACTGTTTGTGGCATATGCACGTACATAGTAGGAAGTTTCATCATCCAGACCCGTTATGCTGCTTGTAAATGTGCCGGCTCCAGTACCATCCGTAGTCTGGCCGGTGTTGTCCTGCAAGGTCGGGTTTGCACTGGTACTCCATACAACTCCACGTGCTGTAATCTGTGAGCCACCGTCGTCGGTTATATTTCCCCCGCTATTTGCACTTGTGAAAGAGATATCACTTACACTTGCAGTTGTTAATGTTGCAATTTCAATTACCGGATCACTCTCTGAATCTTTATCGCATCCGTGACTAAAAAAGACAAATATTCCTGCAAATGCCAGGAAAGGAATAAAGCGAAAAATATTTTTTTTATTCATATCGGTTTTATTAAGGTTAATATTAAAATTAAAGCCTTCAATAAGCAAACTATATACCCCTTTCCGGCATTATTAAAAAAAGCAGGTTATATTCAGTGTTCTTATGGAACCTGATATACAGGGAGTTTATGAAATTTTAAAACAAATTATGAAAAAAA
>PUMT01000154.1 GCA_003551495.1 Bacteroidota bacterium
AAATTATAATTTTAATGCTATGATTAAAGAAACTCCTATCGATTTTAATGTTGTAGAATCCGAAATTAAACAAACAGGACTGGAAAAGGTTGGCAGGGGAACTATCAGGGAGATTGTCCGACTTGTGAACCGGATTGAGAAATCAACAGGTAAAAAATATATTCGTATGGAAATGGGCGTGCCGGGACTTGAACCGGCACGTGTTGGTATTGATGCAGAGATAGATGCTCTGAATAGCGGTGTTGCTTCAAAGTATCCAATGATTGAAGGGATAGCCCCTTTGAAAAAGGAGGCTTCCAGATTTGTCAAAATGTTTCTTGACATTGATGTTGACCCTGAAGGATGTATTTCAACAGTCGGGTCTATGCAGGCCAGTTTTGCTTCTTTTTTAACGGCAAACAGGAGGGATGCCAATAAGGATACTACTCTTTTGATAGATCCCTGCTTCCCAGTCCACAAGCAACAGTTGAAGGTACTTGGACAGAAGTTCGAAGCTTTCGATGTGTATAATTACAGAGGTGAAAAACTTCGCGACAAGCTCGAATCATACCTTAAAAAGGGGAATATAAGCACTATTCTCTATTCAAATCCCAACAATCCTTCGTGGATATGTTTTACTGAAAAGGAGCTTGAGATAATCGGTGATCTTGCCAACAAGTATGATGTTGTTATTCTGGAAGATCTGGCTTACTTCTGCATGGATTTCCGCAAAGACCTTTCTAAGCCGGGAGAACCCCCGTACCAGTCAACTGTCGCCAAATATACAGATAATTATATTTTATTCATTTCCAGCTCAAAATCTTTCAGCTATGCAGGACAGCGTTCTGCTCTTCTGGTTATTTCCGACAATCTTTTTAAACGGAGTTTTCCCGACCTGAAAAGATTTTATTCAACTGACGGCTTCGGATATTCAATGGTTTACGGAACACTTTATGCCCTGTCGGCCGGCACTTCACATTCACCTCAATATGGACTGGCAGCTATGTTGAAAGCTGCAAACGACGGTGAACTCAATTTTGTGGAAACAGTTAAGGAGTATGGCGAAAGGGCGTCAATTATGAAGCAACTTTTCACTGAAAACGGGTTTAAAATTGTATATGACAAAGATGAAGACAAGCCTCTTGCCGATGGCTTTTATTTTACAATTTCCTATCCAGGTTTTGACGGTGTTGACCTGCTGGAAAAGCTGCTTTATTACGGGATAAGTGCAATATCACTTGATATAACCGGAAGTGAAAGAACGGAAGGATTGCGGGCTTGTGTATCGCAGATACATCGTGATCAGTTTACCGATCTGGAATACCGGCTGAATAAATTTCGCGAGCATCATCCTGTAGACTAAGAAATATGCCGGATGATATTAATCATTAAACTGTTTTTAAAATATTCTTACTTTTGAAGGTAAGTAAATTTTCATAAATATTAAATAAGATACTTAAAATGGCTAAAGTAAAAGGAACCATAGTTGTTGATATTGAAAGGTGTAAGGGCTGTGGCCTATGTCCGCCCGCCTGCCCTTCTGATGTTTTGAGCCTCGCCAGGGAGGTGAATGCCAAGGGATATCATTATGCCTACATGGCAAACCCGGATGCATGTACAGGTTGCATTAATTGTGCGCTGGTTTGTCCGGATGCTGTTATTACCGTTTACAGGGTTAAAAATAAAGTGAATTGATACAATAAAACTTATATAGTAATGAATTCCCCATGATTCTGAAGATTCACAAGAAGACATGAATAAATGTGGGGAATCTATCGGATTGAAAAGAAAAAGTTCATAGTCTTAATTAGGTGAAATATTGATAAATAATTTACTAAACATAATTTATACAGATGAAAGAATTAAAGTTATTGAAAGGAAACGAAGCTATATCAGAAGCCGCTATCAGGGCCGGGGCTGATGCTTATTTCGGTTATCCAATTACGCCGCAGTCGGAGATCCTTGAGTACCTCATGGCTGAAAAGCCTCATGAACGTACAGGTATGGTAGTGTTGCAGGCTGAAAGTGAAGTGGCGGCAATCAATATGGTTTATGGAGGGGCTGCCTGCGGGAGAAAGATATTGACTTCATCTTCAAGTCCCGGAATCAGTCTCAAGCAGGAAGGCCTTAGTTATATTGCAGGTTCCGAGCTTCCATGTCTGGTTGTTAATGTTGTTCGAGGTGGCCCGGGTCTTGGAACTATTCAGCCTTCACAGTCAGATTATTTTCAGGCTACGAAAGGAGGGGGGCATGGTGATTACAGACTAATAGTCCTTGCACCTTCTTCTGTTCAGGAGATGGCCGACTTTGTAAAACTTGGTTTCGACTTGGCTTTTAAATACCGTAACCCGGCAATGATCCTGACAGACGGAGCAATTGGGCAAATGATGGAGAAGGTCTGGCTGGAGGAACAGCAGCCACGTATGACTGAGTTTCCAGAGTGGGCAACTACAGGTAAAAAACCTGGTAAGGAGAGGCGCATTGTCACCTCGCTTGATCTGGATTCGGCGATGCAGGAGAAGTTCAACCGCAAACTTCAGGAAAAATACCGCAAAATGGAAGAAAATGAGGTTCGTTTTGAAGAGATAGATTGTGAAGATGCAGAATATCTGCTTGTAGCATACGGTACCAGTGCCAGGATATGCCAGAAATCTGTTAAGATTGCAAGGGAGAAAGGAATAAAGGTTGGATTGCTCAGGCCGATTACACTTTTCCCGTTTCCAAAAAATAAAATAAAGGAGATGGCTGGCAAGGTAAAGGGAATACTTTCTGTTGAAATGAGTGCCGGACAGATGGTTGAGGATATAAGGATTTCAGTGGAAGGAAAGGTTAAAGTTGATCACTTTGGACGGATGGGCGGAATAATACATTCATCTGAAGAGATTGTAACTGCTTTGGAACAAAAAATAATTGGAGGATAAATTATGGCTGAACAAATTACAAACAAAGATATAGCAAGGGAAGAAAACCTTGTTTTCAAAAGAACCGGTGTTTTGACAGACAAAGTGATGCACTACTGCCCCGGGTGCGGCCACGGTACAGTCCACAGGCTTATAGCCGAGGTGATTGAAGAGATGAATATCCAGTCAGATTGCATCGGTGTCACACCCGTTGGTTGTTCTGTACTTATGTATAATTATCTTGATGTGGACATGCAGGAGGCAGCTCATGGCCGCGCACCGGCACTTGCTACTGCAATTAAGCGTCTTCAGCCCGATAAGTTTGTATTCACCTATCAGGGGGACGGCGATCTGGCGGCAATAGGAACGGCAGAAACGATACATGCTGCCAACAGGGGAGAAAATTTCACTATATTTTTCATTAATAATGGAATATATGGGATGACCGGCGGACAGATGGCACCAACTACACTTCCGGAAATGAAATCATCAACTTCTCCTTACGGAAGGGATGTCAAGATGATGGGTAATCCGCTTAAAATGACCGAGTTGGTCGCCCAGCTCCCGGGCACATACTATGTGACACGCCAGGCAGTCCATACTCCAAGGGATGTAAGGAAAGCAAAAAAGGCTATTCGCAAGGCATTCGAAAACCAGAAGCTTGAAAAGGGGTTGTCTCTTGTTGAGATTGTCTCAAACTGTAATTCGGGCTGGAAGATGACCCCGGTACAGGCCAACGAATGGATGGTTGAAAATATGTTCCCTTTTTATCCTCTTGGAGATTTGAAGGTTGACGGTGAGATGGCAAAATAACCAGTGAAATCAATTAAAAAAAGATAGTATCATGACAGAAGAAATAATAATTGCCGGTTTTGGCGGACAAGGTGTTTTATCAATGGGTAAAATACTTGCTTATTCGGGTATTATGCAGGATCAGGAGGTAAGCTGGATGCCCTCGTATGGACCTGAAATGCGCGGAGGTACGGCCAACGTTACGGTTATTCTCAGTGATGAAAGAATCAGTTCGCCCATACTCAACACATTTGATACAGCAATTATTCTCAACCAGCAGTCGATGGACAAGTTTGAGAAGTCGGTCAAACCGGGAGGCATGCTTATATATGACGGTAACGGAATAATACGTCACCCCGAACGTAAAGACATAAGTATCTTCCGTATTGATGCTGCTGAAGAGGCTGCGAAAATGGAAAACACAAAAGTTTTCAACATGATTGTACTTGGAGGTTACCTTAAGGTGAAACCCATTGTTAAGCTTGAAAACGTGATCAAGGGACTTAAGGAGTCGCTTCCCGAAAGGCATCATGCGCTGTTGCCTATGAATGAGAAGGCTATCAAAAGGGGACTGGAAATAGTCCAAAAGGTTCACGAAGTGAACCGGTAAATGTTAAGTTTTTCCCGGCTTGCAGTTTTGCACCATTTTCAATTATTGCATCAATTTTTTAAACAGGTTCCTGACACCCGGTTTCAGTTTATTAATATCAGTTAGTTGAATTAATTCGTATATAGATACTACGAAAAAAATTTGCTTATATGGGTAGCAAGGTATACTTTATAGATTTCAGGGCAACATATAAGAAAAATTTTTCCGAAAAGCTTAAAGAATTATTAAAAAAAGCCGGTCTTGAGCAGTGTTTTTTTAAAAGAGACCTTGTTGCGCTGAAACTCCATTTCGGGGAAACCGGAAACACGGCGTTTATTCGCCCGGTTTACATCCGCCAGATAGTTAAGGCAATTAAGAATGGTGGTGGAATACCATTTCTTACTGATGCCAACACCCTTTATGCAGGTACAAGGGGCGATGCGCCCAACCATTTGGTTACCGCTATAACTAACGGTTTTGATTTTGCTGTAACAGATGCCCCGATAGTAATAGCTGACGGATTGAGAGGGGCTACTGAGACTTCTGTAAATATTGAAGGCAAACACATCACCGAAGCATATATAGGTACTGAAATTGTTCAGTGTGATTCCCTGATTTCGGTTGCTCATTTCAAGGGGCATGAACTTACCGGTTTCGGAGGAGCTGTTAAGAATGTTGGTATGGGGTGTGCATCCCGCAGGGGTAAAATGGTTCAGCATTCCGGAGTGTCTCCAAAGATAGATATCAGCAAGTGTACAGGTTGCAGGATGTGTGCGGATCACTGTGTTCACAATGCAATACAAATGGTTGACGGGAAAGCGCAGATAAACAATGATGATTGCACAGGTTGCGGGGAGTGCATACTTATATGCGAATACAAAGCTGTAAAAATACAATGGAGCAGAAGCATCCCTGTTCTCCTGGAAACGATGGTAGATTACTGTGCTGCTGCCTTGAAGGATAAGCAAGGGAAGATGCTGTTCGTAAATTTCATAAATGCAGTTTCCCCTGCCTGTGATTGTGCCCCATATAATGACGCACCTATTGTACGTGATATTGGTGTAGTTGCCTCAACCGACCCGGTTGCTGTTGATCAGGCCAGTGTTGATTTGGTTAACAAAGAACCTGCGCTCCCCGGTTCGTGTCTGGAGAATAAAGCAAAAGCAGGTTCTGATAAATTCAGAACTATTTATCCGGAAGTTGACTGGGA
>PUMT01000056.1 GCA_003551495.1 Bacteroidota bacterium
ACTTACAGCAGTATTTGAGCTGGATTGAGATTAATTTTCAGGCAAGATAGCCCTGCATCATTTTAATACAAGCAGGTGCATTGATAAAAAACCACCCGGTGTGAAAACGGGTGGTTTTTTTTTTAAAAAAAAAGTTTTTTTAACATTTTTTATTAAAACCTGCAACGATTTCGAATTTTTATGCATCTAATGTATAAAAGGTAACTATTCAACTTCTCAGCATCAGGAACAATATTCCACGGCAATTGATCAGGTATTATTCGCAATATAAATTTCAATTTAACAGACACAACCAATATATATCAAATAATACAAAGTTGCTACACCTTTATTTTTCATGCTTTATTCTGAAACAAAGAATGAATTCAGCTTAAAACCGGCTCAAAATACAGCGTTATTTTCACCCTGGTCAGGTTATCCGTGGCTTTACCAGGCATTAAATAGTATATTATTGCAGAATGGCAGGCATTTTTATTGCTTGCCATTTTTTTATACAGGCAGGCAATATTTGCAACAATAAAGCAATCTGTCATACTTTGCGGCAAGTTGCTTTTTATAATTATTTATTAATTAACCAATTAAACTATTTAAAACATGAGAAAAAAACTGCTGTTTAGCGTTCTTTTGTTGCTGACATTTAGTTTCTCGGCAGCAATTGCGCAGGAAATTACAGTAAGCGGGACAGTCACCTCTGCAGAAGACGGTGAACCCATTCCAGGGGCTTCCGTTGCAGTAAGAGGAACTACAATCGGAACTGTTACCGACATCGATGGTTTTTACTCGATCAACGTACCTGCAGAAGAATCTGTTCTGAGGTTCTCCTTTGTAGGGATGCTCTCAAGAGAGATTATGGTTGGGGACCAGAGGACTATTGATGTAGAACTTGAACCTGACATTGTCGGTCTTGATGAAGTGGTGGTTACCGGCTACGGTGTTCAGCGCAGGAGAGACCTTACCGGATCGGTTTCATCAGTCCGCTCCCGGGATATTGAAAGCATGCCTGTTACAGGTATCGACAGGGCAATCCAGGGGCGTGCAGCCGGTGTACAGGTTACTGGCGGATCAGGTGTTCCGGGTGGACACGTTTCGGTGATCGTCCGCGGTATAGGTTCATTCTCAAGCAATACCCCGCTTTATATAGTTGACGGGGTGGAGATCCGTACTGCAGGACTTAGCGGTACGTCAGCATCTCATAATGTCCTGGCAAACCTTGACTTCAACGATATTGAAACCATCGATATCCTGAAGGATGCTGCAGCCTCGGCTATTTACGGTGCACGCGGAGCAGCAGGGGTGGTAATTATTACTACCAAAAGAGGACAGGCAGCTGAAAAGACTGAGTTCAATGTTGAAATATCAAGAGGTTATACAGAAGGTATTTCAAAGCTGGAGATGCTCGACAGTGAACAATGGGTTGGTCTTTACCTTGAACAGTTCGTCAACCGGCTTGGAATGGGGCATTCATTTACTCAAGCCCGCTACCAGGAGGCTATGGACAGGGGCTGGGTGGAATTCCCCATGGTAGGCGACCAGTATGATTTTACCCAACCTGATTTTTCGAATACTCCATACCACGACTGGGTAGATGCTGTAAACCGTACAGGTACTGTCCTTGATGCCAGACTTAATGCAAGGGGGGGGACTGAATCAACAAGGTTTTACTCCTCTCTTTCACACAACAGCACTCAGGGACACATTTTAGGATACGATTTTGCAAGAAGCAGCTTCAGGCTGAATCTCGACCATGATGCAACAGACAGGCTGAGCTTTGACGTACAGGTAAGTGCAAACCTCTCCGACCAGAACACTACACGTGCAGGCGGTGCATTTACCAACCCTATCCTTTCTGCTTACTTCGTTCCCCCTATCAATGCAATTTATGACGAAGAGGGTAACTTTGTGAACCACCCAAGGAGTCTTTTTGGAATGGTTCCCTCACATAGTATTTACAGTATTGAAAAGGACCACAACATTACCCGTAACCTGAAAACGATCCTTAACTTCAGTGCAACATACGATTTTACCGATCACCTTTCATACCGTGCTGCATTCGGACTGGATTACAACCATACCGATGACGAGTTGTGGTACGACCCGAGGGCAAGTGATGGTGTCGCAGCAAATGGGCTCCTGTATGACTATGAATATACCAATTACTCATACCAGACAACCCAAACACTGAATTACAACAATGTGTTCGGAGATGTTCACAACGTGAGCGGTGTTGCCGGTTTTGAAACATGGGATTACCTTTACAGGGTTACGCAGGTGATTGGCGAAAACTTCCCCAACCCGAATATGAATGTAATGAGTGCTGCAGCACAGGCAGTCGGTTGGGGCGGAAATGAAACGGAGCGTTCACGTGTAGGTGCATTCGGGCGGATAAACTATTCCTATGACGACAGGTATATGCTTACACTCACAGGCCGCTACGATGGAAGTTCCAGGTTCGGTGCGGACAACAGGTATGGATTCTTCCCGGCTGCAGCAGTAGGCTGGAGAGTATCCTCAGAACCCTTTATGGCCGGAATAGACAGAATCGACAACCTTATGTTGCGACTGAGCTATGGTGTGTCGGGGACAGATGCAGCGGGCACATATGCTGCGCTCGGTCTCTGGAGCGGCGGTACACAATACCTGGGCAACGTCGGAATATTCCCCACTCAGCTACCCAACAGATTCCTGACATGGGAGGAAAGCCGTACACTTAACCTTGCAATAACAACTTCAGCCTTCAGGGGAAGGGTTAATCTTGACATGGACATTTACAGGCGCTATTCTGAAGAGCTTCTCCTTGGCAGACCACTTCCGGCAAGTACCGGATGGACAAGCATAACAGAAAACGTCGGGAGAACCGTTAACGAAGGTGTTGAAATATCCCTTAATACTGTTAATATTCAAACCGATAACTTTACCTGGAGCACAAACTTCAATATTTCATTCGTTGAAAATGAAATACTTGAATTGCTCCCGGGACAGGATTTTTTCAGTACACGGAGGGCAGTCGGCAGGGCAATTAACGACTGGTATATCCCTATCTGGGCTGGTGTTAACCCGGCTGACGGAAGGCCGATGTATTATGACAGGAACCAGGACATAACCTACAACCCGGTATATGCCGACAGGCAATGGATGGGTCCCATACAGCCCACAAGGTACGGAGGTATAACCAACGAGTTCCGTTTCGGTAACTTCAGCGCATCTATCTTCTTCCAGTATTCAGGCGGGAGCTACAGGTATGCAGACCACAACAGGTATGTGCAGATGCACAACACTGCAAACCTGAACCAGCTTGCTACTACGTGGACTGAAAGGTGGAGGGAGCCGGGCGATATCACCGGAATTGTTCAACCCAATTATTTCAGTGCTTACGCAGGAGATGTTATGTCTCCCACTTCACACAGCTCAAGACTGCTTGAGAGGGTTGATTATATACGTCTGAAAGATGCCCACATATCGTACACCGTGCCAAGAACGATCACACAACGCTTCGGAGTGGATAACCTACGTGTATTTGTGCGGGGTGCCAATCTTGTTACATGGCACGATTATTCGGGATGGGATCCTGAATTTACCGGCAGCGATTTCTTCACATATCCGCAGGGACGCAGTATAACAATCGGTGTAAATACAACCTTTTAATTTAAAAAACAATAAACCGAAATACCATGCAAAAATTCAACTACATATTTTCTCTTATTCTCACAGGAGTTATCCTTTTAGGCGCATACTCCTGTGAAGAAAGGCTTGAAAAATACCCGCGTGCATCCATGGCCTCGGAGTTGGCCATGGCTGATATAGAGGGTATAGAAGCCACGTTGTATGGATTGTACAACCGGATGCAGGCAGGCGGATACAATCATGCCGAAATGAACCTGGCAGGCGGACTGCTAACAGACCAGCTAAAAATCGCCGCTGCAAATGCCGGACGGTACATTACATATCCCAGAAACGCCGAACTTGCTTCTTCTTTCTCCTTCAGCAGGGGAAACTGGGCCGCACTCTACAACGACATCAACCGTATCAACATGATGTTTTATTACATTGACGATGTTGATGCCATACAAACAAGGGTTAATAACGTTAAGGGACAGGGATATGCCATGCGGGGTTATCTCTACTTTGACCTGATGAAGATATGGGCGCGCCCATACCTGCATCAGCAGCCTTATGTTCAGGGAGAGCCGCTCGGTGTAATAATCAAAACACAGCCTTTCCTGGGACTTGATGAAGACAGCTTCGCATCGAGGTCAACCATTGAGGAGTGCTACCAGCTTATACTGGATGATTTCACAAATGCACTTGAATATTTACCGGAAAATAACGACGGGTTCCCTTACTTTTTCACAAACCTGTCGGTTCAGGCACTGCTGGCAAGACTGCATCTTTTCATGGGCAACTGGCAGGAGGCACTGGACTTTGCGCTTGATGTAATAGATCATCCGGATGCTGAACTGGTCGAGGCGGAAAATTATATTGATGCGTTTGCCGATGGACCGGGAGCAGAATCGATATTTGAACTGGGGTTCACATCGGCTGACAGGCCGGGTATGAATACAAGCGTCCAGGGACTGGCATGGACTGATGGAGAAGGTGTAGGATATGGAGATGTAATACTGCGCCAGGATCTCATCGATCTGCTTGACTTTTACCGCACCAAAGGAGATGTTCGCCCTGATATGACCATTGAACATAATAAAGAGGGTGAAGATGTGGTGTACCAGAACAAATTTGCCGGATACCGAGGTGAACGTTACTGGGACGATATAAGGATTATCCGTACTTCCGAAATGTATCTGATAGCTGCAGAAGCTTATGCAGAACTTGACAGGCTGGATGATGCACGCGATATTCTCACAGAATTCCGTGAGCACCGTATGGATCCGGATTTTGCCGAAGTAACCCTCGCCACCAAAGAGGAGATAATAGATCTTATCCTCACTGAAAGAAGGGTGGAGTTTTTCAGTGAAATGTCCCACCGCTGGTTCGACCTCAGACGCAGGGGTATGGATATTCCCAAGGGACATCCCGATGAAGATCCCGGTATTCCGCTTGACTTTGAAGATTACAGGATTGTAGGCAGAATTCCCAATGCAGAAATTGAATCAAATGAAAATGCAGTACAGAACCCCGGATACTAATAATATTTAAAAATTATAAATCCCAGGAATATGAGAAAATTCATTATATCACTAACCGTTATAGCCACACTGGGTTTCATTACCCAGTCGTGCTTCGACGGACTCAACGATTTCACCTACGACGGCCCTCCCGTTGTTGAATTCTCAAATCTTGCCCACGACAATGCCAGCTGGACATCGGTAGGCTCATACTGGTCAGCTACCCTTGAGGTGTGGCACCAGGATGATATTGACCTGACCGTTGCCCTTGTTGGCGCTCATGGTGCGCAGGACAGGGAGATAGGCTACTATGTACCCGACCAGCTCTACCGTGACACCGATGCAAA
>PUMT01000219.1 GCA_003551495.1 Bacteroidota bacterium
CCAGGATCCTGTTCATATGGCGTGACACATCTGCAACTATACCGTTCCCGACTACCTGTCCTGCCAGCGAAGTACCACCCCCTCTTGGTATAACTGAAAGTCTTCGCCGGGCAGCAAAGCTTACAAGACTTATTATATCTTTTGTGTCGCGGGGGTAGCATACAGCAAGCGGCACTTCCCTGTAAACCGAAGCATCGGTTGCATAGATAAGTCTGGTAGCACCGGAAGTGTCAATTTCACCCGCGAAGCAGTCGTTTAGCGCAGTAAAATCCATATCTGTGCTTTGGTCACCCATTTTTTATTATTTAAAAAACAAAACCTGCAGCATTCACTTACGGGGTGAAAGCTGCAGGTTAAACAATATTGTGTATAACTGACCTGTTTTACAGTGCAGTACTGATAAGGAAAGTTGCCGCAAAAGCAATAATAGCGTACAATTCCGGGAATACAGCCAGTATAAGCGTATTGCCGAATACATTGTAGCCGGAGCCTATAGCTGCAATACCGTTTGCACATACCTGTCCCTGCCTGATACCCGAAAGCAAGCCTACGAATCCGAGTGCCAGTCCTGCACCAAATACAGCTGCAGCCTGAACCCATTCAATACCAGGGACAAGTACAGGCTGAAGTATAAAATACCCCATAAAACCGTACAATCCCTGTGTTCCCGGCAATGCACTCAAAACAAGATAATTTCCGAAAGCTTCATCATTTTTTTTCAGTGCCCCGATGGAAGCGTTACCTCCCATTGAAACACCAAATGCACTGCCGATCCCGGCAAGTCCCACCATCAGTCCAACACCAATGTAAGCTAAAATAATAGGTTCCATAATAATAATTGTATTAAATAATTAGGTTAAAGTTAAATTAATTTTCTGTAAGGGTTATATTTTTTTCCTCCTCCGGAAAACCCGGCATTCTTGTAAAATTCAACAAAAGTAAGACGGAGCGGATGCACAAATGAACCAAGTCCTGACATGAATATATTTATACTGTGGCCAATAACAAGTATTACTACCATAATTATTATATTCAGAACGGGAATGCTGCCGCTCATAGCCACAGCCAGACTATTGAAGACATATCCCAGTATGGCGCTTGATACCCCCAGTGCAAACAGTCTGATATATGAAAGAAGATCTCCCAGGATCCCTGTTACCATGTTATAGGTATTCCAGAGCCCTATCCCGAAATTCATGGCTATATTCCTGTTGAGATTGTTCAAAAAGAGTATCAGGAGTCCGCCAACAGCCAGTACAATATAATAGGCCGGCTTAAGTGCTTCATGTGTAACCGGTGACACCTCACCAATAACATATACTGTGATCAGTCCTGTCAGCAAAAATATCCACCCTATAGTCCCTACCGCATATTTCCATCCAAACTGGATAGTTTCATTATATGCTTTCAGGAACATTCCAAACAGTATCTGAGTACCACCGAGCATAAGTGACATATAGAACAGAACACTGTTGATATCTGTCCCCTGGGCATCGAAATACTGCTGCATTGAAGAATAGAAAGGAAGGTTGGTTTCATAAAGAGGTATACCGAATACTGTACCGCTTACCAGTCCAAAAAATATTGTTGCCAATCCAAGATAAAAAACAAGCGTCAGGACGTTACCCAGTTTTTTACTCACCTTGCTTTTGGCAAAAATCGCACCTGCAGCCATAAGTATACCGTAACCGGCATCACCAAGGCAAAAACCGAAGAAAAGCGCATAAAAGGGTGCAAAAAACGGGGTCATATCCAGCTCCGTATACCTGGGCAACGAATAGAGTTCGCTCAGAACTTCGAATTTTTCCGGAAACTTCTTGTTTTTAAGATGAATTGGGACTTTCTCAACTTCTTTTCCCGAAGGTTTGGATACATAATAAACAGCACCGGTTTCGTCAAGGTATTTGTTTATATTCCCTTCCTTTTCCTCAGGAACCCACCCCTCAAATACCATAAGTTTTTCATCTGCCTCCCTTGCGGTATTGAAAACTGTTTTTTCATCCTCAAGCTTTTCAATTAAAGATGACTTGTAATATTCCAGTGCAGGTATTGCATTTTTTGCAAGGGAATCGAACTTTTTCTCAATTCCCTCTATCTCTTTTTCAGTTTCATTAAGGGCTTTTTCAACTTCTGAAAGGGATTTCTTCGGTTTTTTGATCTCTTCAGCCTCAATGTCAACTTCCTCTCCTTCCCTTTGAATTGCAACAAAGTAAATATTCCCTGCCTCGGCTGTGATCTCTTCAATAGTGTACTTTTCTCTCCATTCAGGATCAAACTGCCTTGTCGGGGCAATAAAAAACCGTATTTTAATACCGTTCTCCTCCAGCCTGGCTATCACATCAGGTGAAAAATCACCCCAGTGCCTGAGTTCGTTAATCTCTTTTCTGATCCCCTTGAGAGTATGCATTTTCTGTTCCTGTTCCTGCTGCAGGTCAAGTATCCTGTTGAACAGCTCTTCGCCCTCCTTCTTTGGCCTGGGCCTGCCCGGTTCAACTTCCCTTTTCCTGAGGAACTTTATGCTTTTTTCCACACGGTCGATCAGCTGATACTGTTCCCTTATCTCTTCAGGCACATCCGGTTCCTTTTCAATTATATGAACCACCCCAATATCCTTGATCTTTTCAAGGAACTCCTCATACTCCTGATGATAAACAAGGAATGAATATTTTTTCATTGGAGTAATCATATCGCCACCTCCTGTTGTCTGCTTTTAACAATTTTCTGTGCTGATTTTGAAAGGTTTTCCTCGTCCTCAAGAAAGCGTTTCACTTTGAGTATGGCATCTTCGTATCCCGGTATCTGAACTTTTTCGTAGAGGTTCACTTTTTGTGTGGTCTTTTTTCTTGCGTAATCGAGCAGTTTCATTTTCCGGTAGAAAAAATCCCTTTCCATAGCCAGCTTCGAGAGGCTTTTAAGTACTTCGATACCGTCCAGGAACCAGTCCGGTTCACTAAAAAGGCTGAAATCACCAACCTCAAAATGAATATCTTCCAGTACAGGCGTTAGCACGCCGGCTATCTTTTTGATCGACGAGTCCACTTTCTCTATCTTCAGTATTTCAGGGTCGAATTCACACCAAAGACGCATAATGTGCTCATACTCCTTGATTTTTGCTTCCAGTTTCCTGTCAAGGGCTTCAGCCTGGTCTTTGGCTCTTTTAACCTCCATGCGAAGCGCCGACTCTTTGTTTTTTATTGTCGGCAGTGCTTTGACCCTGATGTTAAGTTGCTTGTTAAGCTCCTGCAGGGAAGTTTTGTTATATTGGAACTTGATCGCCATAATTCTTCCTTTATTTGATCATCTCTTTCCATGTACCCCATAATAATTGCATCATGAGACACATATACATATCAGTCATTTTTCTTAGGCCAGTATTTTTTTGTCATATCCTCACGTATGCCCACTTCCGGCTTTTCAAAATACTTTCCGAACAGCCTCCACCCGGTGTCAAGCATTGCATCCACATCTATATTAACATCTATTGCAAGCAACTCTCTTGAATACTCCTTTGCAAAACCAAGTGTACGCTCATCATAATCGGTCAGGTCAAACCCGTTCTCAAGCTTTGTTTTTGCATTGACTGCATCTGCATTAAGCCTTACTGCGGCATTCATCACCTGCGGGTGGTCTTCCCTTGTCTTCTTGCCTATAACAAGCTGTTTGAGCCTTGACAAGCTACGGAACGGGTCTACTATAACCTTTCCTATATCGGTATCCCTTCTCAGGAAAAGCTGTCCTTCCGTTATATATCCAGTATTGTCAGGTATAGCATGAGTTATATCCCCTCCTGAAAGTGTTGTTACCGCAACTATGGTAATGGAGCCTCCTTCCGGGAACTGAACAGCCTTCTCATAGATCTTCGCCAGGTCGGAATAGAGCGAGCCGGGCATACTGTCTTTTGAGGGTATCTGATCCATTCTGTTTGAAACGATACTGAGGGCATCTGCATAGAGCGTCATATCGGTCAGCAGTACAAGTACACTTTCATTCCTGTCGACTGCAAAATACTCGGCTGCCGTCAGTGCCATGTCGGGTACCAGGAGCCGTTCCACAGGAGGGTCTTCAGTTGTATTCACGAAACTCACTATCCTGTCGAGTGCCCCGGCATTGTCAAATACATTTTTATAATAGAGGTAATCATCGTTTGTGAGTCCCATACCCCCCAGAATGATCTTGTCGGCTTTCGCCCTGAGTGCCACCATAGCCATTACCTGGTTGTAGGGCTGGTCGGGGTCGGCGAAGAAAGGTATTTTTTGTCCGGACACAAGTGTGTTGTTCAGGTCAATACCTGCTATCCCCGTTGCAATAAGCTCTGAGGGCTGCCTGCGCCTTACAGGGTTAACCGAGGGGCCGCCTATTTCGCGTTCCTCGCCTTCAATTTCCGGTCCCCCGTCTATGGGATCACCGAAAGCATTGAAAAAACGGCCTGCAAGATCTTCTCCAACCTTTATTGTCGGAGGCCTGCCGTAAAAAGTCACCTCGGCATTGGTTGGAATATCTTCGGTACCTCCAAACACCTGCAGGGTAACGTTATTGCCCTGTATTTTCACTACCTGCGCCAGCCGGCCATTGACCGATGCCAGTTCTTCGTACCCCACCCCTTCGGCGTCAAGTGAACATGTCGCCTTGGTGATCTGGGTTATTTTGGTATATATCTTTTGAAAAGCTTTTGTTTCCATTGGTTAATTGGTTTTTAATTCCCTTTGATTTTTTTGCCATTAATTCTTGTTATTCTGCCACATCCTCCTTTTCTGCCACTTCCTCCTTTTCTGCCTTTCTTTCCTTAACAATTTTAAACAGTTCCTTCTCGTGACGCTTGAAATCGTCAGATTCAAAATCTGAAAAGTTCATCTGCTTAAATTCGTTGATAATCTTCTTGAAATAGGGGTTTACCTCTTCAAAAGAGTCGAAGCTGAAGTCTGTTTGGTAAACTTCCAGAACCTTGTCGAGCATGTATTTCTGCCTCTTCATGGAGCTGGAACGGTCTATATCGTCAAAAGCATCCTGCTGCAGTATTACGAAATCAATTACCTCTCCTTTCCAGAATGTTATGTGATAATCAACAGGCACCCCGTCATCACCAAGAATATTGATCTGCTCATAAGCTTCCTTCCCCCTGATAAGATAGTTCTTTATCTCCATCACTTTGTCGACCCAGTCGTCGCTTACATGTTCCTTGAGATACTCCTGCAACTCGGGATATTCAATATATTTTGAATAACTGTCAATTGGATCAATCGCAGGATAACGCTTGCTGTCTGCTCTTTGCTGGGACAATGCATAAAAGCAGCGCGCCGCTTTCTTGGTGGACTCGGTGACCGGCTCCTTAAGGTTTCCTCCTGCAGGTGAAACAGTCCCAATAAAGGTGATGGAACCGGTTTTGCCATTGTTCAGGTAAACAAACCCTGCGCGGGAATAGAAGTTTGATA
>PUMT01000112.1 GCA_003551495.1 Bacteroidota bacterium
CGCCGAACGGATCACTCCTCGCTGGGTAAGGCTTCACCGTGATTTTTTCACAAAGGGAAGGTTCAATAACGATTTCAGGACAGGAGTAAGAAGAGCTACGGTAAACGACTGGAACGGGGCTATGGATGCATGGTACAGGTCGGTCAACTCCAATTACAGAAAAACAGCAGGACGCTCGGCCTACAACCTTGCACTTATGTATGAAATACAGGGAGATCTCGTAAAGGCAAGGGAGTGGGCGCAGATATCCTATACCGATTACGGTATAAGAAAGGCCAGACAATATGTTTCAGCACTGGAAAGAAGAATGAGGGAGGAAAATATCAGAGAATACCAGATGAGGCAGTAATAAAACCTTTTCCAGCCTGCCTCTTTCCAACCGCTTCACAAAGCTTTTCCCGATATTTTTAAAGTCAGGAATTTTTGAACAATTAGAATATTTAATTGTTATATGGTCGTGGTATGGTAATTTATTACTAACTTGATCATTAATATATTAAATATTTTTCTAATACTAAAAAAGAGGAGGTTTTTTATGAATAAAATGAACAAGTATTCAATTTTTGTTTCCGCTTTGATTTTATCCGCTGTTTTTCTGGCTGCGGGCTGCGGTGAGCAGCAGGTAAGAGAAGCGGCTGAAGCTGTCTTTACCGATGAAGACCGGGTTGACATGGGTAAGCAGCCATGGGTTCTCGATATAGAGGAGGCAACAATTGCAAACCCCGATTACCGTAACACACGATGGACAGGAGAATATATGCAAATGGTTCTCATGTCTCTTAAGCCCGGTGAGATAATTGATCTGGAGGTGCATAACGACCACGACCAGTTCATAAGGATCGAGCAGGGAGAAGCCCGCGTACTTATGGGAAAAACAAAAGACAACCTTGATTTCGACAAAAGGGTTAAGGATGACTGGGCAGTTTTTATCCCCGCAGGATACTGGCATGAGGTAAGGAATGTGGGGAACGTTGACCTTAAGTTGTACACGATTTACGCTCCTCCGGAGCATCCGGAAGGGACTAATCACAGGACTTACGAAGAAGCCGAAGAGTATGGACATTCACATGAACATTGATTCCTGATTTTTTTATAAATCTTAAAAGAGGGTGTCTCAGAAATCTGAAACACCCTCTTTTTTGTAATTCTATCCGAAAGATCTCCAAATGCACAACTCCCGGGAGCTTAATAATTTCATACGAACAAGCCAGGTTAATCAAATCGTCATGGACGATTTATTTGATAAAGTTTCTTTTCTTCCTGTGACTGTCAGCGTACCGGGGGACTGTCCTGAAGATTGAAGTTCCTGAGGTTATATGTAAATGTAAGCATAAAGTACCTTGTAAGCTCGTTGGTTCTGTAGTCTTCCACATACATATCGGACACATTCCTCATTACATTGTCATTTTGCCCCAGTAGATCAAAGACACTGAGAGTAAGCTCTCCCTGATTATTCTGGAAAAACTTTCTTCCCAGATTTATGCTCCACAATATGTAATCCTGGTTGAAATCATCCCCCAGTCCTGCATACATCCTGTGACTCAAATCACTCCGGAACACCCAGTCTTCCAGGAATATCAGACTGAACCGTGCGCCGCCCCTGTGGTAGAAATAGTTGTTATCCATCTCAGGCTGAATGGAGTTTTCAACCATATTATATGTTCCCCGGTAAGAAAGGGTGAAATCAATATTCTGACTTATATTGCTTGTGAGTGAAAGTCCGCCTGACACACTGTAATTGTTTGCAATATTCTCACGGTCGTTTATCAGGCCTGGAGTGCGGATATATGCCAGTCCACCATTGATATTAAGGTTACTTCTTATGAACCTTACAGGAAAACCGTAATCCAAATTGGCACGAATATGAGCCTGGCCGTCAAGATTCACTGGCTGTGAAAACTGTGAACCCCTGGGCAGTTCGAGACCGTTTGCCAGTGTAGTATCACTGCGGGCAATGATAGTGGAGTTTCCAATGTGGTTATTTGTAAAGTTGGCAAACAGAAAAGCAACAAAATTTGTGGCTTTCTCTGTATTGGTATGGTTATATCTGGTCATGAAAAAGTGGCTGTAGCTGTGATCCAGATCAGGATTTCCGGAAGAAAGAAGAGTAGGATTTGTGTTGTCAACCACATCCTGCAATTGTGTTACAGAAGGGGCACTTGTATTGGTGCGGTATGTAAACCTGAGGTTTCTCCCCTCTCCAATATTGTAGTTAAGCATCAGCCTTGGAAGAAAATTGGTAAAATCCCTGCTAACACGGTGGTCATACGGAAATTCCTGGTCAGCCGACAGTCGCGCATGCTGATATCCCATCTCCAGGGTAAGATTGTAACCTTCTCCTCTTAAGCGATAGCCGAGCGAACCCCTGTGGGTGAGATAACTGCTTTCGAGCCTGGTGGACAAATCGGGTTCAAACCCCGTATATGAGCCTGACTCTTCTTCAAAGCTGCTTGTTATCCTGTCGCTCTCATTAGCTGAACGGGAAATATTGTAGCTTGCCTGCAGCATACCATTTTCCCCAAGTGGTTCGGTGTATGTTATATTTGAAGAAAGGGTGTTATTAATGGTTTCCGAATCCGATTTCTGATCCATATATTCGCTGATTACAGTTTCATCAGGAAAACCTTCGCCATCACCCGTGAAATATTCGTTTATTGCATCCAGGTAATAGAGGCTGGTATTGTTGTTGAAATTTGCATTAATCCTTGTTGAAAGTGAGCGGCCTTCATCGTTTATCCTGTGCCTGTATAACAGCGAGCCGCCAAAATTATACCCGCTCATATCCGAATCGTAAAATGTTTCGGTCATACTTAAAGGGTCGCCTGCCGAAAGCAGGTTCCGGGCATAGGTATGTTCGTCGGATAAATTGTTTTGCAGTGTTAACCTGGGAGTAAATATAAGCGAATTATTTTCGTCAATATCGTATGTAACTCTCATATGCATACGGTGATTATTTCTCTGGCTGGAAGATTCACTGTCTTCAAAATATACCTGGTTATCGTATTCATCCACCAGATATTCCCTGTCAGTTAACTGATCCGTGTAATTATCCGAAATATTGAAAAAATAGCTTCCTGTCATTTCCAACCTTTCATCAAGCCATACATCACTGTAATTAAGCCCAAGTGCATGGGTTGTATTTTCTCCCGGTTCCGGCCCCATTCTGAAGTCCCTTACATGAGGCATTCCACCACCTGGCATACCTCCTCCAGACATTCCCCCCGGGGGGCCGCCTCCTCCGCCTCCTCCTCTGCCACCCCTTGCAGAGCCTGCTGTAAGTGTCATTATATCCTCCCTTGAGAAGTTCTGTTCATTTATATTGTTGCTCATTCCAATTATTGACAAACGGCTGGTTTCACTGAAAATATTTGTGGTAATTCCGGCCTGGTACCTGTCATATCCTCCATACCCGGAATATATCCGGCCAAACTGACTGCTCCTTGAATCCAGCCTTGTTACAATATTGATTGTTTTGCTCCTCTCCCCGTCATCAAAACCTGTAAGTTCAGCCTGATCGCTCATCCTGTCGTATACCTCTATTCTTTCAACCACTTCAGCTGGAAGATTTCGCAAAGCAACAGTGGGGTCGTCACCGAAAAACTCCCTGCCGTCAACCAGCACCCTTTCAACCTCTTCTCCTTCAGCAGTAACCCCGTCGTCGTCAACTCTTATACCTGCCATTCTTCTTACAAGGTCTTCGGTCGTCGCATCAGGATTGAGCCTGTAAGCTGCTGCATGAAAGTCGAGCGTATCACCCCTCAAAATTGCTCCGGGCCTGACTGCCCTGACCTCTATCTCTTCAAGTTCTTCCCCTTCGGCCATAATTACAGTCCCGATATCTGTTTCCGGATCAGATATTTCAACAGGGTCTTCCAGCACTACATTCCGGAAACCAATAAAAGACACTCTTAAAATGTAGCTTCCCGGACTAACACTAACTGAAAAAACGCCACTGTCATCCGTAACCGCATTATGTACTATTGTTGTATCCCTGTAATCAGTAAGGGAAACGTGAGCTCCCTGAAGTGGCATCCTGTCCTCACCGTCAATTACAGTCCCGGTAACAGTAAATTCTTCCTCCTGCTGCTGGAAGTTCTTTTCCTCCAACAGGCTTTCATCGTATTGTCGTGCATAAATAATAACCGGAATAAACAACAGGAAAACAGCAATAAATTTTTGTAACATATTTAAATCTTTTTTTTATTTGAGTTTTAATTATTTGCCTGTACTTTTAAATTTTGAAAAATTGCAGCATTTTAAAAAGATGCCCTTAATATATCCGATAAACAAAAAAGTAAAAGGTTTAATTTCTAAATATTTTTTAACACAAATACCGGGGTATGTAAAATAAACTATCAATCTGCCAACACAGTTATGAGAAAAAACTGTATCCCGGAACATAACATAACACATTGTTGAAAAGTAGTATTCGTGAAATTGAACAAATACATGTCTTTCATGTTCATATATCATTAAAACAATATTTATTTAATTAAAACAGACAACTTATGAGCAAACATTACGCAAGTGCACGCTGGGAAGGCAACCTGATAAAGGGAAAGGGAAGCTACACCCTGAATACCAGCGGACATAACGGATCCCTTAATTTTTCTTCACGTTTTGAGGACGATAAAAGTTCTTCCAGTCCGGAAGAGCTTATAGGAGCAGCCCACGCCAGCTGCTTTTCAATGGCATTGTCACATGCCCTTGACCAGGCGGGATTCGCTCCCTTTTCAGCTGAAACGGAAGCTGAAGTAACACTTGAAAAAAAAGCAAACGGATTCTCAATCACATCCATTCTGCTAAAAAATAAAACAAAAGCCGAAGGCATAAGCAATGATAAGTTTCACGAAATAGCTTTGGGTGCCAAGGAAAACTGTCCGGTATCAAAGGCTCTTAAAGGCATCGATATAAAACTTGAAGCCGTTCTTATTACTTAATACCATTCAGACTGTCAGTAGTTTGTTTTCAGCAATATAATACCTGTCCGCTAAAAAAGAGCTGCCCATCTGAGCAGCTCTTTTTATAATAATCAGAACAAATGTCGGTTTACAAACCCATAATCTGTCCGAAAAACAGAGCATTAGCAAAAAGCTTGCTGTTCCCGAACCAGTATGCCCTGAAATTGGGGTTGTGAATTATTGAAACTATCCTTCCCCTTCCTTCTGAATTAATCAGTACCCCCGCAGAGCTGTTAATTATGTCCTTATAGGGTTCCCACACATAACCGCTCAGCAATGCATCTTCCGTAAATATAAGTGGGTTGGTAAAGGGATTATTCTCACTGGGCTTCGCAGCAAACGTGCCGGACACGTACACCGGCAAAAGCTCATTCCTGTATCCGTAACCAATCGGATGTGTAGTATCCAGCTTAGCTTCAAAAATTGTTCCGGGTATTCTTCTTGCCCCCCTGTATTCCGAGCGGA
>PUMT01000192.1 GCA_003551495.1 Bacteroidota bacterium
TGACCTATGTGGCTTATGCCGGTGGATTTGCAATTGGCAACTATGTAGGGATCTTAATCGAAGAGAAAATGGCACTGGGGGTGATGATAGTGAGAGTTATCACCACCAGGCCTTCCAGCGAGCTTATTTGCCGTCTGCATGCAGCAAATTACGGCACTACAGTTGTTGACGCAAAGGGAAGCAAGCAGGATGTAAATGTGATTTACACTATAATCAAACGTGCCGAGCTTAAAAGGGTTGTGGAAATAATAAACAAATACAATCCCAGGGCATTTTATTCAGTTGAGGATGTGAAATTTGTCAATGAAACTGTATTTCCCTCTCATCCTTCAGTGCTTGGGAAAGGTCCAAACGGACTGAAATTTAAAAGGTGGAGAAAAGGTAAGTGAGCTTACTTATCAGGGGTCTTCATCTTTTTTTTGGCTGAAAAAATTCCGAATGGGTCCATGAACGTCTTGAC
Organism: Bacteroidota bacterium; assembly: GCA_003551495.1. Classification (GTDB taxonomy): domain Bacteria; phylum Bacteroidota; class Bacteroidia; order Bacteroidales; family PUMT01; genus PUMT01. Next base: position 461 of record PUMT01000192.1, read on the forward strand.
AAGCCTTTTCCGTTTTTTCGGATCCGAGGGTATCATTGTCAAAACGGGTATATCTGAACGGTTTATTATTTCATGTGCAAAAGCACCAATGTAGTACTCCCTGAAGTTGGCCTCCTTCCTGGGCATGATCATTATGAGGTCGGCCTTTATCTCTTCTGCATAATCTAAGATCACATCGCAATCAGGTTTTTCACTTTTTTCAAAAAGCTTGATTTTGCAAGGAACCCCGTTTTCCTGTATCATTTGCTGTGCCCTTTTCATTTTGGCATAGATCCGGCTTTGCCTTTTTGCAATTCCGCCTGTCAGGACAGACACCATCCAGATTACCGAGTTGAAGTGGATTCCGAATGAAACTGCATTGAACACCTTTTCACGTGTCTTTTTCGTCAGGTCAAGGGGAAGTACAATATCCTCAAATCCTATCTTCTGCTCCTTCCCTTTTATAGTTATAACCGGGCAATTTGAACGGCTTATGATCTGGGTTGTATTTGTACCAATATACTTTTCCAATCCTGCATCCGAATCATTTTTCCCCATTATTATGAAACGGGCATTAAGCTTGCTTGCTGTTTCAAGAATTTTTTGCGACACCCTGCCGGTTTCCAAAACCACGGAAGTTTCAACTTCCGATTCTTTACTAATCTTTTCAGCAATATTTTGAAGTCTTTCCATTGCCATGTTGCGGTGTTTATCCTGACTTTTGCCGCTTCTTACTAGTGTAGTGACAATGCCCGATTCAATAACGAACAGAAGGACGATCTCCGCATTTATGAATTTTGCTACACTAATTGACTGGTTGAGTGCGAGAAGGGACTGCTCCCGGAAATCAACGGGTACAACAATTTTGTTCATTGAACAAACAGGTTAGATAAATGTTAAAATATTTTTTTTGTTAAGCCCCTGACAATTCAGGTAGTTCAGGCTAAAATCAATGTAAAAATAGTATTATTTTTTTTATAAGTAAATACTCAGTCTAATTTGCTATCCGTTAGCACCTTGTCATTTTGGCCGGGATTTCTGCTCTATTGTGGTCTGGCCGGATTTTTTCACTTTTTAATGAATACCGGTAGTTTTTTTGCAATACTTCAGAGCAGGTATATGTGTAAAATTATTCCCCAAGCAGGGAACTGACAGCTTTGTTCACCTCATTGAAAGGGAATTCATTAATTATATTTTCCATCCTTTCCCGGATCCTGTCATTGCAAAGATTTCCGATACTCCCCTCGTGTGTGTGGGCGATATTTTTCCCCGCACTGAAACTGCCTTCCTTTATCTGTTCGGCTACTTTCCTGTACGCATCTCGAAACGGTATTCCTTTGAGGACAAGCCTGTTTACTTCTTCCACGCTGAATATAAGTGAATATTCATCACTGTAGAGGACTCCCTTTGTTATTACAGCATTCTGAAGCATTTTTACCATCATTTCAACAGAAGAGTCCAGTATCCTGAAAGAGGGGAGCAGATTTTCCTTGAGTAACTGGTAATCCCTGTGATATCCGCTGATAAGATTGGCCGATATAAGCATGCATTCATTGGGCAAAGATTTGAGCCGGTTGCAATTTGCCCTGATTATTTCGAAAACATCGGGATTTTTTTTGTGCGGCATAATGCTTGATCCGGTAGTAAGGTTTTCCGGAAAAGATATATATCCGAAGCAGCGGTTCATGAAAAGGCACATATCGCTTGCTATCCTGGAAAGTGTGGTTGCTGCCGAACAAATTGCAAATGCTGTTGCTATTGCTGTTTTAATACGGCTTTCCTGTGCATTTATTGAATTATAATTCAGTCCTTCAAACCCCATCAGTCTGGTTGTCATTTCCCTGTTTAGCGGGAAGGAGGAACCGTATCCCGCACCGGAACCAAGGGGGTTCATATTCGAGATCCGGTAAGCTGAACGGAACATGATCATATCTTCTGTGAGGCTTTCCCCGTAAGATCCGAGCAGCAGTCCCCACGAGGAAGGCATGGCTTCCTGGGTATGCGTGAATCCGGGCATCAGGTCTTCTTTGTGATTATCGCTCATATCCATCAGCAGACTGAAAAGGGTGTTGATATTACGGGATGTCCTCTCAATGCGGTTTCTTGTAAAAAGTTTTATGTCCAGAGCCACCTGATCATTCCTGGACCTCCCGGTATGGATTTTTTTACCTGTATCTCCGAGTCTGCGGATCAATTCAACTTCAACTTGAGAATGGATATCTTCAACTCCATCTTCAATAAAGAATTCTCCTTTTTCGATATTTTTGTAAATACCAAGAAGTTCACCCCTGAGTGAGCTGTGTTCGGAAGGGGTGAGCATTCCTGTGTTTTTGAGCATTTCTGTATGAGCAAGTGATCCTATTACGTCAAACGGAGCAAGGAGCATATCCAGTTCCCTGTCATTCCCTGTTGTAAATCGCTCCGTCAGCTTGTCTGTTTCGGTGCCCTTATCCCAAAGCTTCATAATTAAATTATTTAGTGTAACAGACTGACTCAAGATTCATTAACCAGCTCTTTCTTACGGGTTATTGCATTGTGAGCCATTAGCCTGATAGCATTTATCTTAATAAACCCTTCGCTGTCTTTCTGGTCAAACCCCCCTTCAATATCCATACTTGATAGCTCTTCGTTATAAAGTGAGCTTGGTGAAGTCCGCCCTTTAACAAATACATTCCCTTTGTAAAGAGCAAGATATACTGTTCCGTCGATAAGCTCCTGGCTCTTTTTTATTGCTGCCATCATGAATTCCATTTCCGGACTGAACCAGAATCCGTTGTAAACAATTTCAGCAAACTGGGGTGAAAGCATGTTCCGTATTCTCATCACCTCCCTGTCCATTGCAATACCCTCTATGTCAAGGTGTGCAAGATGGAGGATAGTGGCACCCGGTGTTTCGTAAACTCCCCGCGACTTGATCCCTACATAGCGGTTTTCAACCATGTCCAGTATTCCTATACCGTTTTCCGAACCAAGTTTATTCAGGTAGGTGAAAATTTCAACAGGTTCTGTTTTTATATTATTATCATTTTTGTTTGTCACCTTTACAGGTATGCCGTCTTTGAACTTTATTTCAATGTATGTTTCAGTATCAGGTGCATATTTTGGAAGTACGATCCTGGAAAATATCTCATCATCGGGTGTATATGACGGATCTTCCAGAATACCCGCTTCGTGACTGATATGCATCAGGTTGTCGTCTTCACTGAAAGGTTTTTTCACAGATGCTTTTACCGGAATGTTATACTTTTCTGCGTAACGGAGCATGTCAGGCCTTCCTTTGAACTCATCGAGAAACTCCTGCTCTTTCCAGGGTGCAAAAACCTTTATGGAAGGGTTAAGCGCATAGTATGAAAGCTCAAATCTGACCTGGTCGTTGCCCTTTCCTGTTGCGCCATGGGAAACATATGCCGCATTCTCTTTTTCAGCTATCTCTATCTGTCTTTTTGCAATTACCGGTCTGGCAAGTGCCGTGCCGAGCAGGTAACGGCTTTCATATACCGCATTTGCCTGTATTGCGGGGAATATGTAATCTGTTACAAATTCGTGCCTGAGATCTTCAATATAAACCCTGGATGCCCCTATCTGAAGAGCCTTTTCCCTGGCTTCACCAAAGTTGTCTTCCTGTCCCACATCAGCAATATATGCTATTACCTCAAAATTTTTTTCAATAAGCCATTTAAGAATGATGGAAGTGTCCAGTCCACCGCTGTAAGCAAGTACGATCTTTTCTTTGTTCATTTTTTAAAAAAAGTATTTAATGGGTTGATAAATTGGTAGTTCCGGGCAACAATATATTCAGGCCATCCCTTTTTGTGAATGACTTTGCTGTCCGTTAGTTTTTTTACATTAACCGGGAAAGTTTAGGTTCCATGACCGACAGTGCATTGATTAGATCGATTTTGGTTGCCCCGTCTGCCGGAATGATCAGTATGGTGTCGTCGCCTCCTATGGTGCCAAGTATTTCATGCCGGTTATGCCTGTCTATCATAAGTGCAATACCGCTTGCATAACCAGGAAGTGTTTTAATTACCGCAAAGTTGCCGGAGAAACCGATTGAAAGAAAACCGGCAAGAAGAGCTTCGTTATCTTTTGGAGTTCCTTTTTCAATTATATTTTCAGACCCCGGATAGGTCAATGCATATATATAACCCTTTTCAGGATCGAATTTTCTTCCGGCCTGAAGCTTTTTAAGGTCTCTTGACAGGGTTGCCTGTGTTACAATAAAACCCTCCCGGGCCATTCTTGTAAGCAGTTCATCCTGACTGCCTATTTTTTCATTGCTGATTATTTTTTTTATAATAAGTAAACGGGTTTTCCTGGGCTTCATTTGATATTTTTTTATTTATGTATAGATATGAATTTGCAAAAAAACACTATATAATTAAATTTCTGCCAAAAAGCCCTGCAATTAGAAATTATAGAGCTGTCTATTTTACAAAGAAAGTATAAACATGCAATTATGGTGCAAATATATGCATTATATTTTAAAAACCAGTATTATTTTCGTAATATTTTTCTTCTTTTTTATCAGGTTTAATAATTATAAAGAAATTAGTAAATGGAAATCTGGTTAATTTTTGTTAATATGCATTGTTTGTTTGAGGGAGTTTGATTAACACTGCAAGAGACATCTTCAGCTTTTAAAAAACCCTTCAGGCTTGTGAGCAATGAGTTTATACATTTCCATGATGTCTGAAAACTTTTTTAAACCATATTTTAACTAATCAAAAATTTCAAGCATGAGAAAAACAGTATTCTCTATTTTAGTGGCATTTTTTGCTGTGCCTTTATTTGCAACAGCCCAGTATACACCCTGGTATTACTGGACTTTCCTGCCAGAAGAACAGATGGATGAGATTATCGGCGAAACTTCAGGTGAAACCGCTTACAGCACAATAATGGAAACTGGCGGCTATACCAGAAACAGAAAACCCGAAGAGTACCGTACCACATTCCGGGAATCGGAATATATCTACGAGAAACTTAAATGGTATGGTGTTCCCGGGGCAAAGATTGTGAGGATGCCTGCAGCTGCCGATTCAACATGGAACGGGATCAGGGGTGATCTTTGGGAGGTATCTCCCCGCCGCCAGAAACTGGTCTCCTATACCGACAATGTTTTTCAGTTAACACAGGGGAGCAACAGTGCTGATGTTGTAGCCGAGCTTGTTTGGGTCGGAAGCGGTAGTGAAGAGGAGGTCAGGAGAGCTGAAGTTGAAGGTAAAATTGCTGTAGGACACGGACATGTAACCCAAATCCATAACAATGCCGTACTTATGGGTGCTGAGGGTGTAGTTGCAATAAGCACATCAAGGAATTATATCGACCCTTTGCAGATACCCGAAGGAAGGTTAAGGGCGTTCACTGACCCTGAAACAGATGAGCGGATTGAGCCAGGATTTGCATTTCAGATGAACATAAGGGAAGGGCAGTATCTTAGAGCAAGGTTAATGCGCGGGGAGAAGATAATTGCCCGCGCACAGGTTGAAACAAGTATGGAACCGTTTGAATTGCAAAATGTTGAAGCTCACATTCCCGGAAAAGACCCGGATGAGATTGCCGTTATATTTTCTGCCCATATATTTGAAGGACTTGTCAAGCAAGGTGCAAATGACAACAAATCCGGCGGAGCAGCAACACTTGAGGTAGCCAGGGTACTTAACACACTTATTGAGGAAGGAAGGCTTCCCAGGCCCCGGCGCACAATAAAATTCTGGTGGGGTCCTGAGTTTGCAGGTTCAAGGCCATGGGTTGCAGAAAATTTCGAAGATATTAAATACGCCTACTCCAATATCAATATGGATATGGTGGGAGAGTGGCTGAGCCTGCACAACGCCTATTTTTGCCTGATGAGGACCACTTTCGGCAATGCCCACTATATAAATGATGTAGTGGAAAACTATTACAGGTTTGTTGGTGAAGGCAACAGGGAAAGGATTCAGAACAGGAGGGATTTTGACAGGATACCCCATCGCATAGTTGCACCGTTCGGAGCCGACGAGCCGTTTCACTACAGCATTGAAACCCATTACGGTGCATCAGACCACGTTGTTTTCAACGATTTTGGCGTACAGATACCGGGTGTAATGATGATAGCATGGCCAGACCTTTGGTATCATACTTCAGGCGACCTGGTTGACAAGGCAGATCCTACACAACTTAAAAGGGCTGCGGTTATTGCTGCGGCATCGGCGTATACAATTGCAAATGCAGACGATGAGATGGCAATCAAAATTGCCGGTGAAATATCAAGCAATGCTACCAGGAGACTTGGCCACCAGCTTGTAATTGCCATGGAAAAGATAAATCACGCCAATGCCGGCAATCTGCACGACAGGTACAAGGAGGCCGTTTCACTGATTGAAGCTCATATTATAAACGAAAAAGCCACGCTTGAATCGGTATATGAACTTGCCTCTGAAAAGGATAAAATAAGCGCCCATATTGGTTCCCTTAAAAGAACCGTAGCCAAAATTGGAGAAGCGCACCTTGAAGCCCTTGAAAGTCATATGACAGCCAAAGCCGGCAGACTTGGAACAGAGCCGGTTTCAATCACTCTTTCAGAACTGGAAGAGAAGGCTGACGGGATAGTACCCGCACTTGTGCCTGAAGCCGTTAAAATGGGCCCGAACAGGCTTCGCCAGTACATGTCAGAGGCACCCGAAGAGGAACTGGATAAGTTCCCTGTTGTTTCAAGGATCAATACAACAGAAATTGCCAGGCTGATCAACGGGAACCATTCGGTTTACACGATCAGGAAACTTTTGGATGCCCAGCAGGAGGGTTCTACAGAGCTGAACGACATACTGAACTATGTTGAAAGGCTCAGGATAGCAGGGGTAGTTGAATTCAAATAGTATTTTTCTATATTATTTTGCCGGCACTCCGTTAAAGGGGTGCCGGTTTTTTTCAATCTTTAAGAAACAGTGAACTGTCCCCGTAGCTTAGAAACCTGAACTCATTTTCCAGTGCAAAACGGTAGATTTTCTTCCAGTCGTCCCCTGTAAATGCTGCAACAAGAAGCAACAGTGTACTGCCGGGCTGGTGAAAATTTGTGATCATACCTTTGATAGTCCGGTACCTGTAACCCGGCACGATCATTAACCGTGTCGTGGCATTCAGTTCATCCAGATTGTTTGCTTTCATATACTGTTCCAGTCTTGCAAGTGATTCGCAAAATGAGAGCTTACCTTCACTGTTGCACCATTCCCACTGTTCTGTATACATTTTCCTTTTATCCGCCACTGCTCCGGAAATTTTTTCACCGAGAAGGTAAAGGCTTTCAAGCACCCGTACGGAAGTTGTACCAACTGCAATTATCTTTCCGCTGTACTCCCTTATTTTTTCAAGGGCACTGAGTGTGACGGAGAAATTTTCAGGATGCATGTCATGCTCTTCGATTACAGGAGACTTAACAGGCATAAAGGTGCCCGCACCTACGTGAAGGGTTATCTCTTCAGTAGTCACGCCTTTTTCATGTAATTCCTCTATCAGTCCCGGAGTGAAATGGAGTCCGGCTGTTGGTGCCGCCACAGAACCTTCATGTGAAGAATAGACAGTTTGATATCTTACGCTGTCTTCAATTTCAGGGTCACGTTTTATGTAGGGGGGCAGGGGGGTAAGTCCGCTATTTTCAATAACTTCACCAAAAGAGATTCCGCTGTCCCATACAAATTGCACCTTCTGCCAGTCCTTCTGTTTTTCAGTAATGTGTGCCCTCAGGGTTATTGTTTTTCCTTTATAGTGAAACTGTTTCTGCAATGTATCGTCTTTCCATTTTTTAAGGTTCCCGGTTATGCATTTCCAGGAAACCCTCCCCGTTGCGTTGAGTGAATCAGATATTTTACCTGGTTTTACAGGCTCAAGGAGAAGTATTTCTATTCTGGCTCCTGTTTTTTTTCTAAAAATCAGTCGTGCCTGGATAACCTTTGTATTATTGAAAACCAGAAGGCTTCCACGGGGCAGCGCGGATGGAATATTCCGGAACTCGTCCACTGCCAGCTTTCCGTTTTGGTAAACGAGAAGTTTTGATCTGTCCCTTTCGGCGAGAGGATAACCGGCAATCCTTTCATCAGGAAGCTCGTATTTGTAATCTTCAATATCAATATGTCTGAGAATATTCAGGGCCATTGTTTTTATTAATCATGCAAAATTAGCTAATTTTACAACTAATTCCATTAGCACACTAATTCAACAGATATGGCATTTAAAAAGGGAGACAGGGTCAAATTCCTCAATGATACCGGAGGGGGGGTAATAACCGGGATAATTGACAACAAGACAGCAACAGTTCTTATAGAAGACGGATTTGAAGTTCCTGTTCTTCTTAAGGAACTTTTACCAGACGGGGAGAGTTCAGTTGAAGATACCGGCAACACCGGTTTTACCGGCATAGTTGTAGAGGAAAAAGAGGAAGAGGGTGTGCCGGATACCGAAACAGATTTTGATTCGGAAGATGTTTCAGCAATTGATTCAATCCCGCCTCAGGATAAGGAGTGCAATCTCTTTGCTGCAATTGTAAAGTCGCCCGAAAACAGTGCAGAAAAAGATCTTTACCTGATAAATGACAGCAACTACCGGTTGCTTTATACAATATTGCTCAGGGATGAGGGAGGGTATCTTAATTCAGGAACAGGTATGCTTGAGGAAGAAACCAAAATTTTTATCCGCTCCTTTACAAGGGATGAGTTAAATGAAAGACCGGTCCTGAAATTCCAGGGTATTTTTTACATGAAAGGTATATATGAACCAAAATCACCTGTACAAAGGGAGATAGAGCTGGATCCGGCAGAAGTTTCAGGCAGCGGCAACTATACAACAAATGATTTCTTTGAGCAGGATGCATACCTTCTCCCTGTTTATATTGAAGCTCTTGAAAAGGTGGGTTCGGGACTTTCAGAGGAAGAGATAAATGCCCTGACCGCACTGAAGGAGAAGTACGACCCACCCGGCACGGAACGCTCAAAAACAAAAAAGAAAAAGAAGGCAGGAGAGCCTGAAGAGATAGACCTCCACATTGAGGAGCTTGTGGATGACCACAGGGGAATGTCAAATGCAGAGATACTTGAAACCCAGATGGCACGCTTTACCACAGCTCTTGAGGGAGCTCTCAGGTCGGGCACAGGGAAGATCGTTTTTATACATGGCGTTGGCAATGGCCGGCTGAAATTGAGGATAAGGCAGACACTTGACCGCAAATACCCCAGACTGAGGTACCAGGATGCTTCCTTTAAGGAGTACGGTTATGGTGCAACAATGGTTATAACCGGAAAATAAGTTTACCGGTCAAACGTTTTAGGTTTGAAATATTTTAACAGCAGGCTGTTCCATCGCTCCGGCACTTTTGCCGGGGAGGAAAGTCCGGGCAACACAGGGCGCCATGCTTCCTAACGGGAAGATATCCGCAAGGATATGGTTAAGGGAGCAGAAAATAACCGCCCTGCAACAGCAGGGTAAGGGTGAAAAGGTGAGGTAAGAGCTCACCGGTACCGTTGGTGACACCGGTAGCCGTCCCACCCATGGGTTGTAAGGCCATGTATATCGCAGGTTGCCGTTAAAGCGGCACACGGGACTGCCCGTTCCGGTTCTGTGAGGGGTAGGCCGCTTGAGCATGCAGGTGACTGCATGCCCAGATAAATGATGGAAATCCGCCCAGGCGTGATACAGAACCCGGCTTACAGGCCTGCTGTTTTTTTATTTTAACTCCCTATTAATCATTGACATGACTCCAAGGGAAAAGATGGAACTTCTCCGGAAACAGATGAGTAAGCATGGTTTTGATGCTTTAATTGTTTTTCGTACAGACCCTGCTGTTAATTTCGGTTTTCCGGGCCACTGGGAACATCTCATGTGGCTTGCCGGTTTCAGCGGATCGGCAGGAACTCTGGTTGTTACTGCCGGTTTTGCGGGTTTATGGACCGATTCACGTTATACTTTACAGGCCGGGGTAGAGCTGAAGGGTTCCGGTATCAGTCTTTTTCCTTCAGAAAACCAATCTCTTTCCTGTATTCAGTGGCTTGAAAAAAACCTTTCTCCGGGAAGTGTTCTTGCTCTTGATGAAAATCTGACCCCTTTAAATATTGCCGTCAAAATAAGGGAGGCACTTCAGGATAAAGATATCAAAATTGAGTACACAAAAAGCCTGACCGGGAGTATCCGGGAAGATTCACCCGCCCCCTCACTTAAGCCGGTTTTGGATTACAGTACTTTTTTCACGGGGGAAACCCGCAGGGAAAAATTTGAAAAGGTCAGGAAAAAGATGGGAGAGTCTGGTGTTGATTTTCAAATTTTATCAGCTCTTGACGATATTGCATGGATTTTCAATCTCAGGGGAAGCGATCTGCCCTTTAGTCCGCTTTTTGAAGGAATTGCACTGATCTCCCGGTACCATGAGGTGCTGTTTGTTGAGGAAATAAAGTTGCCGGGGGAAGTTAAAGCCGCTCTTATGAAAGACGGGGTTTCAATAAAACCGCCCGAAAAAATTGCAAAAGATTTATCAGGACTACCTGCAAACAGCCGGATTCTTATTAATCCGGCAAAAACCGGTTTGTGGCTCTCACGGATGATCCCGTCACATTGCCGGATTGTTGAAGGGAAGACTATCCCTGCAATGATGAAGACACGGAAGAATGATACCGAGGTTTCCCACATAAGGAATGTTATGGTTAAGGAAGGAGCAGCCCTTGTAAAGTTTTTTATGTGGATTGAAAAGAACAGGGGAAGCAAGGGGATTACCGAGTATTCTGCAGCCAGGCAGCTCGACAGGTTCAGGAACACACAGGAAAACTATACAGGTATGAGTTTTCCTCCTATAGTAGCTTTCGGTGAAAACGGTGCCAAAGTGCATTACACTCCCGTAGCAGGCAGGTCTTCACCAATAGGCAGGGAAGGGATATTGCTGGTTGATTCGGGTGGCCAGTACCTTGAAGGAACTACCGACACAACCCGGACAGTATGTCTGGGCAGCCCTTCAAAACAACAAAAGCAGGATTTCACCCAGGTACTAAAGGGACATATAGAGCTGGCCGCAACAGTTTTTCCCGAAGGGACAAGAGGGTTTCAGCTTGACCCTCTTGCCAGGAAGCATTTGTGGCAGGACGGCAAGAATTATGGACATGGAACAGGTCATGGCGTGGGCTTTTTCCTGAATGTTCACGAAGGCCCTCCTTCAATCAGCTCAAATACAAAAAACGACACCCCCCTTGAGGAAGGCATGATACTTTCAAATGAACCCGGTATTTACAGGGAGGGGGAGTATGGAATACGCACTGAAAACCTTGTACTGGTAACATACCATTCCAAAACCGGATGGGGCAGGTTCCTTACTTTTGAAACGCTGACCCTTTTCCCTGTTGATATTGAACTGATTGATGTTTCGATGCTTTCATCAGCAGAAAAGGAGTGGCTTAACAATTATCACATGAAGGTATGGAACTCCCTTTCAAAAGTTTTGTCCCGGCGTGAAAAAGAGTGGTTGAAGGAAAAGACCCGCAAGGTCAAATGAACTTGTTGTTTTCCGGTGATTGCAACAATCAGGGCTATATTGCCCCCGCGACAGAAGGTATTACAATAAATTAAACCTATTTTTGCAGGAAAAAAATATGGGTAAAAGAGGTTTTGCAAGCGACAACAATTCAGGCGTGCACCCCCGGATCCTGAAAGCAATTTCCAGGGTCAATGAAGATCATGTTATTGCTTATGGAGACGATAAATATACAATTCAGGCCATTGCAAGGATAAAAGATATTTTTGGAGGCGATGCTGAGGTATTTTTTGTTTTTAACGGCACTGCAGCCAATGTACTTGGACTGAAGGCAGCTACTGAATCGTGGAATTCTGTTATTTGTGCAGAAACAGCGCATATAAATTCAGACGAATGCGGTGCTCCCGAAAAGTTTACAGGCTGCAAGCTTCTGACACTACCGGCGCCTGATGGAAAACTGAATGTTGACCTTATCAGCAGGCATATGCACAGTTTCGGGTTTGAACACCACACGCAGCCCGGCGTGGTATCGATTACCCAGGCAACTGAAATGGGAACCCTTTATACTCCCCGGGAAATCCGGGAAATAGCTGAATATGCCCATTCACACGGACTCTGGCTTCATATTGACGGAGCCCGTATTTGCAATGCTGCAGCAGCACTGGGTGTCTCTTTCGAAGAAATGATAACCGCTACCGGAACCGATATACTTTCTTTCGGAGGCACGAAGAACGGACTTATGTACGGGGAGGCCATAGTGTTTCTTAACCGGTCGCTTGCCGAAAACTTCAGGTATGTCAGAAAACAGGGAATGCAGCTGGCTTCAAAAATGAGATACATAGCTGCCCAGTTTGATGAAATGTTAAAGGATGATCTCTGGCTTGAAAATTCACTTCATGCTAACAAGATGGCGTCACTGCTCGCCAGGGAAGCCGGTTCGCTGCCCAATGTCAAAATAACCCGGAAAGTGGAAATTAACGGGGTGTTTGCATGCCTGCCTCCTGCAATAATTGAACCTCTTATGAAGGAGTTCTTTTTTTATGTATGGAATGAACCTGAATCTGAAGTGAGGTGGATGACTTCATGGGACACAACTGAAGAGGATATATACAGTTTCACGGAAGTGCTCAAAAAACTCCTTGCTGACGCCGGTTATGCCTGAAGCAGAAATGTCACCTGACCTAAGCCGGGGTAGCGTGGAGATTAAGCCAGACTCCAGTGGAGGGGTCATGTCCCGGTGGACTTTCCGGTAATTTTTTCAGCAAGGTCTTTTCTGCCGGATTTGATCAGCTCCCGCCTCAGTTTCAACCTTTGATCTTTCTTGTGCCAGAAAAAGAAGCTGTTTTGCAGCTTTTTATCTTCTCTTGTGCGTGCCGAATAAACTTTTTCCCCTGTGAAGGGGTCAATCCCGGTATAATACATAACAGTCGACAAAGTCATTGGTGTGGGGGTAAAGTCCTGTACCTGCTCCGGCTTTATGTTCATTTTTTTTGTTTCCTCTGCCAGTTCTGCCATGCCGGTAACCGTGCACCCCGGATGGCCTGAAATGAAGTAGGGGATAAGTTGCTGGTTGAGGCCATTATCTTTATTTATTTTATCGAACAGCCTTTTCATCTTCCTGAACAGTCCGAAGTGAGGCTTGCGCATAAGCCTGAGCACCTGCGGCGATGTATGCTCGGGAGCTATCTTCAGTCTGCCGGAAACGTGGTTAATTATAACTTCAGTTACGTACTGGTGGCCATGGTTGTCATCTGACTCCCTGAGGAACAGATCGTACCTTATTCCGGAGCTGACAAAGGCTTTTTTAACCCCCGGGACGTTCCTTATTCTCCTGTAAAGTTCGATAAGTGGTTTATGTGATGTATCAAGATTATTGCAGACAGCGGGGTAAATGCATGATGGTTTTTTGCACTTTTTGCACGTTTTCAGGTCTTTTCCCCCCATCCTGTACATATTAGCCGTCGGCCCCCCAATATCGCTTATATAGCCCCTGAATTGCGAATTCAGTGTTATCTTTTTTACTTCATCAAGGATTGAGCGTTCAGACCTGCTTGAAATAAACTTTCCCTGGTGTGCTGAAATTGTACAAAAGCTGCATCCGCCAAAACAACCGCGGTGTATTGTGACTGAGTCTTTGATCATTTCAAAGGCAGGTATGGCACCTTTTTTTCTGTATCTTGGATGGGGCATTCTTGTATAAGGCAGGTCGTAATAAATGTCTGTCTCTTTTTCGGAGGGAGGCGGAAAAGGCGGATTTGCAATTACTTTCAGGTTGCCTGTTTTCTGTATTATTTGACTGGTGCCGGGGGCAGCTGACTCCGATTCGAGTAACCTGAAGTTTTCGGCATATTTTTTTTTATCGGACCTGCACTTTTCGAACGAATGGAGCCATAGCTGACCTGTCACTTTAGCTGTGCTTTCTTCATCTGATCCTGAAGCAAAAACAGTCTGGGGGATATTTACAAGGTTTTCAACAGGCACATTCCTGTCAAGTAACCTGCTTATTTCGGAAAGGGGTTTTTCCCCCATTCCGTAAACAAGCATGTCTGCTCCGCTTTCAATCAGTATGGAGGGTCTCACCTTATCCTGCCAGTAGTCATAATGGGAAAACCTTCTCATGGAAGCTTCTATTCCCCCTATTATTACAGGGGTTTCCGGGAAAAGTCCTTTCAGTATACGTGTATAGACAATTGTTGCATTATCGGGCCTGAAGCCGGCTTTGCCGCCCGGGGTATAGGCATCATCAGAACGGAGCCTCTTTGTTGCAGTATAATGGTTAACCATGGAATCCATTGCTCCTGCGGTAACTGCAAAGAAAAGCCGGGGACGCCCCATTTTCCTGAAATCCCTCAGGTCGTCACGCCAGTTGGGCTGGGGAACCACAGCCACCCTGAAGCCCTGTGATTCAAGCAGCCGGCTCAAAATGGCTGTCCCGAATGATGGGTGGTCAATATAAGCATCGCCGGTAACAAAAATAATATCGGCTTCATCCCATCCTCTTTCTTCCATTTCCTTTTTGCCAGAAGGAAGCCACTGCATTTCGGTATTTTCAGGACGCCGGTTCATGCTTTTCAGATAATAAACTGTTTAAATCAACTTTTACTTTAAATGCAAAGTTATACAATCCGTCATAAACCTTCATTCTTTCCTTTTGAAGTCTGATAACGATCAATTCCCCGAATGTGTGCATTTTTTTCTGAGTCTTCAGAATAATTGGGAATTCATCCTGAAACTTTGCATTTTTTGTGAAAAAGTTTCTAAATTTGCAAGCTGTTAAATTTAAAAATAAAATATTATGCAAAACCATTACGAAACCGTTTTCATTGTTACTCCCGTTTTGTCTGAAGAACAGATGAAGGAAGCGGTTGAAAAATTCAGAAAGCTTATTCTGAGTGAGGGGGAGATTGTTTATGATGATCACTGGGGATTAAGGAAGCTTGCCTACCCCATTCAGCACAAATCTACAGGTTTTTACCACCTCTTTGAATTCAAATCTGACAGCCGGTTTGTTGACAGGCTTGAAACAGAGATTCGGCGGGATGAACGAATTATCCGTTTCCTTACCATAAAGTTGGACAAATATGCTGTTGAGTACAGCGAAAAAAGAAGAGCGGCCAGGGAAGGAAAGGCTGAAGAGAAAGTAGAAGAGAAAGTAGAAGAAAATGTTGAAGAAAAACAGGAGGAATAAATTATGGCACAAAATCAATCTGAAATCAGATATCTGACACCACCGTCAGTTGAGATAAAAAAGAAAAAATATTGCCGTTTCAAAAAGAACAGGATTAAGTATGTTGATTACAAGGATCCTGAATTTTTGAAAAAGTTTCTTAACGAGCAGGGGAAGATCCTTCCCAGGAGGATTACAGGAACATCCCTGAAGTATCAGAGGAAAGTTTCCACAGCAATTAAAAGGGCGCGCCATCTGGCTTTGCTGCCTTATGTAACAGACATGTTAAAATAAGAATCCGGAGGTTAAAATGGAAATTATACTTAAACAGGATATTCCCAAATTAGGTCATATAAACGATATTGTTACTGTTAAAGACGGATATGCGCGCAATTATCTGATACCCAATGGCATGGCTGTTCGCGTAACAGAATCGGCAAAAAAAATGATTGAGGAAAACAAGCGTCAAAGGGCTCACAAAGAAGAAAAACTCAAAAAAGAGGCAGAGGATCTTTCCAAAAAGCTTGAAGGGACAAAACTTACAATCGGTGCAAAAACAAGTTCCAAAGGAAAGATTTTTGGTTCGGTAAATACTATTCAGATTGCAGAGCATCTCAACAGGCTTGGATTTGAAATAGATCGCAGATATATAAGCATTAAGGATGAGGCAGTCAAAGAAGTTGGCGAATATGTTGCCACAGTGAGATTGCACAAAGATGTTAGCGTTGATATACCTTTTGAAGTAGTTTCAGAGTAAACAAAAATAAACTCAGAAAAAAACAGGCACCTCTAAGGGATTGCCTGTTTTTTTATAACTATTCCTGAATATACTGTTCAGTAATTGCTGTCAGGGCTTAACCGCTATTGTTTCGATCTCGACCATAACTCCCAGGGGAAGCTTCACTACACCGTATGCAGCTCTTGCGGGAGGGTCTTTCTTATAAAACTCAGCATAGACTTCGTTCATATCCCTGAAGTTATCCATATCACTTAACAGGCAGGTTGATTTGACAACATTTTCGAAGCTGTATCCGGCTTCTTTGAGTATTTCACCTGTGTTCTTTAATACCTGCCTGGTTTGCTCCCTGATCCCCCCCTCTGCAATTTTGCCGGTTTCAGGATCTACCGGTATCTGTCCTGAAATGTAAAGTGTATTTCCTGCTTCAATGGCCTGACTATAGGGCCCAACTGCTTCGGGAGCTCTTTTTGTATAAATTACTTTACGCATAATGCTGTTATTTGAATGGTTTTTGAAATAACTGTATATAAGGCAAAAGTAAAACTTTTTTCAGAATATGCACTTTTGGATGAGGAAATAATAAAGGGAGAAGCAGAGTGTTTCCTGCTGCATGTAAATTTACCTGAACTATTCAGCAAATTTTTTCGACACTAAATCTTGTTAATTATCTGAAGAAGTTGTCGTACCAGCTTTTTTGAGTTTGGTACCTTAGATCCTGAAGGATTTGCGATTTAACCTGAATTGTAAAATTCCAGCTCTTTCTTGCCCCGAAAGGTACAACCCCGAACCTCATTTCCCAGCAGTGCAGGTCACGGTAAATACTGATATTGGTCATTGTAAAATCCCTGGCATCAAAATCCCATCCGGAAGAGAACTGTATTTTCCACTTGGGAGTAAGGCTCAGGTCTCCTGAAAAATTCAATGTTTGTGTTACCCTGCTATCAAAACCAGGTTTTGAATAATTGACGGAATACCTCAGATTTATATTCCAGGGCACATCAAAGTCAACATAATCGGGGTAGAAATGTGCGGTATGGTCTATTCCGTCAAGATGTCCGAAAATATCATCACTTGCGGCAACTGCAGAAGGATCTTCAGTTTCACGTGCTGCAGGACGGTCATCCACGGCTGATCTGAACCTCATATCGAGAGAAAGGTTTGCACGGGTCACCCTTCCCGGACGGTTGTTTGCAGTCCATTCAAACTTATTGTACCTTCTTCCGTCCTGATCCAGTGCATAGGGGTCAATGGTAGCCCCGAAATTTACTCTTATATCGTTGTCCATAAAGCTGGTGCTTCCGGTAACCCCAATTGTGTTCCAGTTCAGCGAATCTGCATAAATATTATACCCGGTTTGAAAATTGAGGCGGTCGAGAAGCTTGATCTTTCTCTCTTCCCCCGAGGAATCCCTTGTTTTCATTTCCAGGTTGTTTGAAAGCCTGAAACTCACATTTCCGGCCCTGCCTCTTATGGAGGGAGTGCGATAGATTGCATTGTCAAAGATTGAGTATGTGGTTTCATTACCCTCTTCATCCACTTGAACAGTACGGTAATAATCCGGCATAATACCTTCCATATCGGGAGTGAAGCTGAAACTGACAGAAGGGGTCATTACGTGGCGTATAGCCTGAACACGGGAATTACTGAACTGGAACATACCGAAGATATCCTGACTGACGCTCATTGAAAGGCTCGGGTTAATTGCATGTCCGTAAACAACACCCGGTATTGTGTCTGTTACCACTTTTGAAACGTATTCACCGGACCCCTCATCATATATGTCTTCTACCCACCTTTTCCTTATGGAGTTGGGGAACATAACGCCGGAATAAGTTACTGAGGGTGTAATATTGATAACATTAAGCATCCTGAAATTTGCACTTACCGGTATATCGTGCTGAAACCCGCTGCGCATATTCCTTAATGTTTCAGGCTGAAAAAGCATAGATTCGGTTGTGTTTATACGGTTATCAATTTTTGCAGAGTAAGAAACCTGGATATTTTCGTACCAGCGTGAGTCAGCTGTACCCATACCGCTTCTGAAAGGGTACTGGCGCGCCATGTTGAACGAAACTGTGGGAAGGCTCATATCTATAGTTTCCTGAGAAAAGTTTTGGTTGATCCTTGCATTCGCCCTGAGTGAAAAGGGTAGTTCCGGCCAGTTGTACGAGTAGGAAGCGCTTGATTGGGCAGTATTGGTGGCATGCCTGTCGGGATCAACTTCATTGTACCTGTTGTAGGCACTGGATCCGAAGTTTACACTGGCAGAAAAGTTGCTGTTGGGAGAAGCTTTTGCATCCTGCCTGTGTTGCCATGCAATATTATAGGATTCATTTTCATGGAAACCCGGAAGTCCTTCCTGGCCTGCAACATTTTTGGAGTATGCAAACCGGAAACTTCCGTTATACCTGTATCTTTTTCTGTAATTGGACTGAGCTTCGAAACCCCAGGACCCCAGTGAATAGATATCGCCTTTAACGCTAAGATCCATATGGTCGCTGATAGCAAAGTAATAACCTGCTCCGGCCAGATAAAAACCCCTGGTGCGTTCTTCCCCATAGCTTGGTGCGATTACACCTGAAGTTCTGCCTTTGGTATTCGGGAAAAATCCGAACGGGAGTCCCAGCGGAAGAGGAATATCTTCGATTACAAGGTAAAGCGGACCTGAGATGATCTTGTCATCGGGGATCACCTTTGCCCTTGACATTGCAATATGGAAATGAGGGTCATCCTCATCACATGTGGTAAATTTGCCACGTTGTATATGAATATGGTCATTATCCTGTTTTTTTGTTGTTTCACCATGCAGGAATCCCCCTTCCTGCTCAGTTATAACGCCGGATATATGCCCTTTCCTTGTTCTGAAGTTATACCTGATTGTTTCAGCCCTGAATGTTTCTTCTCCTTCCGTAAACACAGGCTTACCTGTTACCTCACCTGTTGTGCTGTCAGTTATCCCGCTTGCATAGATTTCATCCTTTGAAAAATCTATTTCAATATAGTCGGCGCGCAGCTCTATATCTTCATATTTAACAAACCCCGAACCGTAAAGGAATACTTTCTGGTCTTCCAGTGCAAAAGTTATAGAATCGGTTGCATTGTAATCCACTCTTGAGGTAAGCGCCCTCTCCCTTGTCTTCTCCGGATCCGTATCCTGCTGAACCAGAGTATCATTGGCATGAATAATATATCCCCCGTACAATCCTGAAGCTTTTGTACAGGGTATCAATAAAAAAACCAAAAGGAAAATGGTTATAAAATGCCTCTGACAAGATGTGATTTGCAATTTTAATATACTATTTTTGTAAAAAAAGGGTTTAAAAAACAAGTCCAAAACTACAAAAATCAAACCATTAATCTATGGACAATGTTCAGCTGGCATCATCATTTAAAAATAAACGGTCTTACGGCTTTATTCTTGTATGCTTTTTGCTGTTTTTTTTGAATCATGCAACGGCTGTTTGCTCATATGGCCATTACGAAAGCAGGCCGTTCACGGTAGTTATCGACCCGGGTCATGGAGGAAGGGATCCTGGTGCGGTCGGCAGGAACACCACTGAGAAAGATGTAGTTCTGCCGATATCACTAAAGCTTGGAGAATATATCCGGGAGTATCTTCCTGATGTAAAGGTAATATTTACCCGCACAACTGATGAGTTTGTTGAAATACACAGAAGGGCAGAAATAGCCAATTCAGCCGGCGCCGATCTGTTTATATCCGTTCATGCAAATTCCAACAACAACAGAAATATTCAGGGAACCGAAACATATGTAATGGGACTGCACACCTCAAGGGAAAACCTTGAAGTTGCGAGAAAGGAAAATGCTGTAATTTTCAAGGAAGATGATTATGATGAACAGTATGACGGCTTTGACCCCGATTCGGAGGAATCTTATATTATATTTTCTCTTATGCAAAACACCTATCTTGCACAAAGTCTCAATTTTGCAGCCCTGTTACAGGATGAGTTCCGTTCAAGGGCAAGGAGGGTTGACAGGGGTGTAAAACAGGCAGGATTTATTGTCCTCTGGCAGACCACAATGCCAAGTGTCCTTGTTGAGGTTGGATTTATTTCCAATCCTCAGGAAGAGAGGTTCTTAATGTCCGACCAGGGCCAAAATTATATTGCATCGGGAATATTCAGGGCGGTAAGGTCATACAAGGAATCGGTGGAGAGAAGGAGCCGGACTCTTGCGTCTACTTCACAAAGCAGCCGCGTTGCTTCAGCATCCGTATCAGGTTCACCAGCCCGTGACGGTTTTGAGGAAAATATTGAAAAAAGGATTGGTTTCAGGGTTCAGGTTAGCTCTTCCGGAAGTCTTATACCCCCTGAATCAGAATACTTTAAAGGACTGGATGATATTGAGGTGTATGAATCTGACGGACTTTACAAATATGTTACAGGTTATGCAACTACACTGGATGAAATAAGGGAAAAAAGAAAAAAAATAAATGAAAAATTCCCGGACGCCTTCATTGTGGCTGTAAAGAACGGCCAGCTTATCCCGCTGCGTGAAGCTTTAGAGGCTTTGGAGGAAACAGAACATTAATTTAAATACGAATTGCCATACAGCTTTTCGGAAATTTTAACTGAGAAAGTTTTTTAAAAGTGACATTAAACCTTCATTGCGTACTCCAAAATCCTGTGCATCAATCATGGAGCAGGCTAAACACCAGACAGCCAGTTTTTACACTGATTAAAAATTAAAGGTTACATTTTTATTTCAGGATAAATTTGTTAAAAATTTTAAGTAAAAAAATAAAATTTTACACATACTTAAACCATATCATTCTTTAATGTCATTAATGGTTTAATTAACAATTTTTTAA
>PUMT01000146.1 GCA_003551495.1 Bacteroidota bacterium
GATCATTGAATCATTCAGAAAAAACAAAGAAGTCATAGAGTTTTTTGCAATGGGGTCACATTTGAATCAGGAATACAAGAAGCAGTTCAGGGAATTCCAGAAAGAAGATATTGAAGCCAGGTTGTGGCAGATCATTGATCAGCATATTGAAACACCAAAAGAAGAGAATGGCAAGGATATTAAAGAGGTTATAGAAAGGCTGTTCGAATATTGAAAAGTTGTAACGAGTTAATTGTTATAATTACAAATAATTGCGGAACATTGCATTTAATGCAGTTAAGAACCAGTCCACCAAGCATTAACAGAATTGTTTTTAAAAGCCATTGTCAATGAAAACATTTAACGATATAAAGTCAACCGCTGAAAATTATTATCCACTTCCAATTGCCCATGCATTTCGCAGATTCAGAATTACAGACCCAAATGATTTGGGAGGTCGGCACAAATTAATCATTGACCTGTTTGAACTTTTAGTAAAATTTCTTTGCATTGTTCAGCTTAAAGAAGGTCTTAATAAGTCTGCTAATTACATCGATAAACTCCCCAACAGAGAAAAGACCCTCGAGTTTTTAAAGCGACCTTCACTAGGAGGATGGCTCGGGCTTATGCGATCTTTATGCTTGATTGCTTCAGAAGATGATAATCTTAAAATCGGAAGAATAATTCATAACTGGTATTTCTCCCAGGCTGATGATGAATCTACTTATATAATGGACTTGCTTGGTGGGTTGGGCGAGATAAATTATAACAAAAAGAATAAGAAGCATAAGCAAGAATTAACAAATGCACTTGTTAACTATAGGAATAAAAAGATTGGCCATGGGGTCCATTCTGATAAGGAGGTTTTAAAAGAACGACTGGCTATCCTGGAACAGGTGTTAGCGTATTTAATAAATAGCGCTTCTTTCCTGACAAAAATTAATTTAATTGTTGTTGAAGGTGTTGTTTTATCTGAGGGCAATAAATGGCAGATAAATTGTCAGGAGCTTCGGGGGCTGACTTTAGAGCCTTTTCAGTTCTATGCTGACAAACCCTTAAATCTGAATGAAATATATCTTATTGATGATATAAAAGCGAATGAATCCTTGTTATCCAGTATTTCACTTGAGCCATTTGCAATTTGGAAGTTTAATGAGCAACAGAAGCAAAATGAAGTATATCTCTACAATTCCTCATGGAAAACAAAACTTGAATACATATCCTATAGTAGCGGAGCATTTTATTTTCATAAAGAGTTACATGTGGAGTTCAGAAAGCTCTTAAGTTTAGAGCTTGCCGAGGGACTTGAAGAGCAAGAACTTGATAACCTTTCGGAGGAAAAGAAATCTAGCCTATCCTATGAGTTGCTGAAAAAAGGGCTGGCACTGGCGCAATATGGTAAATTAGAAGATGCCATCGCTTACCTCGAGCAATCAGTATTATACGAACGCCGACCTGAAACTTTTGTTGAGCTGGCGCGATTACATCATCAGCTTGGTGATGCTGAGGAAACTATTCAGCATATTATTCAACAATGTCTTGATATTGATCCAGACAATAATATGGCACTGGATTTTCTGGAAAAAATAAAGAGAATTGATTCTGAGAAAAAAACGAAAAGGATTACGGATGATGATTCAAAAAAAGACTTCTTTACAATTTATGATGCTGTGTTTCCTCCGGGCTTTCGTCCATATGTATTCCCTTTAATTGCTGCTACCATAGTTTTAGCTGCAGCAACATTTGGCTACTATGAATACCAACATACACTTGATAAGAAAACATTTGTTTTATATTTCGCCGGACTTTTTTTTATTCCAGCCATTTGGGTGTTTATTACTACCCCCAAAAAGATGGAAAACATCAGATTGCCTCTGAGCCTGCAGTTGTCCAGTATGCGATTAAATCGGTTTAATGCCTGGTTTGATTCTCAGATTCAGAACCTATGTGGCCAGTTTGTTTACAAAGAAAATGGCAATATAGATATTTTCAAGTCTATAAAGTCAGAGAAAATTTTCTTGATGCTCATGTTTCCATTTATAGCAATTGTTTCCATATTAATTTTTTATTCTATTGAGTCGCATTTATTGCCTTCAAATATTCAGTTTGTAAGATGGATAGTTTCTATTGGAAGTTCAGTGTTGATATATATTGGGCTCCGTTTTGTTTATACAGTTACTGTTTTTGTGCTTAGATTCAGCAATCTGCCACTAAAGCCTCTGGTCTCCAGCTTGAATAACGATGGTTTTAGAAGCCTTGGTTCATTTTTAGTAGCTAATATTGCTGCAATGATGTTGTTTATTATAGCAGCTTGGACAGCTCTTGGTTTTGTATTACAGGGCGAACCAGGAATTGACCTTGTTGCTCTGCTTATTACAGTAATAGTGGGATTGGTGTGGTCTGCCGGACTGCCCTTTAGCTTATATCGTGCTGGTAAGGAAGCCAAGAATCAGATTTCGCACAGGTATTCAATTCACCTTGAAGATGCATTGGAAAAGTTTATAAATGATCCCGGAAAAAACACATTGAACAATTATAACTGGTTGATCAAGCAACAAAAAGTTATTAAACAAATACCGTGCTGGCCTTTATCATCATTTCAAACCTTTATTGTTATTGGTGTAAATATTTTGCTTATCATGGTAGCTGTTGCCTATATATACTTCCGAATTATAATTTAATAAATAATCTTTGTTTGCAGGCTAAAAATTTATAATGGCGTTATGAAAAAAAAGATCTTATTGTCGGCTGTAATTTGTGCGATATTACTTATAGCTCCGTTGATAGGGGTTATGTACGAGGGAAGACTTGTTTCGTATTTTTTACAATTACCGCCGAGGACAGAATTTGTAATCCATGAAGGATTTTCAGCTCTATTCTTTTTTGTCATTATTGGTCTCGCATGTATAATCTTAATTCCATTTATTTACAGAATTATAAAAAGCCAGCGGAAATATATTCCTGAAAAAATTGATTTACGGAGATTTCCTCTTTGGGGTTGGTCTGGAGTTGTATTATTATTTGCGGGGTGGTTTGTTGCATGGACACGTTTTGAATGGGCTAGTGATATTCAAATCTTTACTTTCACGCCTTTATGGCTGGGATATATTATATTAATAAATGCCTTTACTTTTATGCGCACTGGTAGCTGCCTGATTACTCATTCATCCAAATATCTTCTTTTTTTATTCCTCTTTAGTGCTGTTTTCTGGTGGTATTATGAGTATCTTAATCAGTTTACAAATAATTGGTATTATGTTGGTTTAGATCAACTTAGTGATCTCAATTATTTTATTTATGCAACGATTCCATTTTCAACCGTGCTGCCTGCTGTTATCAGTACCTGGTTGTTTTTAAGAACATTTCCAAAGCTTAGCTTGGGAGTGGAAAAATATAGTCCATTCAAAATTGCGGGTAAAAATAATTTTTGGTGGTTCGTTCTGATTTTGAGCACCCTTGCCTTATCTGCTACATTCATATGCCCACAGTACTTATTCCCTTTTATGTGGCTATCGCCAATGTTGATCATTGCCTCAGTTATCAGCATCAGTGGAGGCAAAACCATTATCAATGATATTGAAGATGGCAACTGGAAAGATTTGTATTTACTTGCAGTGGCTGCATTGTGCTGTGGATTTTTTTGGGAAATGTGGAATTATTATAGCCTTATCAGATGGGAATATTCGATACCCTTTGTCCATCGGTACTTAATTTTTGAAATGCCGGTTCTGGGGTACTTAGGTTATCTGCCTTTTGGCATTCAATGCGGCATTATTGGTATATTTACAAGTAGACTAACCAAAACTTCTGTAGTTTATACTTCTGTAATTAACTGAAAAATTGAGACAACATAGTTTGCAGATATTGGATTATTAACATCAAAAAACCAACCACTATGAGACTATTAAACATCATTATCTACTGCATTGCTGCTGTTCTTGTCGTTTTAGGTTTTCTAAGCTGGCGTATTGAATTTGAATTGCCGAAATACGAACACTGGCAATATATTGCTGGAGGTTTTGTATTGGCTTTTCTTGCCACCTGGGGCCGTTTGCTGGCGGCATACGTAATGCTTGCATCCGTATTACCTTTTGGCTATGCATTATTCTTACTGCTTTTTGACAAGTCATCAACATGGAGTGATATGTCTACTGCGGTATTTATTGGTTTGGGGTTATTGGTTTTTGGCTTTATTCTATCTTTAATTGGTTCAGAAAGCTTCAGACAAACCATAGAGAGTCAGGACAGACATTCAGCAAGAGATGTTTTTTGTGCAGCATGTGACCAGTTCTTAGGACGTGCGGGGGGGTTTTCTACACCTTGTCCAAGATGTGGCAGCAACAGGGATTTTGTTGGCAGTTAAGAATGGCATATCGTAAGCTTTGTTCAGAATAAGTTAGTCAATAAATATTAAGATCAATGGGGCAAATTATTTATAAAGTCAATGCTTTGAAACAGGCGATGTCGGTATTGGTTTATGCGTTGATTGTGTTTATCTTTTTCTATCACCTGGCTGTTTTTTTTATCTCAGGGTTTGGTTTGGAAAGCGTAATACACTATGGATGGGTTACGGAACATTTTGGTGCGCTTGATACTTTTTCCGGAAAATCATTAATTGGGCTTATCATTATTGCAGGGATAATTGTTCCGGTTCTGGGCTTCTCTGTCATCTTTACGGGGCTTTTGATCAATTGCCTTTTCTTCCCCTCCACTTTTGAAAGTGTACGTTTATTTAGCAAAGAGGCCTTGTCAGAAAAATACTGTTCAGAATGTAACAGAAGGCTGTCCGGAATTAGTGCGGCATGCCCTTTTTGTAAAGCAAGTTTTGCCGTGAAAAACTGATTTTCCCAAATGATTGTCAATATATTCATTTTGCCGGCAGAAGTTTTATCTCGATAACAGGTTTATGTTCTTTAATCCCAAAATCAGGGTTGTTTAAAAAACATAATGTGATGAGTGAAACGAAATATTGTAAACAGTGCGCTGGTGCAAAAATGGTGCAAACCAGTTTTGGACCCAAACCTTGCCCAGGCTGCGGGGGGAAGGGATATCTTACCACTGATGGGGAGCATGGAAGTGACCATGCCCCAGAAAACAAGAAGCGATATCCCGCCACAACCTTCTTTGTTATCACCGGGATCATCGTATTTTTTTCCGGGAACGAAATGTTTTATGGGATTTATTTTTTGGTTGGATTTGCGTATTTTATTATTAAGCATGGATAAAATCGTATTATTATAATATACAATCCCTGTTGAATATTTATTAAACAACTCAAATGGAAAAAGACAAATGAAATGACACCATTAGGGCATTGTATTAATTATCAGTAGTGTCCGACTAAAATTCTAAGGATGAAAAAATAGGGGCTACTCCCACAAAGGTTTCACCCCCATGTTGTATGTTTGCAGTTACCACACAAACAAACACCAACATGGATA
>PUMT01000075.1 GCA_003551495.1 Bacteroidota bacterium
AGGGGGGTCGCAATGCCTGCCGCCAAGATGAAAATCGGGCATCCCTACTGTGGCATCAATCAATGCAAGATCGGGCATGCGGTGCATATTCATTTCAATTATCGACTCATCCATTTGCTTGTGGAAGAACGATTTCTTCCAGAAACCGCCGACCTGGTAGTGAGATGGCGGAGCAAACCCCATCATATTCTTGAGAGATAATGTAACGTCAGAAAATGAGTGTGCCTTCAGCACCGGAACACTTATTATAAAATATTCCATTGCCACTTTGGGCATAAAATACTCTTTAAAAATTTTACATTCCGGGATCTCAGATCTTGTTAACGGTTCTTCATTGAGATCAACCAGCCTGACCTGCTTCTCTTCAGCAAGTTGGGTATAACCCAGTGCTGCAAATACTTCCCCGGTCGATTTAGCTCCCCCGCTGCCTTCAGCAACAATTATTTCTGCACCACTGACTGAACGCACATAATCAATGATCGCCCTGACACAGTCAACCGGTGTGGTCACAGGAAAGGGTATATCATCAACAAGGTTGGGTTTTATAAGTATTCTCGTCTGTTTTGCCAGTACAGGCCCGGCCCCTGCCTGATCAAAAGCTTTTGCAACGGATTCACTGTATCCGGAAAACGAAACAACTGCAACTTTTCCCATAATAATTCATTTCAAAAGGAATTCCCATCAGTCAACTATAGCGCTGACGGAACTCCAGTCGAGGCTGTTCCAAAGGTCATCAAGCATATTGACCCTGCGCTCATTATAAAACATGCCGCCTTCAGATCTGTAACGTGCATCGGTCTCCTCCCACCATTCCACAGCCAACAGGCGAACTGAGGAAGGGTCCGTAAATGATGCGAAGAATTGAGGATTTATTGTTACAAGAGCCCTTGCTCCTTCAGCATCCGGATCAACCAATCCTGAGGCTCTTTCAGCATCAAATTCCATGGCAACAATATGTTTGTGCGGACCTAAAGGATGCCATGGTGGCAGCTCAAAACCATATGCCGGTGCCCTGCGTTCTGAGGCCGGCATAGCATTAAGCTCCGCCTTCAGTAAATCAAGCTTGCGTCCGGCATCTGCAAGGAAAAAAAAGTGCGGAACCTCCAGTTCTTTCCCAAGCCGGTACAACCCGTCCCAGTCACCCTGACTTATAAAAGCATCCGCTTGATTCCATATCTCATCCATTGTCAACAATGCCTGAAGCAATTTCTGCTCATACTCTTTAAACTTCGGACGATTCTCTTCTGCCATCTGCAATTGTGCATCAAGTTGTTCATCAGCATTTTCGAGCATTTTTCTGTAATTTTCTTCCGCTTCCTGAGGGTTGAAGGCCTTCATCATTTCAAACATTTCTTCAGCCTGCTTTAGCAAATTTTCATGCCTTTCAATAATTGCCTCCTCATCAAGCATATTTTGCAGCCTCCTGAACTCCCCCCTGATCTTTTCAATTTGCTGCGCTGTGTAATCGGTTTCCCTTGCAGCATCAACACCTGAACGGAAATTCCGGAGCTCATCACGTGCCCTTTCCTTAAGGGCAAGTATCCATCTTTCCCGGCTTACCGGCTCCCAGAAAGGACGTCCACCCGATGTAAAGATTGTTGCAACTGTGGATTGAGCAAGTGCAAAAGTGGGGCGGACAACTGAACGCAGGAAAGGCTCTGCTTCAGAATCCCACAAAGGGAAAAAACTGTATGAAGGAAATTTTTCATCATATCCAACGGGATGAGCCGACCGTCCATAAACCTGCTGCCCTCCTTTTCTTTCAATCAGCGGGGGCAAAATATAAATTCCGCCTCTTTCGTCAGTCAGCACAGGATCTCCCAGTAAGCTGACCGGATCGTTTATCCTTACGCTTACACGTGCAGTCACATCAGATGTAACATAAGGGAACCTCATGGATAGCCTGAGGTTTGCAGTCGATGGCACTTCATACCCTCCGGGCAATGAAGACGCCCGTAATAAATCCCCCCTTGGGAATATTGCCACACCCGAAGGCGGATTAAGTGTGCCTGCCCTTTTGAATACTTCAAGCAGGTGCTCCATTTTGGATTTAAGAACATCATCCCCGGCGGTTGCACCTTCAGACCTTCTGTCAAGCCATTGAAGGGGCTGCCAGCCGTCACGTGACTCTGAAAATGTTTTAACCGACCAGCCTGCCGGTACTGAAATTATAACAATCAGTATCAATACCCTGACTGTTGAAAGAAGATAAGGTTTATTTAAAAAGGCTGGCCAATGAATCTGCAAACCCCGGGAGAGGGATTTTTTCAGGAAAATTCCGTCAGCTATTTTTTTCCTCATAGATAAATGATTTTATTTATACCTTCCGGTAATTAAGCTACAGTTCATAATCACCCGATGCCTCCGGCTGATAGACTATTTCCTCTATCCTTATTTTTGTCAGTCCTCCCGGCACAATCCACTCCAGTTCATCCCCTTTCTTATATCCTATAAGTGCAGTTGCTATAGGTGAAAATATTGATATCTTTTTCTCTTTATAATCAGCCTGGTTGGGATAAACAAGCTGGAATTCTGTTTGTTTGTTATTATTCAAAAAACTTATCCTGACTATCGAGTTCATTGTTACCACATCAGGGGGTATTTCCTGTGGTTCCAAAATATTGGCCATTTCAAGTTCTGTTAGAAGACTTTCAGCCTCTTTTTCAGAGATTGAACCGGAAGTTTTCGCATCCCTGATGCACTTTTGTATCCTAAGATAATCGAGCTTGTTGACAGTAATCTTTCTCATGGTGATAAATATTTAAAATTTTTTAAACTTTTGCAATTCAAATCTTTTCCTTTATTAAAGCACCATCTGCTTTTTTTAAAGGCAAAAAGAAGAATACACTTCTTTACCGGCTGTTTCTGATAAAGGCAATTCATTTTCCAATATTTATCTTATTGAACTATAAATCTACGGATTTTTATTAAATGAATCGCCCATTATTGTTTGGCAGTAAAAAAACCATGAGGGCCTGGCGCTGCGGTCGGTTTTACATGAAGATCATATATGATATACTGCATAAAGAGAGGGTTGAAAGGAGTTTCGAAAGCTGTAACCACCTGATTATTATTAATGTTTATCGGGATTACGCCTTCTGTCCGTAAAGATCTTTTAGTTCCTGCAATATCTTCTTCTTTTTGTTTTCTTTCAAATCGAGCTGGTCAAGTAATCCGGGTTCTTTATAAAGCTGCCTGCACAAAACTATCCCCTTGTCAAGTAGTACCTGCTTGTGATGCCTTGTAAGAAGGGTAAGCACAGTAACGGGGAAAAGCCCCTTTTGCTGTATCATATCCTTCAGGCTGTGTCCTTTGGGGTAATCCCAGCTTATCAGCGTAAGTCCGGCACATTTGCCATATACCATAGCATCTTCGGTAAAGCGGGTATTGGTTATAACCCACCCGTGAAACGAATAATCCTTGAACTCCGGTAAGCTTTCACGCTTTTTCACGATATCATCAACCCTTGACCTGATGTAAAGGGGAACCTGCACATTGGCGTGTTTTCCCTGACTGTTATAAAATTTGCATTCAACCAGAAACTGCTTGCTGTCAGTTGAAGCAACAACATCCACCTCATGCTCCACACATTGACCCTGAATGGTTTTCCCCACCTCTATTTCAAATCCATGGTACTTGAGTATTTGCGCTACCAGATGTTCGAAAGGATAACCTGTCGGTCCAAATTCCATTATTGCCTTTTTCAGGCTGTAGCGCGCGGCATCTGCACGCCTGCGGCTTCGAAGCAAAGCGAAGGCCTTATTATACAATTTTCTGGTTGTGGTGCCATCTTGTATCCATTTCTCGATCTTTTCAAGAATAAAGTCGATACTTTCTTCATCTGCACCTGCTCCTTTAAGAGAGCTGACCAACTTCTCCCGTGAAAATTGCTCCTTTTCACCGGAAGCTTTTTTAATATAAGGAAGGTTACCCATAACACATTTATTGCATACAAAAAAACGTAAAAATCCAGCCCATATCTTTCCGGAAATTTATATAAAATTGTTGGGAATCCGGCAAGACCAGCAGACTGGAATTACACAAAGATAATGTTTTATTGATTGAAAGCCCCATCAACCTTTGGCAGACAAAAAGATATGAACAAACATGGGGGTTTGACCTTTGGTCGATTTCAAATGTAAACAAATGCTCTTTGAGTTTCTTAATCAGATTTGAAATTCATCGGATTGAAAAGCAAAGGGTCAAAGTCTTAATTAGGTAAAATATTGATAAATAATTTACTAAACATAGTTTATAAAGATGAAAATGATAACCCCTGAAATATCTGAAAAAAGAAATGCCAGGTAATAGCAAGAGGGCACCTTCCCTTAACCGGGAAAGTTCAGTAAATTTTGCAAAAGTAGATTTGTTGATAAAAACAGCCTATTTACCCAGATATGTAAGGACCGAGTATCCTGAAAGCCTGCCCCTGCGGTTATAGGTTTCACTCCTTACCACCCCGACGCCGTCTGCGATCCATTCAACAGCACTTCCGCTTACATTTATAAAACCAGCCTTGGTCCCGGTGTTGTAGCTTATCTTGTAACAGTTGAAAACACCCGCTTCGGTTTCAATCTCCTCCATTGCCTCCACCTTTCTGTCAGTTATAGACACTGTAGTGGTGAGAATGGTCATCCCGTTACTTTTGATAACCATCTCTATTGATGCATCAGGAAGGTTGTCGCCTACACTCATCCCGGCGGGGTAATACATATCATCGGCAGTTACTTCAATCCCCATCTCTTCGTATCCCGCCATTGTTTCGGGATCAAGGAAATTCTTCATGTCAAATTTGAAGATCCCGTCTTCACATACCAACTCAAGATCAACTGTGTAGAACTCCTCCATGTCATCATCCAAATGTGAAGCTCTTACAGTAAGGGTTATATCATTGCCGCGCTCAACCCTTTCAATTATTTCATGCCTTGTAACAGACTGCAGCCTGTCGCGCTGATTATAAGTCTTCATTTCACGAACAACACCGGTTTCATCGGGAAAATACAACCGGCACTCCTGGGATTGCGACTCGGGAATTAAAGCCCATACAAACAATCCCAAAAAAAGGTATTTTATTCTCATGGCCTTAAAGTTTAATTAATAAATCGGGCAAGTATTTTGTTGCAAGTTAAGACAAAGCAATTTTAATCTCAACCTTGAAACAGTCTGTTTATCAAAAATTCACAACGATTCACCAAAAATTAATTTTTCGAAATTACAATTCGTATCTAAATAATAAAATAAAACCTGAAAATGTGTTGGCGACATCTCCTGAAAATTAATATTTGTATCCCTTGCCCGAATCGGCCTCAAGCGGAACATCCAGTGCAAGAACTATCCTGTTCACAAAATTGAAATAGGCAACCACCATTGTGGCATCGAGTATGGCACTGTCATCCAGTCCAACATCCCTTAACGGTACCGTTACATCATTATCCTTTGCTTCACCCGGTTCTGTCGTCAGATTAAAGGCAAACCGGCAAAGCAGTTTTTCTCTTTCAGTTAATTCAACTTTATTGTAATCCTTTCTCAAAAGCAGCACCTTTTCTTCATCCTTCCAGTAATGGCTGAGGGCTTCGGCATGGTGTATCTGGCAATATTCACATCGATTGGCTGAAGAAACAACCACGGCCATCATTTCGCGCTCTGCACGCGACAATCCGGACTTTGAAAACATCACCTCCATGTAAAGGTCCATGTGCCTGACTATACTCTCCGGCCTCAGGCTCTGAATGCAGTGAACCCCGGCAAGCTTTCCTCTTTTGTCTATCAGGTCATCGTATATCTCCTTAAGCCTCCCTGTAGCCTCATTGTAACTTTTAATTTGTATCCTTGCCAATATTTCCTCCTGTTTTACGTTAATTAAAAAACGGGTTTAAAATACCGGGTAAAAATAAGAAAGTAAGTGATTTTTTCATACTTCCACAAATTTCCTGTCAGCCGGTTGATTTATGTTAAACTGACAGGTTTCTGCGATGATAGCTGAAAAAACACCGTTATATTGAAAATTGTTCAAGTTATTAAGCCTACCTTTACCCGTTTCTACATAAATTCTAACAGAGAGGGTAAGTTATGAGAGAATTGAATATAGGAGGGTTAACAGCAAAGTTTCCCGTAATACAGGGCGGAATGGGGGTAGGCATTTCCTTGTCCGGACTGGCATCGGCAGTTGCCAACCAGGGGGGAGTCGGGGTTATATCGGCTGCAGGACTGGGCTTTGTGCATCGAAATCCAGCACTCAGTTACCTTGAAGCAAATATCGAAGGGCTGAAAGAAGAGATAAGGAAAGCCAAAGAGAAAACCAGAGGCTTAATCGGTGTGAACATAATGGTTGCAATGTCAAACTTTGCAGACCTTGTCCGAACTGCAATCTCGGAAAAAGCTGACATAATATTTGCCGGTGCGGGACTTCCTATGCATCTTCCCGATTTTTTAACCCCCGGCAGCAACACAAAGCTGGTGCCGATAGTTTCGTCGGGAAGGGCCGCAAAGCTTATTTGCAACAAATGGACATCGGGTCACAACTACCTTCCCGATGCGATTGTGGTTGAAGGCCCGAAAGCTGGAGGTCACCTTGGTTTTAAAAAAGAGAATATTGAAGATTCACACTACTCCCTGGAGGAAATTGTCCCGGAAGTTGTAAAGGAAGTAAGTTACTTCGAAGAAAAGTACGGCAGGGAAATACCTGTGATTGCAGCAGGAGGCATATACAGCGGTCAGGATATGTTCAGCATAATGCAGAAGGGAGCAAAAGGAGTACAGCTCGGTACAAGGTTTGTGACAACAGAAGAGTGTGATGCATCAATCGATTTCAAAATGGCATATATCAATGCCACGGAAAAAGATATTGAAATAATCCAAAGTCCGGTAGGTATGCCCGGCAGAGCAATAAGGAACAGTTTTATTGATAAGGTGAAAGAAGGATTGAAAATCCCTGTAAGATGCCCCTTTCACTGCATCAGAACATGTGATGTATCAAGCAGTCCGTATTGCATAATAACTGCACTCTACAATGCATACAAAGGCAAAATGGAAAAAGGATTCGCCTTTGCAGGCAGCAATGCCTATCTAGCCACCAAAATAACAACTGTTAAAGAGATCTTCTCGAAGCTGTCAGAAGGATTTCAATCGGCCATGAACGGAAGCGCAGCAAAAAATTGACCTTTTTCTGTTGGATAAAGAGATACAGGAAAGAGCAATATAAAAGTCCTGTTCCGTTTTTTCTATCCATCTGTTGCAGGGAATTCTCATATATTTTCGTATGATCTTAATTGCCAAAGACCGATTGAGGCTTTTCCAAATTATTTTTTATGATGCTTTCCTCTTTATTCCCCGGGGTCCCTTATGCCGGTCACGGAAGTCATTTCCCCTGAAATTGCGGTTTTCTTCTGCCTCTACACGAATACCCCTGTAAATTGTGCGGTTCAGTTCACCCAAAACATTTTTCACAACCCTGTTTTCAACCTCAACCGAAGAAGCGCGCCTGTAGATCTCTATCTTTCCTATCTCTGCATTGCGGGCTCCGGGAGCTTTTACAAGCATATCAATAATATCCCTTCTGGTAATGTTTTTCCCTTTCCCGATATTGAAAACAATCCTGGCCATAGACCCTCCATTTGATTTTTGTTCCGTACCTTCAGCATTACTCTTGCGTCGCTTTTTCATCTCAACATTCAGGTCCGGGGCATTCCTGTAATATTCCAGAAAGCGGTTAAACTCAAGCGATACGAACCGCTTTACAATTTCTTCCTTGGAAAGGTCTTCCAGCATACCGTAAACCTTATCCATATAAGGGTCAATCCGGTTATGAACCACATTTGAGTTCTGCATTCTTTCAAGCATGCTGAAAAGCTGCCGTTCGCAAATATCGGTGCCTCCGGGCACAGGCCTGTGTTCAAATTTCTTCCGGATAGATCTCTCAATTTGTGTGATTCTCCCGCGCTCTTTAAGGTTTATTATTGAAACCGACATACCCTCTTTGCCTGCACGGCCGGTACGCCCCGACCTGTGGGTGTAAACCCCGGTATCATCGGGCAGGTTATAATTTATTACATGGGTAAGACTGTCAACATCAAGTCCCCTTGCAGCCACATCGGTTGCAACAAGCACATTCAGAGCAGCCGACCTGAACTTCTGCATTATATGGTCACGCTGCGGCTGGGAGAGGTCTCCGTGAAGCGCTTCCGCATTGTATCCGTCACGAACAAGCTTTGCTGAAACATCCTTTGTCTCCTGCCTTGTACGGCAGAAAACAATCCCGTATATACCAGGGTGGAAATCCAATACCCGTTTCAGAGTATTGTACCTGTCTCTTGCATGAACCATATGATAAACATGTGAAACATTTGCAGTGCTCTCATTTTTCTTTCCTGCTGTTATTTCTGAAGGTTCCCGCATATAGTTTCTTGCTATGGCAGCAACACCGGGTTCCATTGTTGCTGAAAAAAGCAAGGTTGTTTTATTTTCGGGTGTTTGTGATAGTATTGCATCAACATCTTCACGAAACCCCATATTGAGCATTTCATCCGCTTCATCCAGAACCAGTGTGGAAATTCCTGACAGGTTGACCTTCCTACGGCGTATCAGGTCATGTATCCTTCCCGGAGTTGCTACAACAACATGCACTCCCTGTTTCAGTGATTTTATCTGATTTTCCATGGAGGCCCCGCCATAAACTGATGTTATCCTGAGACCATTGACATATCGTCCGTAATTTTCCAGGTCATTTGCAATCTGGATGCAAAGTTCGCGTGTAGGACTCAGAATCAATAACTGGGGTTGTTTATTTGCAATATTTATCGCTTCAATCGCCGGAAGTCCGAATGCTGCGGTTTTGCCGGTTCCTGTCTGTGCAATGCCTATTATATCACACATATTTTTCTTTAAAACAGGTATAACTTTTTCCTGTATAGGGGTGGGCTTTTCAAAATTCAGGGCTTCAATGCCCTTGAGAATATCAGGTGAAAGACCCATTTCAGTAAATAACATAATAATTTTTTTTAGGCCGCCCTTATCTCCGTTGCAGCGTGACAGAGGTTAGCCCGTTAATATTTCAATTTAAAAAATTTGCGGAATATCCGCTTACTTTGGAATATCATGTTCCAGTTATCAGCTTTTGCAGCTTACGGGTAGTAATTCACATAAAGTTTTGCTGAAAATCCCGGCATGCTCATCTTCCACTTAACTGTACCGGAATTATTAAAGGCCGGGGTTCAATGTTCGAAAAAGTATTTCGAAACCTCGAGGAATGAGAGATCATGTTCATAAAATCCGGGTGCAAAGATAATCTATTTTCCGGATATACAATATTATTGTATAAATCAGCAGGAAGTGCTATAAATTAAAAATTGAGTATTTTTCTCTATCTTTAATTTTTCAGGAATAGTTATTTTTTTATAAAACAATATAATCAAACAGCAAAATGCAATTTAAAAACAGTATTACACATGCATCTATCGTCTGCTTTTTGCTGATATTCTTTTTCAATACAACAGATATTTTCGGTCAGACCGTAGAAGTTGAGATAACAGACATAAGAAGCGGGAAGGGGAAAATAATAATAGGAGTATTCCGTAATCAAGAACAGTTCAAAAACGAGAATTCTATTCTGGAAGTTACAATATCCAAAGAAGGTATGATAAACGGAAAAGTAAGCACAATAATTGAGCTGCCCCCCGGTATATACGGTATATCGGTCCTTGATGATGAGAACGGCAACGGGGAAATGGACTACAATTTCCTGGGAATTCCAAGGGAGGGTTTTGGTTTTTCAAATTACTACCATACTGCTCTCAGAAGGCCGGTTTTTGAAAATTTTAAGTTTGAACTAAAGAAATCCCAAAGAAAAAAGATACATGTAAAAATGAACTACTATTTATGATAGCTGAGTAGCCGGACTGTCCATTTCCGATGTCAGTTTCCCAGGCTCCCTTTTTGATTTACATCACGGATTTTTTAATACTTAAATCACTTTCGGGCAAACCTCCCTTCTGAAAATTTTCATCAGGTATAGCAGGAGCTCAGGATCATTTCCTGATATACATATTCCTGCCTTTATCCAGTACTTTTATTTCATCGATCTCATCAAGCGGGAATTCCTCATGATTGCCAAGTATGAGCAGCGAGCCTTTTCTCATCTTTTTGGAGATCTTTGAAAAAACACTGACAGCCAGACTCTTCCTGAAATACATCGATACCAGGTTTTTGCAGAAAACCAGGTCAAATTTGCCTTCCGGCATCTCCTTCCTGATATCCTGACTGAGAAATTTAACCATTTCTTTATACTCTTCCTTAAGACAATAACTGATGCCTTCTTTTTCAAATGCCTTCCCGGTGAGTTCAACCGGCAAATCCCTGAGAGGACCCCTGCTGTAACATGCTTTTTCAGCTCTTCCCAGCATGTGGTCATCTGCATCGGTTGCAACAATTTCTAACTTAGCCTGCGGGAAGCGGGGCATAATTAATTGCTTCCACAATATGGCCAGACTGTATGGTTCTTCTCCCGATGCGCAGCCTGCCGACCAGCACCTTAAGCTTCTCCCCGCATTTAAGGATGTTTCAGCAAATGCAGGCAGGTATATTTCTTTCAGACTGTCCCATGCAGCGCTGTCCCTGTAGAACCTGGAAATGGTTATCCTGGCCATCCGGTCAGCCATCTCCCATTCATCAGTGTGCTTTTCAAGATACTGCCTGTACCGGTCAAAACTCACAATACTGAGTTCCTCCATCCGCCTTCTTATGCGTTTGTGTACCTGTCCCCTTACCTTTCTGTAGCCCTGCCACGAAAGGTTCAGCTCCTCAAGCATCCATCTCAGAAAATCATCACTGTTTTTGAAGTATCCCGTTTTATTCACAACCAAACAAGATAACAAAAAACCGGGTTAATCTTTTTGTTTTTTTATATATTTATGGCTTGAAAAAGTCAATATTTTGTTTGTAAAGCAACAATAGTTTTCGACTTACAGGATGTTTTCACATATTTTTTTCATCCGGCGATGCATGTTATCGGATAAAAGATGATGTGTGCCCGGCATCCCTCCGGGCAAAAAACATTTATTGACCAATTAGAAAATACTTCATTAACAGATTACTAATTAAACCTTATTGCAGTATGAAAAAATCCGTATTATTTACAAGGGGACTTCCGATTATGGTTCTGTTTGCCCTGACTACCGGTATTTTTGCCCAGGAGATGATCTCAAGGCAGGGATACCAGGAGCCACCTGAAGATATAAAAAATCTGGTGCTTGCTCCCCGGCATGAAAACGTGACGCTGAACAACCTGAGTCCGGACAGGAGTGTATTTCTGAACTCCATAGGCGACGGACTTACCCCAATGTCAAGAATGGGAAAGCCGTATAAAAATATTGGAGGCATTGAAATTGATACGGCGGCGAACCGCCACCGCCGGCTCACAACAGGCGGTGTAGTTGGGTATGAGCTGATACCATGGGAAAGAGGACGCACCCGCCCTATCAGGACACCTGACAATGCAAGATTTACAAATGCATCCTGGTCACCCGACGGTTCAAAGATTGCCTATTTTGCTCATTATGAGAATGAAACCCACATTTATGTGGCAAATGTATCAAACAGGAGATCTGAAAGGATCACCCCGAGGCCGGTTTTGCCGACCCTTACTTCGGCTATTGAATGGTCAGGGGACAGCAGGTATATTACAACAGTGCTGATACCTCAAAATCGCGGGAGAAAACCTCAGCCTAAGCCGGAAGACAAGTTCCTGATACAGGTTAGCACCCCGGATGAGAATATTCTGAGAACATATCCAAATCTTCTGTTTGGGAACTACGAGAAATCGATAATGGAATATTACAGTACCGGTCAGCTCGCAAAAATCAATGTTGAGACAAAGGAGGTGAGGAACATCGGGGAACCGGATATATATTCAAATGTAAGCATGGCACCCGACGGCGAATACCTTCGTGTTACAACTATTGAAAAGCCTTTTTCAAATATAGTTCCGGTAAGCCTCTTTGCTGACGTGGATGAAATATGGAATATCGAAGGGGATGTAATGGCGGAGTTAAGGCGCAGGGATATTCGTGACGGAAGGGATGATGACAATGACAACGATGAGCCCGAAAAACGCCAGATAAGGTGGCGTCCTGACGGTAACGGTATTAGCTTCCTGCAGAAAGAATCGCCTCCGGAAAAGGAAGAGGAAGAAGAAGGTGAAGAAGAAGAGGAAGAAGAGCGCAGGGAATTAAAGGACCAGGTGATCCACTGGATGCCTCCCTACGGTGAAGACGATATGGAAGTTATCTACAGGAGCAAAAACGAAATCAGAAGCCTGGAGTATTCTGAAGACTGCCAGACTCTCTTTATAACTGAAAGGGAAGGTGGCCGCGAGCATGTCTATGCCGTTTTCCTTGATGATCCGGAAGAAAAATATACAATATACAGTTACAGGACAAGGGATTTTTACAAAAATCCGGGCAACCTGATGACAACCGATGGCGCAGCCGGGGAACGCATAGTCCGCATCTCATCTGACGGCAATTTTGTATATCTCTATGGAACACAATACCATGAGGAATGGGAAGAGAATGCTCCCCAGCCTTTCCTGGACAAGGTAGAGATTAGAACGGGTGAAAAAGACAGGGTATTCGAAAGTGAAGAAGATGTATTCGAAAGGCTGCTTGCAGTAATTGACGATGAAATGAACAGGATCATCATAAACCGGGAAACACCCACCAAGGTGCCAGATTCATACCTGAGGGATACACGTGACGGCTCCACACAAAGGATAACCAATAATACCGACTTTTCACCAGAAATAACCAATGCACAATACCTCCAATTTGATGCAAAACGTTCAGACGGATTTGATATAAAAATTACGGCGGTATTGCCACAGGATTACCAGGAAGGCGATAAGCTGCCAACGCTTTTCTGGTTCTACCCCAGGGAATTTGAAGATCAGGAAGCACTTGACAGGTCAAGAAGAGCCCGTAATATTAACAGCTTCCGTTCACACGGTATTCGTTCGGCACAAATTCTTGTATCGCAGGGATATGCCGTTGTGTTGCCTGATTTCCCGATCATGGGACAGCTTGATGAAGTAAATGACAACTTTGTTCCAAGTATTGAAAGGAACTGGAGGGCAATAATTGATGCATGTGATGAGCAGGGATTCATCGACCGGAGCAGGCTCGCACTTGGAGGACACAGCTATGGTGCATTTGGTACTGCCCACTCTATGATCCACACTTCTTACTTCAAGGCAGGTATTGCAGGTGCGGGTAACTACAACAGGACTCTTACCCCCCTCACTTTCCAGAGGGAGCGCAGAGTGCTGTGGAGCGCACGCGAAGTTTACACCACAATGTCACCCATTCTGTGGGCAGACCGTCTTGACGGTGCAATGCTTATGTACCACGGTGCAGATGATACCAATGTGGGGACATGGCCAACCAACTCTTTAAGGATGTTCCAGGCATTGAATGCACTCGGGAAAACAACTGCCCTTTACTTCTACCCATATGAAGGCCATGGACCTTCAGCCCATGAAACAATACTGGACATGTGGGCAAGGTGGGCAGAATGGCTTGATGTGTACGTGAAAAATGCAAATGAAGATAACGGGGAGTAGCTGTAAGGTATAAACCGGCTTTTTATCACAGAATAGAAGAAAAGTCCGGTTAAGGAAGACCGGGATTATTCCCGTAAGGAAAAAAGGGGCTGTCATTCAGACAACCCCTTTTTCAATTCTTTACTTATTATAGTGATTTTAAATACTGGATGTCTTTTTAAAGAATATTCCGGTGACCGACCCGGAAAAAAGATTTGCACTGGTATGCAAAAAGGATAAAACGATTTAAAAGCTATTATTCAAAGTCCTCATATAAAAGGTATTTTTTTCTTATCTGCTTGAAACTCTCAACTTCCCCGCGCCAGCTTTCCCTTATATTTTCAGCATGTACTCCCTTCTCAATCATCTCCCTTATTGTTTCATTCCCGGTGAGCAGATAGAAATAAGGAGTGAAAAAGCTTTCTGTTTGAACATTCTCAAATGCATATATCAACCAGTGAAGATAAATAGTCCTCTCAATGAAAATCTTTTCCCTGTCAAAAGATCTTAGATCAATACCATAACATTCAACTCCTTGGTGTTTGGGACTGGTTGATGCACCTTCAATGCTCCTTGGTGTATAGGTGAAGTTTGCACCTTTCAGTTCGGGATGGCCGAAAACCATAAAAGGAAAATCGGTGCCCCGCCCCACATTCATAACCGTCCCCTCAAACAGCCCAAGTGAAGGATAAAGATATACTGATAGCTGCGTCTGCAAATTGGGTGAGGGATTGACAGGCAGCTTGTAGAGGGTGTTATGGTTGTAGCCATCACATTTTATTACATGCAATTCAGCCTTTACCTCCCCTTCAAGCCACCCTTCCCCGTTTATCATCATTGCATATTCACCAACTGTCATCCCGTGAACCAGTGGAACCGGGTGCATA
This sequence comes from Bacteroidota bacterium, assembly GCA_003551495.1. Lineage (GTDB taxonomy): Bacteria > Bacteroidota > Bacteroidia > Bacteroidales > PUMT01 > PUMT01. The sequence continues at coordinate 14,476 of PUMT01000075.1, forward strand.
CCAACAAAGGACTTGTGCTTCATGTCAAGAACAGGTCCGTCAACATAAAACCCGTTGGGATTGGGACGGTCAAGTACCATAAAAGGTATTCCGTTTTCAGCACAAGCTTCCATCACATAGTGCATTGTTGATATATAGGTATAAAACCTCACCCCCACGTCCTGTATATCGAATACTACAATATCCAGTCCTTCAAGGTCTTCATCGGAAGGCTTCATTCGTTGTCCGTAAATCGAAACAACCGGAATACCGGTTTTTTTATCTGTGTAGCTTTCAATGTGCTCGCCGGCATCTCCAGTTCCCCTGAAACCGTGTTCAGGAGCAAATATCTTCCTGACATCAACGCCAAGTGCCATCAAAGTATCAACCAGGTGTGCGTCTCCGACAAGAGAGGTATGGTTTGCAACAATACCAACCCTCTTCCCTTCGAGAAGCGGCAGGTACACTTCCGTACGCTCCGAAGCAACTGTAACGTCCCCGTATTTTGGCATGGAGGCATTTGCCGGCAACACATTAAATGTCAACAAAATCATCAGCGGCAGCAAAATCAGGATACAAAAACTGTTTTTCCCCTTCCATAAAACATTTAAACAAAGTGAAAATCTCATAAAACGGTATTTAAAGTGCATACACCTTCATACAGAAACAATAATAATTATAAAATACAACCCATTTTGCTAAATTTGCAAAAAAAAGTGCATTGAACCTTGAACTTTTCATAGCAAGGCGCCTTGTAAAAGGCAAAAATAACAAAAAAGGGATTTCCAGGCCCATTGTTTCCATTGCAATTGCGGGTATTGCTCTCGGACTGGCGGTCATGATCCTGTCAGTTGCTGTTGTAACCGGATTCAAGAATGAAATACGCAGCAAAGTAGCCGGTTTCGGATCCCATATCCATATAATAAACCTTGATTCCAATATTTCGTTTGAAACCTATCCCATCAGGAGGAACCAGGATTTCCTGCCGCGTTTGGAAGAGATCCGCGAGGTCAGACATATACAGGTATTTGCTACAAAACCCGGAATAATCAGAACAGGGGACGACATACAGGGCGTTATTCTGAAGGGGATAGACAAAGACTTCAAATGGGATTTTTTCGAACAGAACATGGTGGAAGGGTCTTCCTTCAGGGTTACCGATACTGCAACTACAAACAGCATTGTTATTTCCCGGAGCATCGCCTCCCTGCTCAGACTAAATGTTGGTGATGATCTTGCAATGTACTTCGTTCAGGATCCGCCAAGGGCAAGGCGATTCAGTATAGAAGGGGTTTATGAGACCGGACTGGAGGAGCTGGACAAGATGTTTGTGCTGGCAGACATAAAGCATATACAGAGGCTGAACAACTGGGATGAAGACCAGGTAAGCGGATTCGAGATTATTCTGGATGATTTTGACAAGCTTGAAGAGGTTTCACTCAGGGTTTTTGATGAGGTGGGATACACCTTTACCGGGGATCGTGGAAGACTGCGTGTTACAAGTATAAGTGACAGGTACCCTCACATATTTGACTGGCTGGAGTTGCTGGATATGAATGTATGGGTCATATTGACACTGATGGTGCTTGTAGCGGGGTTCAACATGGTGTCAGGACTTCTGATACTGATACTGGAGCATACAGGTATGATAGGGATCCTTAAATCTGTAGGGATAAACAATGTGAGTCTGAGGAAAATATTTCTTTACCAGTCGGCTTACCTTGTAGGCAAAGGACTGATATGGGGGAATTTACTGGGCATTGCCATTGCAGTGCTCCAAAACAGGTTCGGTTTTTTCAAGCTTGACCAGGCTTCATATTTTATTGATACTGTGCCTGTTAACCTCAGCATTGCTCACATTCTTCTTCTAAATGCAGGCACAATGATTGTTACAATATCAATGCTTATAATCCCGTCATATATAATTGGAAAGATCAGTCCGGAAAAGACGATCAGATTCGATTGAAAAAGAGGGGTGATTGCAAAACTGGTATTAAAAAACTGTTTTCCAATAGATGTAAAAAGACCTGGAAGCATAGATGGACTTTATAAGAAAACTGCAGAATGAACTGAATAAACCGTTGCCGGGAGCAGACAGCCACAATAAAATGATGATAAGTGGCAGAAGGTCTGAATACTTTGATCAGAAACCGGCCAAAGGTAGTGTTCTGATTCTTTTGTTCCCTGCAAACGGCAAATTATCGGTTGTTCTTATCAAGAGGGCTGAGTATTCCGGCCCTCACAGCAACCAGGTTAGTTTCCCCGGAGGTAAAAGTGAAGAGGGTGATAAGGATCCGGTTCATACAGCCTTGCGTGAAGCACATGAAGAAACGGGAGTCCCCCCGGAGAATATCAAAATACTGGGCAAACTTACACCATTATATATTCCGGTAAGCAATTTCACAGTAACCCCTTTTGTAGGATACACCTCAAAAAAGCCAGGCTTCAAACCTGACAGCCGCGAAGTAAAATATATTATTACTGCTCCGCTTTCTCATTTTCTTAAAAAAGAAACCGTTACCTGCAGCAGGATTAAACTTCCCGGACTCGATATTGAAGCTCCCGGTTACAGCATTGACGGGGAACATATATGGGGTGCCACAGCAATGATAATGGCTGAATTTATAGATATAATCAGGCAAACCGGTTTCAATCCCTGATAATATTCCTGTAATGCCCGTAGCGTTCAATTATCTCACTTACATACCGGTAGGGTTCTTCTCCACGGGCATATCCATGATGCACAACTGAATCCTGATAATAGTGCGGATCTGATTTATTCAGCAGGAAATAGTCAACATTCCCTTCCCATCTGTCAGGATCCCTTCCGTATTTGCGGGCAAGTGCGCGGGCATCAAAAACATGCCCCGGTCCCGCATTATAGGAAGCAAGAATGAACTTAAGCCTTTCATCAGGATCCTCGAGTTGGTTTTCCAGGATGCCGTTAAGCCATTCTATATAACTGACCCCTGCACGAATATTGTCAACCGGATCATTCACCTGCCTCACACCAAACCTGCTTGCGGTGGCGGGCATCAGCTGCATAAGTCCCTGTGCCCCTGCCCAGCTTTGCACATCGGCACGGAAGCGTGATTCCTGATAGATCATAGAGGCAAGCAGGCGCCAGTCCCACCCGATTTTTTCACTGTACTTCTTAATAATATCATCATAGGGAGATAGCCTGCCGGTTGACAGGGTAAAGAAATCGCTTCGGATCCTTCGGGCAGAATATGGGTTTTGAAAATATTTTGCATAAAGGAACCGGTAATCTATGGTTTCCCTGAAATCTTTCATCCATCGGTTTATCTCATTCCTGAGCGAATCTTCGTCTTTTCTGACTGCCCATGCCTGCTTCTGATAAAAACTAACAGGCGTATCTGTGTCAACCACATTATAATAGGTGGCATTCACCTTTGCCATATTTTCGTCACTAACCGTATAGTCAATCTCACCTGATGCTACCATAGCTATCAGATCTTCCAGGGGCAGCGACTTTTCAACAATGTGAACAGAATCGCCAATCTCTTCAGAAAGGTTCCTGATTCGGTTTACAAAAGCAGAGTTTTTCTGTACATGAATGGTTTTACCTGCCATATCAAGAACGTTCCGGATCATTTGCCTTTCCATTTCGCGACTGCCCATCTGCTCCCATCCTTCGGGTTTACGCTGCACAAGTACCTGACGGGTATTATTGTGAGGCTCAGTAAACCCGAACTTCCCTTTTCTCTGCCCTGTAACGGTAAGGTTCATGGCAAGGAGGTCGTATTCACCTTCATAGAGCTTTTTAAAACTATCTTCCAGGTCGTTGTTAACCACAATATCAATCTCAATACCCATTTCTTTCTCCATGAGCATCAACATCTCATACTGGTAACCCATTGGTTCACCGCGGTAAATAAAATAGTTTATGGAATTATAGTCTATAGCTGCAACAATTCTTCCTTCTTCCCTGAAACGGGAGTATATTTCTTCCTCTTCGGGTTCGCTGCACATAACCAGCAATGGAACCAGCAAAATTCCTAAATACAAACTCCTGTATTTTGCCATTGAACCGGCAATATTTTGCAATAACATTTTTATAAGTTTAGTTTTCAGTCAATTGTTAAAAATCTGCAAAGTTAACATAACGTGGTTAAAACAAAAAAATTTTGTTTTTGTTTTCTTCCTTTTAAATCATCACCAGTCATCAATAAATAAAATCTGTTCAAAGTCCGGTAAGGATAGAACCACATCCTGAATTTTTATCATACAGCTTTAGAAAGGAGCGCGCGGGTTTGTATATTAAACTTATTGCCGGATTTGAAAAAAACTAATCAGATTTGAGCTTTTTAATTGACAGGAGGGTGTCTTGCGGGATTTTAATCGTAAAATGTCCATGAAACCCCAAGCTTGAACATTTGCCTGTTCCTTGGATGGTGAAGTACCGAAAAATAATTATGACCTGTAAAACCTGCATTCAGGTGTTCGGCTTTTAGAAACATCCTGAAACGGTTTTTGTGCTGTATACTTATGAAAAAATCGATATATGGATAGTCGCCCAGTTTTTTTTCTTCCTGAAGGTGAAACTGGGCTGTAGCAGGTTGGTAAGCGTAGGCGTAAAAAGGTGTGTTATAATAAAAATCAAATCCTGCCTGTGCCTGAAGTATTCCCTCAAGAAAAAAGTGCTCGTAGAATACAGAGCTGTAAAAAGACAGGGAAGGCAGGGGCAGCACGTTTTGATTGTCTGAAGCCTGGTAATAGAGCTTGTTTCTGAAATTGAACCTCCATAAATCGAAGTCCTTTTTTATCCATGCTGTAAGTACAGGAAAAGCTGATCCATGCTGGGCTGGATTTGCCGACACATCCATATATATATAATTATTCAGCAGAGTCATTTGCAATCCGGCTTCAATATCTCTGCCGGGCATTTTTAAAGCACCCCCAAGGGTGCTTTCCCCGTAATTCCTGAAATCATTCTCCCACTCGAAGTGATTTGATGAGTATTGTTTTAAAAAAATTGAAGGTTTTGTCTCTTTTTGTTCAGCAAAAAGTGTCAGAACCGATCTGTTTTTCCCTTCAAACAGATCAAGGGCAGCATTGGCAGATATTCTGTATTCACCCTGTTTGTAGCCTTCGTAATAAAGATGTCCGGTTGCATTAAGTTCAACCCGGTCTGCTATAGTAGTGGTACCTGACAGTAGCAGTGCATTGTTACTGTGCGAAGAACCTCTCCTTGTTACTATGGTTGTATCGGCTTCTCCCTGTCCAAGGTAAACTACAACAGTATCATGGGGAATATCGTAACTGTATTTTACCAGCTCGTTCCTGAGTCCGCCTTTCATTGAAAAGCTGAAAGAGCGGGTGCGTATGCCGGGAAGTTCTGCCAGCAGTGAATTAGAGATATTGCGATATGCAGTAGAATCGTATGTTGATGATGAGTTTATAAAAAAATTCTCGTAAAATCCGGGAGAAGGTGAAGGGTCGTCATATACACGCCTGAAGTTCTCGTAATGAAAAATATGAAAGATCTGTAGCCTTTCGATTGAAAAAATATCGTTTTCATCATCAGTTTCTGCATCCTGACCAGCAAAAGGCCTGAAAGACTGGGATATAAAATAATGATTATTCCTGATTATATTCACAGCATCATTGAGTCTGACTGGAAGATCGGTTGTTGAAAGCTGCATGTCTGCCAGGCCCTGATCATCTTCCAGTCCGCCACTTTCGCTGTTATTGACAGAATTGGGGTTCAGCAACACATGTAGTGAGTACCTGTCTGTATCGTAGCTGGAAAAAAAGGAAATTGCATTTGTCTGTACTTCCTGTTCCCTGTACTGTCCTTCGGAGTTAATATTAAAATACCTGAGCCCCAGATTAAAATCTGGTGTAACATTTTGTGTGTGAATAACACCGAAATTTTTCTCATTTTCTCCGCTCGGCCCTCCGGTAGTAAAATCGAGCCTCGAAAAAGGCATCCTTGTATTATAAAATCGTGTGATTTCCGGATGATTTAAATAGAGGTTGAAAGGTTCAAGAAATATCAGGTCTGGATTGCGTGAAAACCTCTTAATAAAGATATTTGACTTGCTTGCCAGTCCGGCATTACCCAGAAAAGAAGCCGAAATGCTGTTAATAAAAACCGGATTGTGAACCTGGAAAGAAGTAAGAAATGTATCTATCCTGACCTTTTCCCGGGATGTATAAAAATCTCCCAGCTGCCATGCATAAACAATCTCTTCAGGATCTGTTTCATCCTGACTTCCGGTTAGTGCAAAAACAGGTGAACTCAACAGGGTTGAGAGAATCAGGATTATTGATATTTTTATCAGCAATTGCAATCTGTTCATTATCTAAATGGTTGTACCGGGAAAATACCTTCAAAAGTAATGAAAGGAAACAAGAAAAATAACACCTGCTTATTTGACCTTAACATATTCATTATTTACATAACATTTACGCATACAAACATTATGCCGGGAAAGGTGCATTATAGATTAGAGAAAAGGCACAAAAAAAGGGGTTGTCCTTTCGGATCAACCCCTGAAAAAGGATGGCGGCGACCTACTCTCCCGCTTTAGCAGTACCATCGGCGCTAATGGGCTTAACTTCTCTGTTCGGAATGGTAAGAGGTGGAACCCCATTGCTATAACCACCTTAAAATCTA
>PUMT01000092.1 GCA_003551495.1 Bacteroidota bacterium
CTGCCACTGGTGTTTGAGACCAGCGCGTCTACCAATTCCGCCACCCGGGCAACATGTGTGAGAACTTTTGATTTGCGAAGATAATATAACAGCATCTAATACACAAAAAATTAGCCGGCGGTTGAAAGAATCTGGTGGGATGCCATTGATTTAGCTTCTTTATAAATACTGTCCTCGTCATATCCACATTCTGCATATAGCTCTTGCTGGGTTCCATGTTCCACAAACCTGTCAGGTATCCCCAGACGTGAAACCCGGGATGTATAGTTGTTATCAGCCATAAATTCCAGTATGGCACTGCCAAAACCTCCTTTGATCACTCCGTCCTCAATGGTGATAATTTTCCGGAAACGTTTGAATATCTTATGAAGCAATGCTTCGTCCAACGGCTTGACAAACTTCATATCAAAATGAGCAACACTTATGTTTTCCTTTTCGAGCCTGTCGCATGCTGATATTGCAAGGTTCCCTATATGCCCTATTGACAGTATGGCTAAATCGTTACCATCTCGCAACATCCTTCCCTTCCCTACCGGAACTTTCCGGAAACTCTTTTTCCAGCTGGTCATAACACCCCTGCCCCTTGGATAGCGAATTACAAATGGCCCCATATCCTTAAGTTGTGCCGTGTACATCATGTTCCGCAAATCTTCTTCATTAAGTGGTGCCGCGACAGTCATATTTGGAATGCTTCTCATATAAGCAAGGTCAAAAACACCATGGTGTGTAGCACCGTCATCCCCAACCAGTCCTCCCCTGTCAAGGCAAAAAACCACATTAAGTTTCTGCAGGGCAACATCATGTATTACCTGATCATACGATCTCTGAATGAAAGAAGAGTATATATTGCAAAAAGGAATCATTCCCTGTACTGCAAGGCCGGCGGAAAAAGTTACTGCATGCTGTTCAGCAATTCCCACATCAAAAGTTCTTTGGGGCATTTTTTCCATCATAAGATTAAGTGAACAGCCAGTTGGCATTGCAGGAGTAATTCCAACTATCTTTTCATTTTTTTCAGCAAGCTCAACTATTGTTTCACCAAAAACATCCTGATAGCGGGGTGGTATTTGGCTCGGACTCTTTATAGTTTTCAACTCACCGGTTTTTTTGTCAAAAAGTCCGGGTGCATGCCAAACCGTCTGGTTTTTTTCTGCATGTTTAAACCCTTTGCCTTTTACAGTACGGCAATGAAGGAGTTTTGGGCCGGGAATATTTTTCAAATCCTTTAGAATCCGTGAAAGATATATTACATCGTGACCGTCGACAGGACCGAAATACCTGAAATTCAAAGACTCGAAAAAATTGCTGTGCTTCAGAAGGAAAGCTTTCATCCCCTGCTCAATCTTTTGAGCAAGAGATTTGGCATGTGAACCGAGATTATTAAGCCTTCCGAGCATATTCCAAACCTCTTCACGAAGCTTGTTGTAAGCCTGAGATGTTGTTATATCCAGCAAATACTCCTTTAAAGCCCCTACACTTGGATCAATTGCAATATTGTTATCATTGAGGATAACCAGCAGGTTCGGTTTCCCCATCCCCGCATTGTTCAATCCTTCAAAAGCCATTCCGCCGGTCATGGCACCATCACCAATTACTGCCACGAACTGACGGTCTTTTTCTTTTTTAAGTTCTGATGCCATTGCCATGCCAAGTGCGGCTGAGATGGAAGTAGATGCATGTCCAACCCCAAAACAATCGTGCTCACTTTCACTTAATTTAGGGAAGCCGCTTATACCTTTGTACTTACGATTTGTATGGAAAACATCGCGTCTTCCGGTTAAAATTTTATGCCCGTAAGCCTGATGACCAACATCCCATATTATCTGATCTTTAGGGGTACTGAAAACATAATGCAAAGCTACTGTAAGCTCTACAACTCCCAGGCTTGCACCAAAGTGGCCGGGATTGCATGAAACCACATCTATTATGAAATCACGGAGCTCATCACATACTTGTAACAGCTCTTCCTCCCTGAGTTTTTTAAGGTCCGGGGGGCTGTGGATATCCCCCAGGAGATAAGGTTTTTTTTCTTCCATGTGCTAAACTTCTGTCATCAGGTTGTAAACTCCTGGAAAAAATGCTTTAATATTGTACCCAAAACTACACGACTTTTATATAATACGCAAATAATATTACCTAAACAGCTCAATTATAAAGAATCTGCAAATATTAAAGCAAAAATAAGAATTATCGTTTATTTTCGTTTTTGAATTATAACCTGTTCTTCAACTGTTTTTTTAAAAATACTTAACATTCACTGCTATGATAACATATCTCAAACTGTTTTTGTTTATTGGCGGATTGGGATTTTTTTTCTTTTCCTGTGTTCCTGCCAGTCATCTTTATGAGTTACGAAAGCAAAATGAAATATATAAGTCCGAGAGGGACTCCCTTTGGGGAAAGAACAAGGAAATGGAAGTGCAAATAAATGAAATGGAAAGGCAGATGGACATTCTGACAAATGAACTGGAGTCCTTGTTGATGGACAGTATTAACCGCTCCCTCGAGCTAAGAAGAACCAGATCGGAACTGGAAAGACTGACAAGGCGTTATGAGAATATGCAGGATGCGCACGAAGTTCTTATGGAAGGCAGCAGCAGGGAAACAACCCTGTTGCTTGAGCAGTTGCAAAATGCTCAGGAAGAGCTTCAGGAAAAAGAAGATAAATTGGCTGTTTATGAAGAAAATATAGATGACCATGAAAAAAGATTGCTGGATTTTCAGGAGAAACTGGAAACTGCCAACAGCAGGATAAGAAGGTTTGAAAATGCAATTGCCCGCCAGGATTCGGCTCTGGCTTATCTTAAAGATAGTGCTGAAAATGTTTTACGGGATATTGAAAATGAAGAAATAAACATTTATGAAAAAGACCGGAAAGTTTATATCTCCGGGAACAATAACCTCTTTTTCAGTAAAGACACCATTAAGTTAAGCATGCAGGGTGTTGAAATAATTACCGGACTGGCATCCCTGCTGGATGAAAATCCTGATATGGAAATTTTCGTTAAAGTACATTGCCATGAGGTTCCTGAGCCTCTTTCCTTATATGCCGGATGCCCGTGGGAGCTAAGCATTAAACGTGCAACCCTGATTGTGCAGAGTTTAATGGAAGAGAACATTTTTGACCCCGAAAAGATAACTGCAGCCGGGACGGGAGGAGATTTAACGTCTGATATTTCTGATAACGGGCAGGATGAAGGCTACACCGAAATTGTACTTATTACGGGGATCTTATCAATACCTGAGCCGGATGTATCGGAATAGGTATTAACTCAGGCCGGGGAGTCTATATCATAATTTTCCTTAATGAGTCAGGATTGAAAAAAAGCTCAAGTCTGCTATCAACAATAGTTGTATATTCAAGGAGTTGACCGCACTCTTTTGGGGCGGGAACCCCACATCCGAATGCACAATTACCGCTGAAAACCCTTGCCTCATCCCAGAAGCCATTTCCAATGAAGCTGTTTAGCGTATGCTCCCCTCCTTCTATTATAAGCGATTGTATACCACGTTTATGCAAAGTATCCAAAATTTCCCTTTCAGGATTTTCAGCAAAGTTTACTTTTACATATTCGTTCAAACCTTTCTTGCTGTTTCTTTTGCCGTTGATTATCAATGTAGGCTGAGTGTTGTCAAATACATTGTAACGGCCGGATAACCTCAGCCGGGGGTCAATTACTATCCTGACGGGATTTTCTCCCGTCCAGTTTCTTATATTCAGCCTGGGATTATCTTTTTCAACTGTATTTGCACCAACGAGAATTGCCTGTTCCTCAGCTCTCCATTTGTGAACTAACGAGCGCGCAATTTCGGGTGTAATCCATACAGGACGGTCGATGCCATACACTTCCCTGTCAACATCCAGAAACCGGTCAGTTGATTGTGCCCATTTTAATATTATGTAGGGCCGTTTTTCCTCCTGATAAATGAAATATCGCCTGTTCAGCTCCCTGCATTCCTTATGTAAAACCCCTACAGTAACCTTTACCCCCTTTTTTCTCAGGTAGTCTATACCTTTTCCGGCAACAAGGTAATTCGGGTCGGTATTTCCAACAACTACTTCAGGGATTTTCATTTCTGCTATCAGTTTTGCGCATGGAGGAGTTTTCCCGAAATGTGAACAAGGCTCAAGATTAACATAAAGTGTTGAATATTTGAATAATGATTTATTTTTTACTGAATTTATTGCATTTACCTCAGCGTGCATTCCTCCGTATTTATTGTGCCATCCTTCCCCGATAATCTTGTTCTCAGATACAATCACTGAACCTACCAAAGGATTTGGAGCTACCATTCCGGTTCCGAGCGATGCAAGTTCAATGCACCTTTTCATGAACAATTCATGTTTGTATGTTTCCATCGTAATTAAAATATTTTATTTTTGGAGCATGGCCAATCAGGAGTCAACCGTTAAGGGTGCCGTTTCATTCATTAAATCCCAGTTAAATAACTTTTACCCTGAAAGGGAAATTAGTTGTTTTACTAACGTAATTTTTGAATTTTTACTAAATTACACAAAAACTGATATTCATTTAAATTATAACACAAAATTAAGTGAAGCTGAGCTTTTAAGAATTGATGACATAGTTGCCCAGCTTAAAGAATACAGACCTGTTCAATATATTACAGGTGAAACAGAGTTTTATGGTTATAAATTAAAAGTTAAAGAAGGTATTCTGATACCACGCCCGGAAACTGAAGAACTTGTTAAATGGATACTTGAAGAAACAGCAAACAGTAATTTGAATATTTTGGATATTGGGACAGGAAGCGGTTGTATTGCGATTGCCCTTGCCGGAAAACTTCCGGATGCAACAGTTCGCGCTTTTGACATATCCGAAGAAACTATGGTTACTGCCCGTGAGAATGGAAAGATTAACGGGGTAAAAGTTTTCTTTTACCGGGACAATATTTTTGCCCCCGAACATTCAGGAAATATTAAATATGACATCATAGTAAGTAATCCTCCGTATGTTACTGAAGCAGAAAAGTCTTCAATGGATAAAAATGTATTGAATTATGAACCTCATGAAGCTTTATTTGTGCCTGACAACAACCCGTTGAAATATTATACTGCCATTGTTGATTTCTCTAAATTTCAACTAAATAAAGGCAGTCATCTTTATTTTGAGGTTAATGAAAATAAATGTGATGAAGTATGCAGCCTGCTTAGAGATAGCGGATACAGCCATGTTGAATGGAGAAAGGATATTAACGGTAAACCCAGAATGGTACGAGGCTCATACAAATAAGAACCATAAAAGCTGGATGCACATATCAATTTTTGCTGAAATAAATGAACAAGCACCGGGATTTATGTGCTGCCAAATTCAATGGATTCAATTATTGTATACATATGAATTTTAACCTATTATACTAATGAAGCCCAAAACCCCGTTAAGCACTGACGAAGCGCTTGAAAAAGTTCAAAAGCTTTGTTCGGCAGAGGAGAAATGCAGTCAGGATGTAAGAAAAAAGCTCTTTAACATGGGAATAAATTCTGCAAATGCAGAAAAGATTATACACCAACTGACTGAGGAGAAATATATTGATGAACGGCGTTATGCAAAAAGTTTTGCTTCCGGAAAATTCAAAAACAACAAATGGGGAAAGATAAAAATCAAGCATGAACTATTAAGAAAAAAAATTCCGGATAATATAATTGAAGATGCCCTGAGAAGAATAGACCCGGATGAATACCTTGAATTGCTGAAAAATTTGCTTGTAAAAAAACAAAAGTCTGTTTCTGCAAACAACACTTATGAAATAAAGGGTAAACTACACAGGTTTGCAAACAGTAAAGGATTCGAAAGTGATATTATTTCGGAAGTTCTGGATGAAATAGTGAATGATAGATCTGATTAACCGTTACTTATAATAACTGAAAATATGATTACCTCAGAACAACTAAAAGAACTTGAAAAGCGCATTATTGCGCTGAGGGGGTATCTTTGACATAGATAAAAAAAATACCCTTATCACAGAAGAAGAAAAAAAGACACATGAGCCCGGATTCTGGGATAATCCTGAAGAGGCTCAGAAACATCTCAGAAAGTTGTCTTCTCTTAAGAACTGGACGGGATCATTCAATGAAGTTAAAACTGCTTTTGACGACCTGAAAGTTCTGTTTGATTTTTTCCATGAAGGGGAGTCTGTTGAGGAAGAAGTTGATGCACAATACAAAAAAGTGCTGAATCTGCTTGAAGATCTTGAATTTCGTAAGATGCTCAGGAATGAAGAAGACAAGCTTGGTGCCATCCTAAAGATCAATGCAGGAGCAGGCGGAACCGAAAGCCTTGATTGGGCTGCAATGCTTATGCGAATGTATATTCGTTGGGGAGAGAAAAACGATTACAATGTGAAACAACTTGACTGTCTCGAGGGAGAGGAAGCAGGGATCAAAACCGTAACACTTGAATTTGAAGGGGATTATGCATATGGCTTTTTGAAAAGCGAAACCGGTGTTCACCGGCTGGTGAGGATTTCGCCTTTTGATGCAAACCATAAGCGTCACACATCATTCGCTTCTGTAATGGTAACACCCCTTGCAGATGAAACAATAGAAATAGTTATAAATCCGGCTGATCTAACCTGGGAAACTTTTCGTTCAAGCGGTGCAGGAGGTCAAAGTGTAAACAAACTAGAAACAGCTGTTAGATTACGCCATCTCCCCAGTGGAATAGTTGTTGAAAACCAGGAATCCAGGTCTCAACTCCAAAACAAAGAAAATGCTATGAAGATCCTGAAATCTCATCTATATGAAATTGAGCTTGATAAACGAAGAGAGAAAAAAGCTGAAATCGAGAGTAGCAAAAAGAAAATTGAATGGGGTTCACAAATACGAAATTATGTGCTTCATCCCTACAAGCTTGCAAAAGATGTCCGCACCAATCATGAAACTTCAAATGTAATGAATGTCCTGGATGGTGAGCTAAATGATTTTATAAAAGCATATCTTATGGAATTCGGAGACAGGTAGTTTATGTTTTACAACCAGTTTTTTCTTTTTTACTTTAAATTTCATTTTTTTTTCTTAATTTTATGGAACTTGGCATTATTTGCTGTTTTAACATAGCAAATGATGGGTTAATTATTCAGAACGGGGTACCATATTTCTTACTGAACCCCCGTAAAAGGAAGAATGCAGGGCAGGTAATACATTTTTAAATTCCTTTTTTAAATTCTGTTTTGCCGGTTTTCTGAACAGATTGCCGGCAGGACATTTAATAGCAGGCAGAAATACCGGAAGAATCTGAGGGGTGTGTTTAAGATACATATGATTATTAATCTACATAATAACCCTTAACCAAAAAAACCATTACAATTATGTCTGCACCAGATTTCAAATTCTCAGAACCATTCCCCCTGGGGAAAGATGAAACTAATTATTATTTGCTAACAAAGGAGTATGTTTCATTATCAGAGTTCGACGGCAAGCCTGTCCTGAAGATTGAACCGGAAGGGCTTACAAAACTTGCAAGAGCTGCTTTTTATGATACCAACTTCATGCTCCGCACAGATCATGTCAGGCAGCTTGCAGCTATACTTGAAGACCCTGAAGCCAGCGAAAACGACAAATATGTAGCCCTGACGATGCTCCGTAATGCGGAGATCTCGGCAAAAGGAGTTTTGCCATATTGCCAGGACACTGGTACAGCAACAATTGTTGCAAAAAAAGGCCAGCAGGTATGGACAGGCGGGAATGACGAATTAGCCCTCTCTAAAGGGGTTTACGAAACCTATAACGAAGAAAACCTTCGTTATTCTCAGGTTGTCCCTTCTGAAATGTATAAGGAAAAAAATTCAGGCACAAATCTTCCTGCCCAGATTGATATATACGCTTCTGAGGGTGATGAATACAATTTCCTGTTTTTGGCAAAAGGAGGCGGGTCAAGCAACAAAACAGCACTTTATCAGCAATCAAAGGCTTTACTTACTCCCGAAAATCTTGAAAAATTCCTTGTCGAAAAGCTGAAATCACTAGGAACAGCAGCTTGTCCTCCATACCATATAGCTTTTGTAATCGGAGGCTCATCTCCCGAAGCCTGTCTTAAAACTGTTAAACTTGCCTCTGCAAAATACCTTGACAACCTGCCCACAAAAGGAGCTGAAACAGGACATGCCTTCAGGGACAGGGAACTTGAAGAAAAGGTATTAAATGCAGCATACAATCTTGGAATCGGAGCACAGTTCGGTGGCAAATATTTTGCCCTGGATATCAGGATAATCCGCATGACCAGGCATGGTGCCTCCTGTCCTGTTGGAATGGGAGTTTCTTGCGCAGCCGACCGGAATATTAAAGCCAAAATAAATAAAGATGGTATCTGGATAGAAAAGCTTGAGGACAATCCAGGAAAATATATTCCGGAAGAATATGCCACAGCTGAAGAAGGAGGAGCTGTAGAAATCAACCTTAACAAGCCCATGAAGGAAATACTGGCAGAGCTGTCGAAGCACCCGGTCGGAACACGTCTTTCCCTCAACGGCACAATAATAGTGGGTCGTGACATTGCCCACGCAAAACTTAAGGAGCGACTTGACAAAGGAGAGGATCTGCCGCAATACATTAAAGACCACCCGATATATTATGCAGGTCCGGCTAAAACCCCAAAAGGGATGCCATCCGGATCATTCGGCCCTACGACAGCCGGAAGAATGGATTCATATGTAGATCTTTTCCAGAAGAACGGCGGCAGCATGATAATGATAGCAAAAGGAAACCGGAGTCAGCAGGTTACCGAAGCATGTAAAAAATATGGCGGATTTTACCTTGGGAGCATTGGCGGACCTGCTGCGATACTTGCCCAGGAGAATATCACAAAGGTTGAACTGCTTGAATATCCTGAACTCGGGATGGAAGCAATATACAAGATAGAAGTAGAAGATTTCCCGGCTTTCATACTGATTGACGACAAGGGCAATGATTTTTACAATAAGTAATCTAAATAAATCTATTACAAATTTATAAATTTCTCCTTATGAGTAATTTTTTTAAAGCTTCAATAGGCAGAAAAGTACTGGTTGGGCTTTCAGGTCTCTTTTTATTCAGCTTTATACTGGTGCACCTGACTGTCAACCTGTTCCTTCTTGCCGGTCAGGAATCATACAATATTGCAACACATTTCATGACCACCAATCCGGTAATTCAGACAATTGAACCTATACTGGCCGTTGGTTTTATTTTACATATTGCATACTCTGTCTGGCTTACTTTTCTGAATCAAAAAACCCGTCCGCAAAAATTCCTGAAGGTTGACCAGAGCAAAAGCAGCACATGGGCTTCCAGGAATATGTTTGTGCTTGGCGGACTTATTTTCGTTTTCCTTATTATTCATATTTCCAATTTCTGGTATAAGTTAAATTTTACAGAAATAGGGTATATTGAACATGGGGGAGAAATGATGAAGGATGCATATACAATGGTGGCTTCTTCCTTTGCAATCTGGTGGTATGTTGTTATATACGTTGCAGGTGCCGTACTGCTCGGCTTCCATCTTAACCACGGTTTTCAGTCCGCTTTTCAAACAATCGGACTAAGCAACGAGATTTGGAGGAAGAGATGGACTGTCATCGGCAATTTTCTATCAATTGTGATTGCAGCCGGATTTTCAATTATTGCATTGTATTTTTTGATTAAACACCTTATAAGTTAAACATTATGAATAAATTAAACACTAAAATACCTGACGGCCCACTGGCAGAAAAATGGACTATACATAAAAACAGAATACGCCTGGTCAATGCAGCCAATAAAACAAAGCTGGATATAATAGTTGTAGGCACCGGACTGGCAGGTGCTTCGGCTGCTTCTTCGCTTGCTGAACTCGGCTACAACGTTAAGGCATTTTGTTTCCAGGATTCCCCACGCAGGGCACACTCGGTTGCCGCACAGGGAGGAATAAATGCGGCAAAAAACTATAAAAACGATGGAGACAGTATCGACCGACTCTTTTATGATATAATGAAAGGAGGTGATTTTCGGGCAAGGGAGGCATTCGTTCGCAGATCGGCTGAAGTCAGCAACTTCGTAATCGACCAGCTAACCGCTGCCGGAGTACCCTTTGCAAGAGAATACAGTGGTTATCTTGACAACCGTTCATTTGGCGGGGTTCAGGTTTCCAGAACATTTTACGCCAAAGGTGCTACCGGCCAGCAATGTCTTTTAGGTGCATATTCCGGACTTATCAGGCAAATGTCACTTGGTAAGGTTACACTTTACAGCCGCCGGGACATGCTTGATGTAGTATTGATTGACGGGAAAGCAAGGGGTATTATTACACGGAATCTTGTTTCAGGGGAGATTGAACGGCATTCCGCCCATGCGGTTGTACTGGCAACAGGTGGTTATGGCACAATATACTACCTTTCAACACTGGCTGTCGGCTCAAATGCATCTGCAGCATGGGCTGCATATAAAAAGGGAGCCTTTTTCTCGAACCCGAGCTTTGTGCAGATACACCCTACAAGTCTTCCCCAGCTGAACGATTACCAGGCGAAGCTTACGCTTATGTCTGAGTCGTTAAGAAACGACGGACGGATATGGGTGCCCAAAAAGAAGGGAGACAAACGCCATCCTAATGAAATCCCGGAAGAGGAAAGGGATTATTATCTTGAAAGGATGTATCCGGCATACGGGAACCTTGCCCCAAGGGATATTTCCTCAAGAGCAGCAAAGGAGAGATGCGATGCCGGCTATGGAGTAGGGAAAACAGGACTGTCTGTTTATCTCGATTTCAAGGATTCAATTGCCAAAAAGGGGAAAAAAGTTATTGAATCAAAATACGGCAATCTTTTTGAGCTGTATGAAAAAATAACTGGTGACAATCCCTATGTGGAGCCCATGCGAATCTATCCTGCTGGTCATTATACTATGGGAGGTTTATGGGTTGACTACAACCTTATGACCAGTATTGACGGACTTTATTCAATAGGAGAATCAAACTTTTCCGACCATGGCGCAAACAGACTGGGAGCAGGTTCACTGATGCAATGTGCATGTGACGGTTATTTCGTGCTTCCTGTCACAATCGGAGATTACCTGGCCGATGATATAAAGACCGGAAAAATTCCTACAGATCATGCAGCTTTTGAAGAGGCTGAAAAAAATGTGAATGATAAGTTGACCAGGCTCATTTCGGTCAACGGCAAACAGACAGTCACATCCTTCCATAAACGTCTCGGGAAAATTATGTGGGATTATTGCGGAATGGTTCGCAATGAAGAAGGATTGAAAAAAGGGTTGAAACTGCTTGAAGAATTAAAGGAGGAATTCTGGAAGGATGTTAAAGTGCCGGGTACTATGGACGAGCTTAACCAGGAACTGGAAAAGGCAGTGAAGGTAGCTGACTTTTTTGAGCTTGGCAGGCTTATGTGTCAGGATGCCCTCAACAGGAAGGAGTCATGCGGGGCTCATTTCCGGGAAGAAAGCCAGACACCCAACGGTGAAGCACAGCGAATTGACAAAGAGTACTCATATATTTCCACATGGGAATTTACAGGTGAAGAAAAAGATCACAAACTTCACAAGGAACCTCTGGAATTCGAGTGTGTAAAGCCAAAAGAAAGAACTTATTAGTATAACAGAAAATCAAATCCGACAAATATGAATTTGACTTTAAAAATATGGCGCCAAAAGAATGCCAATAGCAAAGGGGCCTTTGTTACATATAATCTTGAAGGCGCATCACAGGAAATGTCTTTTCTAGAAATGCTTGATTACCTCAATTCAACACTTATTGGAAAAGGCGAGGAACCGATTGCTTTCGAACACGACTGCCGTGAAGGCATATGCGGCAGCTGCTCCCTGTATATCAACGGCCGGGCACACGGTCAGGATTCAAAGAGTGCTACATGTGAGCTGCGAATGTCGCGTTACAAAGACGGGGATACAATTGTTATTGAACCCTGGAGGTCAAAAGCATTCCCCGTAATCAAAGATCTGATTGTGGACCGGTCAGCTTTTGAAAAAATTCTTGAAGCAGGTGGCTTTATTTCAGCAAATACAGGTGCTGCTCCTGAAGCCAATTCCATTCCTGTTCCCAGGGAACATGCTGATAAATCATTCGATGCTGCATCCTGTATTGGATGCGGAGCGTGTGTTTCTGCCTGCAAAAATGCTTCAGCACAGCTTTTTATCGCTTCCAAAGTGTCACAGCTTGCGCTATTACCTCAGGGACGGGTTGAAGCAAAACTAAGGGCAAGGAACATGATTGCAAAGGCAGATGAACTTGGATTTGGAAGCTGTACCAATACCGGGGCTTGCGAAATTGAATGCCCAAAAGGAATATCACTTGCCCATATTGCCAGGCTGAACAGGGAATTCCTCAAAGCCACACTATAACGCGGGATTATCAAGATATACAAAATCAAGCGGGGAATTGGGATAAGTAACTTGCATAGAACACAAACCAAAGGGTGTCCGGCCTGCGGACACCCTTTATTTTTAGGTAACAACTGTTCTGTTTTCTGCTCTTACACAAAATGAAGCCGGTAAATCAACTCTCCATAGTTTTCTCAATTTCATTTACCGTTTTTGGGACTGGCTTGCCAAGCACACGGCTTCCATCAGCTGTAACCAAAACATCGTCTTCAATGCGTATCCCTCCAAAATCCTTGTAAGATTCAACTTTTTCATAGTTAATGAACTCCGGGAACTTCTTTTCATCTCTCCATTTATCGATCAATGGCGGAATAAAATAAATTCCCGGCTCAATTGTAAGAACAAAACCTTCCTGAAGCCTTCTTCCGAGCCTTAAGCCTTTCAGGCCAAATATATCACTACGTTTGATTTCATCATCATAACCTACATAGTCTTCTCCAAGCCCTTCCATATCATGCACATCCAAACCCATCATATGTCCCAGTCCATGCGGGAAAAACAATGCATGGGCTCCCCTGGCTACTGCTTCTCCAACATCACCTTTCATCAGCCCTATATCTTTTAAGCCTGAAGTTATAATTGCGGACGCTTCGATATGAATATCCCTGTTGGGTACTCCGGGCCTTGTCATTGCGGTTGCCTGAACCAGCGCCTGCAAAACTATTTCATAGATCTCCTTCTGTCTTTCTGAAAATTTTCCTCCTACAGGAACTGAACGGGTAATGTCGCTTGCATAACGCATTGATGTTTCATGACCTGCATCTGTTACCATCATCCGGCCCTCCCTAAGCATGTTACCGTGATAATGATTGTGAAGTATATGCCCGTTAATTGTCAATATAACAGGGAATGATACTGGTGTTCCGTGACTTAAAGATATGCCTTCAATCCTCCCGGCTATTTCCTTTTCATATACCCCGGGCATAGCCAATTTCATTGCGGTGGTATGCATTTCATATGCCACATTAACCGCTTTTTCTATTTCTGCAATTTCATTTGGCTCTTTAACCGACCTTAATTTTACAACGGCACGTATCAGATCCCTTGATATATTGCTGTTAACTTCAGAGTGGTGAATACCCGTCAGCTTTTCTATCAAAATTATATTTTCGGCACGGTACACGGGAAGAAAGTGAACGTTTCGTTTCTTTTCAACAGCATCTTTAACAGCCTTTTCAAGTTTTGAATAAGGAAAAGTTTTATTCAGGCCAGCTTTTAGCCCCAGCTCCTTAATTGACGGCTGCGGCCCCATCCATATAACAGATGCAAGATCCGTGTCATCACCGAAAAGATAATCTTCATTATTATCAACATCAATAATTCCGGCTAACCCCGGCTGGTCAATCCCGAAAAAATAGAGAAATGTACTGTCCTGCCTGAAATGATAAGCATTGGAGGGATAATTCATAGGTGATTCGCCATTGCCGGGAAGTAAAATAACACCGCTTTTTATCTCTTCCCTAAGTTTTTTCCTTCTTTCCTTATAGACATCTGATTCAAACATATTCAGCAATTTTAAATTCTTAAAATATTCAGGTTTCAAAACTTAAAAGTACACTAATTTTTATTCTATAAAAAACCTTTTATAATATTTAAAAATGCTGTAACCACGGGGATAAGAAAGGACTGTGAACTGTTATGTAACAATTCTGATCTTAATACAGTATAATTATTGTGCGAATAGCTATTGAAGTTTATAGTATATTTTTATCTTCGCATATTGAAGCTGCTTTATTAACAACTTATCAACAAGATGCCATGCCATACCGGAGACTCCCTAACACTGACAAATCAAGACTTAACGCCCTGCATTCAGCCCTTAACATGGGGAAAGAACTTCCGCCTTTCAAACTTGCATATTCACAAAAAAATTATCAAAGGGTTCAAAACATTATACCTGCTTTTGAAAATGCAATATCCTTTTACAGGCAGACATATTCAAACCAGGTGAAAAAGAACCGCGAATACACCAGGACTATAAAAATGGCCAGACTTTACATATCTCATTTTATTCAGGTTATGAACATGGCTATATTGCGTGGCGAATTGAAAAGCGATATTCGCCGGTATTACAGTCTTGAAGCATACGCAAACAGGATCCCTCCTTTAAATACCGAATCTGAAATAATAAATTGGGGGAAAAACATTATCGAAGGTGAACAGGAAAGAATAGCATACGGTGGAACCCCTATTTCCAATCCAACCATAGCTGTAGTAAAGGTAAGATATGAAAAGTTCACAGAAGCACATCATTTTCAAAAAAATCTCAAGAAAAAAACTTTTGCAGCACATGAAAAAATTTCCGGCCTGAGACCTGAAGCAAACAGTATAATAGCCGATGTATGGGATGAAGTGGAGGAGTCCTACAAGCATTTGCCTGATGACCTGCGTCGCGAAAAAGCGAAAAAATACGGAGTGGTTTACGTTTACAGAAAAAATGAAATAAATGATCTCCGTTCCGCCGAAATTGCTTTTCAGTTTCCCAGGGAGAGATAATGGTACTGCTTATTTTTTAATAATACCTGAAACATACTTGTTGCCATTCCCATTCTTTGCCTGTATTTTGAATATCAGCAAAAAAGCAGTCAGAAAAAAGAGGCTGACCAATATAAAGCCCCATTCATCAGATGCTGTTCCAAATGACTCAATACTTTCGTTAACCATCCTTTTTTCAATCATATAATAAGCATATACTGCTGCAGCATTATTGAAAAAGTGAGCAAGTACAGGGAACCACATGCTGCCGCTCCAGACAAGCATATAGCCGAATATTGCTCCAAGTACAGTACGCGGCAGAAATCCATAAAACTGCAGATGCATTGCACTAAAAAGAATAGCCGCAATCCAAATACCGGCATGAACATTTTTTGTCCATTCAGTAAAAATCCGCTGAATTATGCCCCTGAACAGGAGTTCTTCTCCTACTGCGGGTATAAATGCAATCATAAAAAGATTTAACAAAAGCCCCTGAATATTGTCAACTTTCAAAAAAAGTTCGGTGAGGACTTTTGCCCTTTCTTCGGTTTGCTTCAACCATCTTTCCAATGACTCAAGAAACCCGGGGAACTGTATTTGCTCATTCAGAAATGCAAGTCCGTTTATTACAGGTACAGCTGAAAGTACAATCAGTAAAGTAATAATAATCTGTCTCAATCTGGGGTTTGTATTCAGAGCCAGGTAATTTTTTGGTCTCACACTGAAAAAAAAGCTTAATGCAATCGACGGTATAATAAAAAGTGCAGTTGACTGAACAATCTGAAAATACCTAAGCACTGAAATATGGCGGGGGTGTGATATATCTGACAGCATCCTCATTAACTCAGCATATCCTGCCTGATAAAAAATCATTGCAAAAATGAATCCTGCAAAAACCAGGACAAGGAAACTACTAATTATAATAAAAACAGAAAATATAAGTTTTGTTATGGGATTTGCCTGCTGAAGAGCTCCTCTTTGCATATTTATGTCTTTAATTTTTTATTTTTTATCAAAAATAACTATTTTTTAATCGTGAATAAAAGAGAATTGCCCTGCTTGCCGGATAAGCCACTTCTTCTGGCACCCATGGAAGATATTACCGATCCCTCCTTTAGATACATCTGCAAGAAAGGGGGTGCAGACTTAATGTACACTGAATTCATATCCTCAGATGGCCTGATCCGCAATGGGAAAAAAAGCGTTACCAAGCTTGACATTTTTGATTATGAAAGACCTGTTGGAATTCAGATATACGGCCATCTTGTTGAACCTATGGTTGAAGCCGCAAAAATTGCGGAATCGGCACGACCGGATCTGATCGATATTAATTTTGGTTGCCCTGTAAAAAAAATTGCAAGAAGAGGAGCAGGTTCAGGGATGATGCAAAATGTCCCCCTTATGGTTAAGATAACTGAAAATATTGTAAAATCTGTAACCCTTCCGGTTACTGTAAAAACAAGACTTGGCTGGGATGAATCCAGCAAGAACATAGTTGAGGTTGCCGAAAAACTGCAGGATGCCGGTATAAAGGCCATTACCATTCACGGGCGTACACGTGCACAGCTTTATAAAGGGGAAGCTGACTGGACACTGATTGGCGAGGTTAAAAACAATCCTCGCATGAAAATACCTGTTTTCGGAAATGGGGATGTAAACAGTCCTCTTAAGGCAAAAGAAATGTTCGACCGCTACGGTGTTGATGGAATAATGATAGGGCGTGCATCAATAGGAAGGCCCTGGATTTTCAGTCAAATAAAAAAATACCTTGAAACAGGCGTTTTGCCACCTGAACCTTCACTGGAAGAAAAAACCGCTATTGCCCGCGAACATTTTCTCAAATCAATTGAGCGTAAAGGTGAAAGAACCGGGATATTTCAAATGCGCAGGCATTTTGTTTGCTATTTCAAAGGTTTGGAAAATTTCAGGGAGACAAGATTGAAACTTCTTACATCTACAGATGTAAAAGAGATATTGTCAATTCTCGGGAAAATTCCTGAAATGTTCAGAGAGGTTGCTCTTTGACCGAACTTTTTTTAATAAATAAAATGTTTTTTTTTACTTTTATAAAATGAAGAAACTTCCGATAAGCAACCAAATCAAACCGGAATAAAACAAATTTATCCATTCAGACTGAAATAACCGCTCAAATGGCAGTCCCGGAGAAAGTAACAATTACTAATATGTCATTTAATTCCATTCCAAAATATTTTTTATTTAACCTAAATTATTACTTATGAAAGCAATAAATTTAAAAGCCCTTTTTATCCTGTTGTTACTTCCTCTCTTGTCATCCGGAGTTCATTCACAAGGGAGTTCAAGTCTCCGGCTGGATGAAATTATGAAAGGATATGACTGGGTGGGATCGCTGCCCGGGCAGATTCACTGGTCACATAACAGCGAAAAGGTATATTTTATGTGGAACCCTGATAATTTCCCTTCAGATTCGCTCTACTGTTACAATTTAAGCAGAGGTAATACCATGAAAGTTGAGCCTGAAGTTCGAAGGCAATTACCATCCAGGCAGTATGTTTATAACAGCAACCGCACAAAAATTGCTTATTTGAAACATGGCGATCTTTTCGTTATGGAAACAAAATCAGGTAAGATTACCCGGTTAACCAATACTTTGCAAAATATCATTTCTCCGTCATTTACAGCTGACGACAGTCATATCACATTCGTTGCCGACAACAATCTTTTCAAAAAAGATCTACAGTCCGGCATTGTTAGTCAGATTACCGATTTCAGGCAAAGTTCCCCTCCAGGGGACAGGGCCCCTTCCGAACAGGAGAAGTGGCTCCGGAATCAGCAAATTGATCTTTTTGATTACATCAGGGAAAGGCAAGAATTGAGAGAACTGCGTGAAGAACAGCAGGAGATGGAAAGGCCGGCAAGACCGGAAACCTTTTACCTTGGAAACCGAAGAATTGCCAACATCGCTCTTTGTCCCCAAAACCGGTTTGTAACTTACAACATATATGACCAGCCACAAAATGTTAATCGTACAGTAGTACCGGATTTTATTACAGAATCAGGTTACGTCGAAGAAATCAGCGCCAGACCCAAGGTTGGATCTCCCCAGACAGTCGTTGGAATGGGAATATACGATACCAAGAGAGAAAAACATTACAAAGTTGAAACATCAGATATCCCGGGAATAAGGGATGTACCTGAATACAAATATGAATACGGCTTCGGGGGTGATCAGTATGAAAAGGACAGGGATGTTAACATTACCGGATTATTCTGGTCGGATAACGGTGAGTATGCTGCTGTGAATATCCGTGCACACGATAACAAGGACAGGTGGATAATGCTGCTTGATCCTGAAACGGGAGGACTTTCACTTCTTGACAGGCAAAGGGATGAGGCATGGATTGCAGGGCCTGGTATAAATGCCAGGCATGGCTCAGGAATGGGCTGGATGCCTGATAACCGAAGGATCTGGTTTCAGTCTGAAGAGAGCGGTTATTCTCACCTTTATACTGTTGATGTTGTTAAAGGAAATAAAGAAGCATTAACATCAGGAAATTTTGAGATTTACAGTCCGTTCATTTCAAAAGATAAAAAATGGTGGTATTTCTCTTCTAACGAAGTGCATCCCGGGAAAAGGCATTTTTACCGTATGCCTCTGAGCGGTGGGGAAAGAACACAAATCACATCCATGAAAGGGCACAATGATGTAACTCTTTCACCTGATGAAAAAAAGCTTGCAATTCGTTATTCCTATTCAAACAAGCCATGGGAGCTATACATAATGGAGAACAAACCCGGTGCAAGCGCCAAACGTATAACACATTCACTTACTGATGAGTTTTTAGGTTATAACTGGAGAGAGCCACAGGTTATTACTTTTACTGCAGAAGACGGGGAAGAAGTATGGGCAAGGCTTTACAAGCCCGATGAAAATGTGAAAAACAATGCCGCTGTTATTTTTGTACATGGTGCTGGATATCTGCAAAATGTTCACAAATGGTGGAGCAGTTATTTCCGCGAATACATGTTTCATAATCTGCTTGTAGATAAAGGTTATACAGTGCTGGACATTGATTTCAGGGCAAGTGCTGGCTATGGACGGGACTGGCGAACGGGAATTTACAGACATATGGGAGGAAAAGATTTGTCTGATAATGTTGACGGTGCAAAATTCCTGATAAGGGAACACGGAATTGACCCGGGGAAAATAGGTATATATGGAGGATCTTACGGAGGTTTTATTACTCTTATGGCAATGTTTAACCATCCGGACATTTTCGCCGCCGGAGCAGCTTTACGTTCTGTAACGGACTGGGCGCATTACAATCATGGATATACCTCAAACATTCTAAACACACCTGTAACAGACAGCATTGCATTTGCAAAAAGCTCCCCGATCAATTTTGCTGAAGGCCTTGAAGGTGCATTGCTTATGTGTCATGGGATGATAGACGACAATGTACAGTTTCAGGATATTGTGCGATTAACTCAGAGGTTAATAGAACTTGGCAAGGAAAACTGGGAACTGGCAGTTTACCCGGTTGAAAGACACGCCTTTACAGAACCTTCTAGTTGGATTGATGAATACAGAAGAATTCTGGAGCTTTTTGAAGAAAATCTCAGATAATTGAACAGCAATATATAATTGGCGGGAAAGTCCGGTTGCCTGAAAATTGATGTAACCGGACTTTTTTATAAATGTAAAATAATAATTCAACGCAACATTTTACAAAATTTCTTAGTTATTAAGTAATGTTTGTATTAATTTCGGATTTTTTACACTTTTTTTTAAACAACATTAAAATTTTAACGTAAGAAATTTTAGTTTTAAGACAATATATAAATTATAAAATCAATATCTTCAATTAATAGCCAACTTATCAATGAACTCAAAAAATTTTATTCCTGCCGGCTCTTTTTTATTTACCTTTCTTTTTCTGCTTTTTTTAACCCACCCCAATGCTTATGCCGGAGAAAGTATTGTTTCCGGCTCGCGGAACTTACAAAATAACCGTTTGCAGGTTTTCCTCGACCTGCCCCGATGGGCAGATGAGAATTTTATAAGACAGGAAATCCCTGTAGTCGATTTTGTGAGGGATAAAGACCTTGCACATGTTCATATAATAATGACCCGTCATCAATCAGGCAGTGCGGGAGCAACTTATTTTTTCTCAATTATTGGTTCAATGGAGTTCAAGGGTATGAACAACGAACTTTCACTATGGGCACCTGCATCCAATACCAGCTATGAAAACAGGGCAGGTTATACAAATATGATCAAAGTGGGCCTTGCTCCTTATATCGCAAACACACTAATGGCCGACAAGCTTTCAATCGTATATTCAACAGACCCGATGCCCCTCTCACGGGAGGAAATTGAAACAGAAGTGAAAGACCCCTGGAATCAATGGATATTTGAGATTTACGGCGGCGGGAATTTCAGCAAGGAAGATAAAAGGAGTTCAGCCAATTTCCGTTACGGCTTTTATGCAGATAAGATTACAGAAGACTGGAAATTAAGGTTCAGGCCCTATTTCAATTACTCTGAAAGGAATTTTGTTGTGGATGATGGCACAATAACGCGTGTAACCCACCGTAACGGTTTTAACGGAACAGTTGTAAAAAGCCTGAACGACCACTGGTCAGCCGGGATTTTTACAAATATGCTGTCAAGCACATTCCACAATATTGATTTTAATGTGCAGGTTTCACCAGCTATAGAATACAGCCTTTACCCTTACAGGGAAGCTACCAGAAGATCGATTACTTTTGCCTACAGGGTTGGATACGGATACCATAAATATCTTGAAGAAACTATCTTTGAAAAAAACGACGAGTATCTCTTTAACCAATCACTCGAAGCATCTGCCAGATTTCAGCAGCCCTGGGGTACATTCAGGGCGGGACTTACCGGATCAAACTTCTTCCACGACTTCAACCTGAACAGGGCGGAATTTTTTGCAAATTTAAACCTCCGTATATTCCAGGGTTTTGCATTGAACCTGAGCGGAAATTTTGACATTATTAACGACCTTCTGGCAATACCGAGAGGTGATTTGTCACTTGAAGACATACTCCTTCAACAACGCAGGCAAGCAACTGATTACCAGGTTTCGGGCTCAATAGGACTCTCCTACACATTCGGCTCAAGTCTTTCAGGTGCATACAACCCCCGGTTATAACCGCATACAGAAAAAGTCAGGTTTTTGTTTTTATAA
>PUMT01000272.1 GCA_003551495.1 Bacteroidota bacterium
GAATCCCTCTCTCTCCGCAAAGCCGGTACTGGTGCTTCAGGACAAGGCAAGGCTGGTCAGCGGGAAATTGCAGCTACAAACCGTCCGGTTATCCCGGTGTTGACGGCAGGATTTGAAAAGGAAGCAATACCTGAATGCGGATTATGAAAAGATCTGCATATCATGAAGTTTTTTGTAATAACCATCAGCAGCTATAAGTTCACTGTGAGTTCCCCTTTCAACAATTTCGCCTTCATGCATAACGCATATCTCATCGGCAAATTTAATGGTTGACAACCTGTGTGCAATTACAAGTGATGTCCGGTTTTTCATAAGGTTTGAAAGAGCTTCCTGTACAAGCCTTTCCGATTCCGTGTCAAGTGACGATGTGGCTTCATCGAGGATCATTATGGGAGGATTCTTCAATACGGCACGGGCTATGCTTAACCGCTGCCTCTGTCCTCCCGAAAGCTTATCTCCCCTGTCGCCCACACTGGTGTAGTATCCGTGCTGGGTTGCCATAATAAATTCATGCGCATTGGCAACCTTTGCTGCTGCAATAACCTCTTCCTCACTTACATTCTGCACACCGAAAGCAATATTGTTGAAAAACGATTCATTGAAAAGAATTGGCTCCTGGTTCACATTGCCCATCAGATTACGTAAATCATATATTCTGTAATCCTTAACCGAAACACCGTCGACAAGTAAATCGCCCCTTTCCACATCATAGAAGCGAGGCAGGAGGTCTGCCAGTGTTGATTTGCCTGAACCGGATTGCCCCACGATCGCAACGGTTTTCCCTTTTTCTATTGTAAGGTTTATATTTTTCAGAACATCAACCTGGTTATATGCAAAACTGACGTTGCGGTATTCTATTGCATTTTTGAAATCTTTGATAGGCCTGGCATCTTTCTTTTCAACTATATTGTTTTCGGCTCTCATTATCTCCTCTATCCTGTCAACCGATGCCATTCCCCTTTGTAAATTATAAAAGGCATTGGTGAATTTTTTTGCAGGTGCAATTATCAGGTAAAAGATCATAAGGTAGCCAATGAATGCCTGCGATGTAAGGGAACCGACACCGGCAAGTACAAGTGAAGCTCCGTAAACCATTATTATTACCATAACCATTGTGCCCAGGAATTCGCTTACCGGATGGGCAAGGTATCTTCTCCTCTGCATCTTGGTCATTATTCTTGTATAAAAGGAGTTCATGCTCCTGAAGCGGCGCTCAACTTTTTCCTCCGCATTGAATGCCTTTATAATACGCAAACCTCCAAGAGTCTCCTCAATAATTGAAAGCAGGAGTCCAAGCTTTCTCTGTCCTCTCAGGGATGTCTGCCTCAGAGTCCTCCCTATCCTGCCAATTATGAATCCACTGATAGGCAGCAATATCAGGACAAAGAGTGTGAGGGGCAGACTCATATAGAACAGGACTGCCAGATATATAAAGATATGCAACGGGTCCCTGAAAAGCATCTCAAGGGAGGTTATAATGGAATTCTCAATCTCCTGAACATCTCCTGTCATCCTTGAAATAATGTCACCTTTGCGTGACTCGCTGAAATAGGCAAGTGGCAGGGAAAGAACCTTGTCAAACAGGTTGTTGCGGACATCGTGCACAACCCCGTTACGTATGGGAGCCATATGGTAGAGGGCAAGGTAGTGGAACAGGTTTTTGAAAAGGCTCATTGTAACGATTAGAATACTCAGAAAAATAAGCGCTTCAGTCTTTCCCTGGTTGATGATTATCTGACTAACATAGTACTGGAAATGCTTCTGTACCGAATCCAATGTAAGTGTAAACTCATCCACTGAAGTCACCAGCTCTTCGTTTTCAAACAGTATTCCAAGAAAAGGAATGGCCATTGTAACTGAAAATATTGCAAATATGGCTGACAGTATATTGAAAGTTACGTTTAAAGCCCCCCTTCTCCAGTAGGGAAACAAAAACCGAAATATTTTACCTAAATGCTTCATTAATTTTTTTTTTAATCCACTGCATCAAATAAAACTGCTTAAGGATTCACATATTTTTATTACAACCTGTTCTTGTTCAGTAATACCACTTATGCGAATTACTTACCGATCCCCTTTAATGCCATTAATACAACCTTATCCCGGTATAATTGAAAGGTGTTATTTTCATAAGCTCTTCCTTAATTTCAGGCTTTATGTCAAGTTTTTCTATAAATGCTGTAAAAGTTTCCCTTGTTATTTTTTTCCCGGTGCGGGTAAGATCCTTCAATGCCTCATAGGGTTCCGGGTATCCCTCCCGCCTCAGAACAGTCTGTACTGCTTCAGCTATAACACTCCAGTTATTTTGAAGGTCGTTTTGCAGTACCTCCCTGTTGATACGTAACTTTTTCAGTCCGTTCAACAACGATTTCAATGCAATTATTGTATGTGCCACCGGAACACCTATATTCCGCATTACCGTGGAGTCGGTCAGGTCACGCTGCAGCCGCGAAACGGGAAGTTTGGCTGAAAGATGCTCAAATAATGCATTTGCCATCCCCAGATTACCTTCGGAATTTTCAAAATCTATCGGGTTTACCTTGTGAGGCATGGCTGAAGAGCCCGTTTCACCGGCTTCAATTTTCTGGCCGAAATAATCCATTGAAATATATGACCACATATCCCTGTTAAGGTCAACAAGGATATTGTTTATCCGTTTCATATTGTCGAATATGGCGGCAAAATTATCATAATGCTCTATCTGTGTGGTCACAGGCGTACGTTCCAGTCCAAGCACCTCATTCACAAACCTGTCAGCAAAACCGGCCCAGTCAGTTTCCGGATATGCAATGAAATGGGCATTGAAATTTCCGGTGGCTCCTCCGAACTTGGCCGAACAGGGAACGGACTTGAGAAGCTGAAGCTGAACATTGATACGGTCATGGAACACCCTTATCTCTTTACCCAGTCTGGTAGGCGATGCGGGCTGACCATGTGTTCTTGCAAGCATTGGCAATTCCGCCCATTCATCTGACATCTCCTCCAGCTTGTTCAACAGTTCCTCAACAAGGGGGTAATAGACCTGGTGGACTGATTCGCGGAAGAGGAGGGGTACGGCGGTGTTGTTTATGTCCTGACTGGTCAGTCCGAAATGAATGAATTCCCTGTACCTCTCCAATCCAAGCCGGGCAAACTGATCCTTAAGGTAATATTCTATGGCCTTTATATCATGATTGGTCTTCTTTTCGATATCCTTGATTTTTTCAGCTTCCTCTATACGGAATTTTTCATACAGCTCCCTGAGCCGGGGGAACAGCGATTTGTCGAAATCCTTCAGCTGAGGTAATGGTAAACTGCACAGGGAGATGAAATATTCCACCTCTACAAGCAGCCTGTACCTAATAAGTGCATATTCGGAGAAAAACACTGAAAGTTCATCGACCTTTTGCCTGTAGCGGCCGTCAACAGGCGATATGGCAGTAAGCATTTTAATATCCATGATATTTAAAATTTACGGAATTGCAAAGTTAATAAATAATAACAGCCGAGTAACCGTTTTTTTAATATGTTTGTGTATTATTAATTTTTCATCAACCCGGATATGAACAGCAATAATATGAAAATCCTTCTTCTCCTGCCACTGTTGCTTATCTCATTTATTTGCCCGGCGGCGCCAGAAGAAATCCCCGACCAACCGGAGGATAGTCCGGCACTGGTATACAAATTCAATATGAAAGCCGATATAATGCCGGCAATATGGCGTCAGACGCAGCAAAGCTTCCAGGAAGCGGAGGAACTTAGCGCCGACTATATACTAATACATATGAACACCTACGGTGGTATGGTGCAGGTAGCCGATTCCATCCGCACCAGGATACTGAACAGCCGGATACCCGTACTCGTTTATGTTGACAATAATGCCATATCTGCCGGCGCGCTGATAGCAATCGCTTCACGTGAAATATACATGCGGCCGGGAGGCAGCATCGGGGCAGCCACCGTTGTGGATGCTTCCGGAGCGGAGGCACCTGACAAGCACCAGTCGTTTATGCGCGCAGTAATGAGGGCAACTGCCGAATCTCATGGGAAGGACACCATTATTACATACAACGATACAACAATCGTATGGAAGCGCGATCCGGCCATTGCCGAGGCAATGGTGGACCCCCGGCTTGAAGTACCGGGTATTGTGGAGGCCGGACAGGTATTGACCTTTTCTGCCGAGGAAGCATTGAAGCACAACTATTGTGAGGGACTGGCCGGCAGTGTTGAAGAAGCGCTTGCCCTTGCAGGAATAGAAGAATATGAAATAGTTGAATACGAGCTAACAGGCCTGGAGTCGGTTATCGGTTTTCTGATCAATCCTCTTGTTCAGGGAGTGCTCATTATGATAATAATTGGCGGACTATATTTTGAACTGCAGACACCGGGTATAGGTTTTCCTGCCGGAGCAGCCCTTACAGCAGCTATACTCTATTTTGCACCTCTCTACATTGAAGGTATCGCACAAAACTGGGAGATAGTGATATTTGTGGTTGGTTTGGTGCTGCTGGCAATTGAGATATTTGCAATACCGGGATTTGGGGTGGCCGGGATTGCAGGATTGGTGATGATGGTTACCGGACTAACACTCAGCATGATTGACAATGTGGTGTTTGAGTTCGAGGGAACCGGCATCAGGGCGATTGTAAGGGCACTTTTCCTGGTGGTTTTCAGCTCTTTCATCGCGCTGTCAACTTCCATTTACCTTAGCAGGAGACTGCTTGAAACAAGCCTTTTTTCACATCTGGTACTCAGCTCAACCCAGGAGAAGGACCAGGGATATATAAGCGTTGACACCCATTACAGGGATATCGTTGGCAGCACAGGAACAGCATCCACCTCACTCAGGCCGTCAGGCAAGGTAATGGTAGATGACGAACTGTATGATGCGAAATCTCTTGTTGGCTATATAGAAAAAGGGGAAAAGGTCAGGGTAGTGAATTTTGAAACGGGACAGCTTTATGTTGTGAAGGATGAATCGCAGTAAAGTCATACCGGCAAATTCCAGGGTTTGAACAGCTTTATATTTCTGAAAGGGCTAATAATCACCTGATTCAGTCAGATAACAAATTTGAAGCCGGAAAATCCGTGAAAAGTAAAACAACAGCAATGCCAACAATCTCAAATACTGGAAGTAATACATTCCAAAGTCAAAATTGTCATTAAAAAATTTCTTTTAACAAGATGATTTGGTAACTTTATAGTTTCTAATCAAACGTTATAAAACCAAATATATGTGCGGCATGACTACCATGACTTTCAATGAGTTGCGAAAACTGAAAGACAGTCTGCCCGACGGAAGTATGGGCAGGATAGCAAAGGAA
>PUMT01000106.1 GCA_003551495.1 Bacteroidota bacterium
ATCCTCATAGGTTTCGTTCATAAATTCCAGGATGGGAATGATATACTGCCTGATATCTCTCTTTTTCCGGAACGGCACCAGCCTCATTTTTTCATTTGACATTATTTTTTTGCTTATTCTCCGGTATAAAGCAGGCATACTGCCGGGCACAGGTATCTTATAAACAACCAGTCCCTTATCGGCCTTATAACCCTCTTTTTCAACAAGGGTTATGATATATTCAAAATTGTACAAGGTTGCAATTGCCGGTTTCTCCTTAAATCCATCCACCATGAATCCTATGGGATCATGATAATACATACCGAAAGGACCTATGATCTTATTCATGCCTTTTTGGGAGGCCCAGTTTTCAACCGCTCCGAAAAGCAGGTGTGCCGTTTCCGGGTCATCTATACATTCAAAAAATGAGAACCTGGCTGTTGCAGTATTTTTTAACCGGTTATCCCTGGTATTTATAATTCCCATTATTCTCCCGACAGGAATATTGTTCTTGTATGCAATCAGGATCAGAGTATCACAATAGCTGAATGCCGGATTTTTCTTTTTATTGAAATACCTCCGTTCGTCAGCATAGATAGGGGGTATCCAATTCAGATGATGTTTATGCAGCATGGAAGGGAGGAAAATAAAATCCCTGATCTTCTTTTTGCTATCAGCTTCTTTTACCGACAGGTTTTCCATGATTATTTTAATGATTTAGTATTCATCATTTACTCCGGTCAACAGTTTTGCCCGGGTTTTAAATTCAATTTTTCACACGGGTTATGCATCCGATTCAAAATCTAAGTTTTCGACCGGTCATTTTCGGGGATTTAAAATATTATGCATCAGTTCTGACAATATGCAGGGCATCCCCGTATTTCCTGTATTCATCGAGCCTGCATGGGTTTATAAGTTTTCCTTTGTATGCCATCATGTTGACGCAATCATCGCAAAGGTTTATCTCTCCGTTAATTACCTCATTGGGTTGTTGAAAATGGATGCTTTGTACATATATACCATGGAATAGCCTGAGAGGATTCCTGATACATGCCGCCAGATAATTCCGTGCTGCCTTACGGATATTCCTGTCAAACAAGGACATAATGAACAGCTTTTTGCCGGCTTTGGATGACTTCAGAAAGACGAAATATCTTCCGTAGAACAGGTGATAAAATACCTGGGCTATTTCCATTGTCCGGGCTCCCATCATGCCGTATCTTCTTCCCCCGGAACCGATATTTACAGTGATAAGGAACTTGTTAGATTCATAATCGGAAGTGCCGTTCAGGTATGTGACCGGCAGTAATTCAGGATAGACCTCATTCATCTTTGAATACATCTCTTCAGTCGAAATAGTGATCTGATAATTGTCGGTTTCGAGCAAATTCAATTCAGAGGTTTCAATTTTTCTGCCGTTTGCATAAAATTGCAGGTTAGTGTCGCCGGGGATTGCCCTGTAAGCTATAAATGATATGTGCTGGACCTTGTGAATGTTTTTCAGCGCCCATCCTGTTATTTCAGGTATCTCTTCAAGGTTTGAACGGTATATGGTAACATGAAAACCACATTGTATTCCGCCTGCATCACAAAGCATGTCTGCATAGTATTCCCTGAGTGTATTTATCTCTGATTCCGATTTGCCTTTCCATCCCGTTCGTTCCTGGAGCTTGTCTACATGGAAATGGATATTAACCAGTCCGGCTTTTTTAAGCTCGGCAAGCCTGCCGGGATCCAGCCCCTCACCATTGGTGAAGAGTGCCGGCTTAAGCTTCAGGTCGGAAATGAATTTGACTACTTCTGTAAGATGGGGATATATCAAAGGCTCACCTCCTGCTATTGTCATGGAGTCACAATTTGTCAGCCTTCTGGTATCCAGGATATCCTGCTTGACCTCTTCCAGGGGGCGGTGTCCTGAAAGGGTGCTGCGATAGCATCCCGGGCAGACCATGTTGCACTCGTCAGTCACTTCCACCCATCCCCCGGGGTTATCTGTCTTTGACCAGGGGAACCTGTATAGTTTTCTTCTGTCAATTTGCATATTCTGATAATTTAGTTAGTTTTTCAATGGGTTTTTTAAATCTGCTTTCCAGTTCCCCGCTGTTTAATCCAAATTTTTCAGGGGGGTATTGCCGGCTGCTCCTGTATTTATTTGCCGCTTGTTGTTCTGCCCTAATCTTCTCCAGATGTTCTTCATTCATGGAATATCCGAACCTCTTATAGATATTTTTTAAAAGCCATTCGGGTTTGTGGGTCAACTGTTTGTAGCCGGCCACGATAAATTCATGTCTGCCTTTAGTGGTGAGTTTTTCCAGCGGGTAAGCATACCAGTGATCTGCTGTATTTAGCACCTGCTCTCTTATTGTCTGCAAATCAAGTGGCGAATAATAAATCCGGCTTAACCTGAGTAAAAAGTTTATGGTGGAAGGAATCGTATACTTCGGCTCCCTGAAAAGGCATATGAATCTTATCCCTTCGAATTCGGCAAGCAGAGAGTCTATCTTTGAGGTGTTGGGGGGGCACTTGGAAAGATAGGTCCTGCCATTACCGTAAACCATCATGTGCTTTTGTATTCCCTTTTTGTAAAATGAGATAATGCGTCTTTTCCTTTTTTCGGAAACAAGCTCATCAAAGCGTGTCAATGCCCGGAATCTTTTGATTTCAGGAAACATAAATAACAAAGTATGACTGGCTAAAACGTGCAAAAGAAGGTAATCATCCTCTTCAATATAAAATAGTCCTGAATGATGCACAGCTTGGTACTTCCTAAACAGAATCCTGTCCAGTTTCATTATTCCCCGCATAATACAGGAGTTCATGAATGATGGCGAGGAGAAGAGCAGACGGGCAACTTTTTTCTGAATTACCGACGGGCAGAAAAGCATTTCCCATAACTTCATGGAAGTAAACCTTTCCATATCATTGTAAAGCAGATTATGAAGGTAGGTTGAGCCTGTCCGTGGCATTCCTACAATAAAGACAGGTGAGTCAATTTTTATTTTTTTATAGGAGCTGTAAAAAACTTCATCCAGGAGAAGACATAACCAATTGATGATTTCCGCAAAAGCGAAAAACAAAATGAAGGGAATCAGAAAAAGGATCCTCCTGAATTTCCGCGCAGGCAAACGGTGATTGTGATCAGGGGCAGGCCCGCGATAAGTCTTTTCCAGAGTATTTGCTCCAGGCATGAATATCGTTGTTTATTGCAGGATAACCTGCATATATTTTAAGCCTTACGACACGTTCAATAAACCTTGCTGTTATATGAAGAAAAAGATTAAATTATTCTTTATTTTCCTAGTATAAATTTTGGCTTTTATATATAACAAAGTTTTGACATTTTTATTTATAGTTCACATCGGATATTTTAAATTTTTCTTAATTACAGCAAATATATATATTCCAAGTCGTAAAACTTCATACTGCCCACCAGGGGCTTGTTCTTCTCTTTCTTGTTTTTGTAAGAAGATGGGTTTTGGAAATCATTTTGTGTTTTCATCTTCTTATGGTATAAAGAGATTAATTAGTTGTGTTAATGCAAATTTAAGCACAAAATGATTTATGGTTTTGGTAAAAAAAGAGTTTGTTTGGTAATTTATTAAGTTTTATTTAGCATTAAAAAGGTTTCAGCCACTGGGTGCTTCCTGTTGCTGTTGCAAGCAGGAAGTTTCGATGCAGGAGTGTTATTCTGCCTTTAGACTATCCACCGGATTCATTCTGGATGCTGCCCAGGCCTGCGAAATAGTAGCCAGGGTGCCTACCAGGGTTGCCAGGGCACCTGCCGCAATGAATAAATACCAATATTCAAAGATGTTAATCGTGAAGGCAAAGTTCTCCTGCCAGCGCAGCACCACATAAGCAGCCAGCGGCCAGGCCACCGCGCAGCCGATGAGTATCCATAACCACATCTCACGAAAAAGTAGCATCAGTATCCGGAGAAGCGAAGCACCCAAAGTCTTACGGATGCCAATCTCCTTGATCCGCTTTTGTATGCTGAACGAGGTTAGGGCAAACAGCCCCATGAACGAGATAAGGATGGCTATTATAGCCGCGGCAAGGGTGAGTTTGTTGATGTGTTCCTCGTGCCGGTACATGCCTGCAAAAAGGTCATCTACAAAAAAGTATTCAAACGAGTAATTCGGATCGGCTTGCTCCAGGCGTTCCTGCATCCAGCTGATGGTTTCGCTTATGTTATGAGGCTGGAAGCGAATGTTGATGCGATTGATCCACTTGTCGTACATCGTGAAGGCGAAAGGGTCTATTTCATTGTGGAGCGACAGAAAGTTGAAATCTGCCACCACGCCAATTACTCTGCCAACATGTTGCCAGATAACGACTTCCTTGCCAATGGGGTTTTCGAGACCGAGCTTTCGTACAGCCGTTTGGTTAAGTATGATGGCGGCTGTATCTGTTCGCATTTCCGGATCAAAATTGCGTCCTTCAACGATGCGCATGCCGAAAGTTTCCAAATAGTTGTGCCTTATGCGGTTTTCGTATATCATGATGGAAGCCTCGGGACTATCAGAAGAGCGGCGGCAGTTCTGAAGGCTTAGGTTCTCACCCGGCACGTCCCGCGAGCCACTCACATGCATAATGTTTGGATGCTGCAGCAGTTCCTCGCGAAGAACAGGGTAGGCATTGCGAATGCTCTCCGTTATACCTCTTACTGAGATCACATGCTCGCGATCAAAACCCAGGTCTTTGTGCTGCATATAATGGACCTGGCGGTTGAGCAACAATACCGTTGTGATAAGAAAAATGGAAATGCCAAACTGAAAAACTACCAGCACCTTACGTACGAACAATCCGGCAAACGAGCTCCGGGTAAGCCCTTTCAATACCACGATGGGTTGAAAGCCGGAAAGGTGCAAGGCGGGATACAGTCCGGCAATGACTCCGGTAAGTAATACCAAAAGTACAATGGACGCCAGCATTAGGGGATTATGCCAGTATTCATGCCTCAGTGTCACATCCAGGACAGAGGATACCTCTTTGATAAGGAACTCGTTGATGGCGAGTGATATCAGGAACGCAACTCCCGCCACCAACACAGATTCACCGATAAACTGCAGGATGAGGTCTTTGCGGAACGCACCCATGACCTTGCGCATGCCGATTTCGCGCATGCGTTTTTCTGATTGTGCCGTTACCAGATTTACGAAGTTGAATACCGCTATTACGATGACAGCCAGCGCCAGGAAGGCAAACACGTAAACATGCCTGATGTCGCCCCTGACGGCCATGTCGAAGTTGAAGTCGGAGTGCAGGTAAATCCTGTCGAGGGACTGAAGGCTATGATTGCC
>PUMT01000183.1 GCA_003551495.1 Bacteroidota bacterium
AACGAAGCAAGAAAGTCAATTGACACGGTATATACAATAAGAAATTCTTCACCTGCTGGTCTTCGTGGAGAATATCACCCTTACCTGAAAAAGATTTCTCGTTAAACATTTTAAAAAGTACAATATGATTCATGAATTGCTTGGTAAGAAAAAAAGAATCTCTGTAATTGGACTGGGTTATGTCGGACTTCCTATCGCCCTTGAATTTGCAAGGAAATTTTCAGTAACAGGCTTTGATATAAAGGAAGAGAGGATAGAATCAATGAAAAACAGCATTGATCCCAGCAGGGAACTGGACAGTGAAAGCTTTAAAGGGTGTGATATTTTGTTCACATCTGATCCTTCAGATCTTAAAAAAGCTTCTTTCCATATTATTGCAGTACCAACACCTATAAACGAACACAAACTTCCCGATCTGACCCCCCTTATGAAGGCTTCGGAAACAGTTGGGAAAGCATTGAAAAAAGGGGATTACGTTATTTATGAATCTACCGTTTACCCGGGCTGCACAGAAGATGATTGTATTCCCGTTCTTGAAAAAATGTCGGGGCTCACACATAAAAAAGATTTCAAAGTTGGGTTTTCCCCTGAAAGGATAAACCCCGGTGACAGGGAGCACACTCTTACAAAAATTGTGAAGGTGGTATCGGGTTGCGACAACGAGTCACTTGAAACTATTGCATCTGTTTATGATACAATAATTGAGGCGGGGGTTCACAGGGCAAGTTCGATTAAAGTTGCTGAAGCCGCCAAGGTTATTGAAAATACGCAGAGAGATATCAATATTGCTTTCATGAACGAGTTGTCAATCATATTCAATAAAATGAATATTAACACCTATGAAGTTCTGGAGGCGGCAGGCACCAAGTGGAATTTTCTGAGATTCTTTCCCGGACTGGTAGGCGGGCACTGTATTGGTGTAGACCCCTATTACCTTACCTACAAGGCAAAGCAGATTGGATACCATGCCCAGATAATTAATTCGGGGAGGTTTATAAATGATTCAATGGGTGGTTACGTAGCAAAACAGACTGTCAAAAAAATTCTGGCAGCTGACAAGGAGGTTAAAAATGCACGTGTTCTGATAATGGGAATTACTTTCAAGGAGAATGTAAGCGATATCAGGAATTCAAAAGTTGCCGATGTTTACAATGAACTGGTATCATTCGGGATTAAACAGATAGATGTAGTAGATCCGTATGCCTCACCTGATGAGGTAATGGAAGAGTATGGTTTCAGAATGAAAGATAAGCCCGGAGAGGGATACGATGCGATTATTGTAGCTGTGAACCACAGGGAGTATATCGATCTCAAAGGGGATTATTTCCGAAAAATTACAGCCTCCAACGGTATACTTATAGACATTAAAGGGATTTACAGAAACTCAGTCAATTTCATTGATAACAACCTTTTTTACTGGAGTCTATAGTCAAAATGGTAAAACAGAAATAATGCCCAGGAAAATAGTTGTAACGGGAGGAACCGGATATATCGGATCACATACTGCTGTAGAACTTATCAACAGAGGATTTAATGTCATTATTGCAGACGATCTTTCAAATTCAGATACCGGGGTACTTGAAGGAATTGAGAAAATCACAGGAATAAAACCCGGCTTCAAAAAGATTGATCTTTGCAGTAAGAAAGATACAGCCTCTTTTTTCTCAGGTCTTGACCGAATTGATGCGGTAGTTCATTTTGCAGCTTTTAAATCTGTAGCCGAATCAGTGGAAAAACCTCTGGATTATTACCGTAATAACCTAAATTCACTTATAAACGTAATTGACCAGATGGTATTACAAGGTATTCCCAATCTTGTTTTTTCAAGTTCATGTACTGTTTACGGCCAGCCCGACATACTGCCCGTCACTGAAAAGTCACCTGTAAAAAAAGCCCTTTCCCCATATGGTAATACAAAACGTGTTTGTGAAGAGATAATTGAGGATGTCTCTGTTTCAGGAGAAAGCTTAAAAAGCGTTGTGCTGAGGTATTTTAATCCGATAGGCAACCACCCAGGTGCACTGATAGGTGAACTGCCCCGCGGCAAGCCGAACAATCTTGTCCCTGTTATCACCCGGACAGCTATCGGCAAATACGATGAACTGAAAGTATTTGGCAATGATTACGGAACACCGGACGGCACCTGCATACGCGACTATATCAATGTGACAGACCTGGCCAGGGCACATGTTGCTGCAATAGACCGTCTGGTCAGCGGAAAAAACGAAAACTGCGTTGAAGTCTACAATGTAGGGACTGGCAAGGGAATTTCAGTCCTCGAATTGCTGAAAGCTTTTGAAAAAGCAGCAAAAGTAAGTATAAATTACAGTTTTGCAGACAGAAGGCCTGGAGATATTGAAAAAATATGGGCTGACCCTTCACTGGCAAACAAAAAACTGAACTGGAAAGCTACAACAAACCTGGAAGAAACTCTTGCTTCGGCCTGGGAGTGGACTTTGAATTGCAGGGAAAAAGGGATCCTGTAAAAATTAATAACAGCTGAATAGAATATGAAAAACAGAAAAATACTTATAACAGGCGGCGCCGGATTCATCGGCTCCCACACGGTAAGGCACTTCGTAACAAATTATCCGGGATGTAAAATTGTCAACCTGGATAAACTTACATACGCGGGCAACCTGGAAAACCTTACCGACATTGAAGGGGAAAACAATTACAGTTTTATTAAAGGAGATATAAACGACAAGGAGCTGCTGGATCAACTATTTAAAAATTTCAGGTTCGACGTGATAATTCATCTTGCAGCTGAATCTCATGTTGACCGCTCGATATCCGGTCCTGATGAGTTTGTTAAAACAAACATACTGGGAACAGTTTCGCTGCTTAACACAGCACTTCGTTTTTGGGGAAAAAACTTTGAAGGGAAACTGTTTTACCACATCTCAACCGATGAGGTTTACGGATCCCTTGACAATGAAGGCTTATTTACTGAAAGTACCCCCTATGACCCACGGAGCCCCTATTCTGCTTCAAAAGCAAGCTCGGATCATCTGGTCAGGGCATACCGTCATACCTACGGATTACCAGTGGTAATTTCCAACTGTTCCAATAATTACGGCCCCAACCAGTTTCCGGAAAAACTCATACCGCTGGCCATAAACAACATAAAAAACAATATCCCTGTACCCGTATATGGTAAGGGTGAAAATGTAAGGGACTGGCTGTTTGTCACAGACCATGCATCAGCTATAGACCTTATTTGCCGGGAAGGAAAGCCCGGTGAAACCTATAATGTTGGAGGTGGAAATGAATGGAGAAATATTGACCTTGTGAAGCTGCTCTGCAGGATAATGGACAAAAAACTGAACAGGACTCCCGGGGAATCGGAAAAGCTTATAAGTTTTGTAAAAGACAGGGCTGGACATGATTTGAGGTATGCAATTGACTTCGGCAAAATAAAAAAAGAACTTGGCTGGGAGCCTTCGGTCGATTTCAGGAAAGGGCTGGAGATCACGGTAGACTGGTACCTGAATAATAACAGATGGCTGGACAGGGTTTGTTCCGGTGAATACAGGCAGTATTACAATCAGCAGTACAGTAAAAGGTGAAAAACCGGTTATTACTCAACAGTAACTGACTTTGCCAGGTTGCGGGGCTGATCTACGTTACATCCCCTCATTACCGCTATATGATATGAGAGCAACTGCAAGGGTACCACAGTAAGAAGTGCAGAAAGAACCACGTCAGTTTCGGGTATCTCCAGAACATGATCTGCCATGCCCTTTATAACAGTATCACCCTCATTTACAACCGCTATAACAACACCTTTCCTGGCTTTGATCTCCTGTATG
This sequence comes from Bacteroidota bacterium, assembly GCA_003551495.1. GTDB lineage: Bacteria > Bacteroidota > Bacteroidia > Bacteroidales > PUMT01 > PUMT01. The sequence goes on from PUMT01000183.1 coordinate 3,813, forward strand.
TTGCTTACTATCTTATCGTATGAATTATCTTTGGGTGACAATACTATTACAGGCATTTTTTCATCTATAAGTGCGATCGGGCCATGCTTCATTTCAGCCGCAGGATAGCCCTCTGCATGTATATAAGATATCTCTTTCAGCTTCAGCGCACCTTCCAGGGCAACTGGAAAACAGTACCCGCGTCCAAGGTAAAGAAAATTCGTGGAATTTTTGTAAAGACCGGCTATTCGCTTGAATTCTTCATTAAACCCCAGGATTCTTTCAATCTTGCCCGGTATTTCGTAAAGTTCACTTATAAAAGCTGTGTACTGTTCATCGGTTATCAGCATTCGTTTTTTACCAAGCAGGATCGCCATCATTGCAAGCACAGTTACCTGTGCCGTGAAGGCTTTTGTAGAAGCAACTCCGATTTCGGGCCCTGCATGGGTGTATACTCCCGCATGGGTTGCCCTGGGGATGCTGGAGCCTACTACATTGCAAATCCCGAGGACCATAGCACCCGCATCCCTGGCCAGTTTGATGGCAGCAAGCGTATCTGCAGTTTCTCCGCTCTGGCTTATTGCTATAACTATATCGTCCTTATAAATCACCGGATTACGGTATCTGAACTCGGAAGCATATTCAACCTCAACGGGTATGCGTGCAAGATCTTCTATAAGGTACTCTCCTACCAGTCCTGCATGCCATGAAGTTCCGCATCCGATAATTATAATCCTTTTTGCATTGACAAGTCTTTCCATAACATTGTAAAGCCCGCCAAGATGTACCTGATCGAGATTCGGATTTACCCTGCCTCTGAAGGTATCGAGTATAGAGCGGGGCTGCTCAAAAATCTCCTTTAGCATAAAATGTTCGTACCCGTTCTTGTCGATTTCCCCTATTTCAAGGTTCAGCTTATGTATCTTTGGCTCCAGCTTATCATTACCGATAGTTTTTAACGTAAGCTCGTTCCGCCTGATAATAGCTACATCATCATCGTTGAGATATATTACACTCTTTGTGTATTCAACTATAGGGGTTGCATCAGAAGCAATAAAATATTCCCTTTCTCCTATACCGATCACAAGCGGACTGCTATTGCGGGCAGCTATCAGCCTGTCAGGTTCATCGGAAGATATAACCACAAGTCCATATGCACCCTCAACCTTTGTCAACGCAAGTCTGACAGCCATTTCGGCAGTTACTTTGCCCTTCAGGTATATATATTCAATAAGGTTAACAAGTACTTCCGTGTCGGTTTCAGTAGCAAATTCATATCCACGGTCTGACAATCGTTTTTTCAGGCGGGCATAGTTTTCGATAATCCCGTTATGAACAGCAATGAAGTGACCATTCATAGAGGTGTGGGGATGGGCGTTTATATCGTTCGGCTCACCGTGGGTAGCCCACCGGGTATGGCCTATACCTATGGTTCCCGACAAATCATTCCCAACTACGAGGTTTTCAAGGTCCCTGACCTTACCCTTACATTTATAAATACTTGGCTCTGTATTCAATATAGAAATTCCTGCCGAGTCATACCCCCTGTATTCAAGACGTTTCAGGCCATTAATAAGAATGGGATAAGCCTGCTTGTTGCCGATGTATCCTACTATTCCGCACATATTCTGTTCAGAAACGGTTATACTTTATTTCAAGCTTGATCGGGTCACTGTGGTCAACTCCTTTGAGAACTACCCTCCCGGGATTTGTCTTATAATCTCTTACCAGTATATAAAGCTCATTAGTCTTTATTTCCCCGGTTATGAAATACTGTACGAAACTTGTGATATTGATAACATACCTGTTATGCTCATCATCGTACCTGCCGCCAAAGTAGCTACTGCCCAAAAAGAAGTCGACTACAGGAGAAAATTCTCCTTCCTCATTGTAGTAATATATTGCAAGATTTTGGGGTACCGGGAAGTCTGCAATAGTTTCATCAAGCTTCTCAGGTTTCAATATAAGTTTGGCACTGTTTACCGCCACAGGAACAGAGTCGCGCCAGGTTTCCAGATCTTCAAGTACCACCTTTGTCATCAATCCTCCCAGTCCCTGTACATATACTACAGAATCTTCAATTTCAGATTGATTCAGGTTATCGTAAAAGTCTGTTTCAGTATGATCATGGTCATATATATTGACCCTCGCAGCACCCTGATTGATAATATAATCATAGCTTAGAGTATCTTCTGTTATGTTTGTATAATACATGGTCATTCTAGAATCCTCGGAAAGCAGGTCAAGCCTGTAAATTGCTCCCCCTTCACCTGTTACGGGCTCAGTTTTTATATAAAAACCCTTCATGTATTCCAGGAAGTTCATAGAGCTGGCCATTGCAGTTGAGTCTGCATTCAGCAGTTTTTCCCTGAACTCCTCATTAGTTATTGGGACGGAGATAATGCTGTCATTTTCTGAATGGGAATAAACCTTTGTTCCCAGAGGATTTCCTTCATCATACATCGCTGATATATCGAAATCAGAATAATAGATGGAATCATACATCAGCGAATCGTTAAGTTCATAAACGGTTATCTGCTGGGGTATCTCCGGGTCACCGTAAAACTCAATATATTTGAGATACAAAATTAGTGAATCAACAGATGGAGATGTGCCGAACCTGTGTCCGGCAAGATATAAACCGAACTGCGTTGCAAAAGATCCACCGGAAAATCCAAAAACCGGATCGTTTATTGAACCGAGCATGCTGTACCGAAGCCTGTTTGTCTCAACAGAGTCGGTCTGATAAGTGAACGACCGGATTGTAAAATCTTCTGAATAACGGAGATCAAACCTGTCAGCTGGCGGTTGTATTTCCGAACCAATAAAACTGGGTTCTTCACATGAAAAGAAGAACGGTATTAAAAACAGGAAAATCAGATAAACATTTATACTTTTCGGGGGGGAAAAGGGAAAAGAACGCCGTTTGTTTAGTTTCATTGTGTTTCTGAATTTAAAATTCTGTCGTAAAAATTCGAATACCTTTCAATATATCCATCTTCGGGTTGGTGATATATGAATGGTTTATCAAGTTCCTCTGCGTAATCTGTCAATGATATGTCGATTTTACTATCTCCAAAAATGATGCCATCTGAATATTTAACAGCAAGTTTATTCAGATTAATAAAACTTGGAACTTTAACCAGGCTTAAGTCCTTTTCGGAAATACCACCCGTCCTTACCTTTTTTACAAAAGACCTGTCGAGTGTGCCGGGAAAAGATTCACTGTAGGCAGAATATATAATTTTGGCATTTGAAAATACGGGGTCATCCCTGTACGCTTTTTTCAGATAAACTGGAGCAAGTGAAGAAAACCAGCCATGGCAGTGTACAATATCGGGTGACCAGCAAAGTTTTTTCACAGTTTCAAGAACACCCCTTGTGAAAAAAATTGCGCGTTCATCATTATCTTCGAAATACTCCCCGTTATCATTGAAGAGTACATTCTTGCGCTGAAAATAATCTTCATTGTCTATAAAGTATACCTGCATCCGGGCACACTGTATTGATGCCACTTTAATTATGAGGGGATGATCCGTTTCGTCAATGATCAGATTCATCCCTGACAACCTGATCACTTCATGCAGCTGGTTTCTCCTTTCATTTACACAACCATACCTTGGCATGAATGTTCTTATCTCATTGCCAAGCTCCTGAATGCCCTGCGGGAGTGTCCTTCCTATCACAGACATTTCTGACTCAGGCAGATAGGGGGTTATTTCCTGTGAAATATATAATACCTTTTTATTTTCCATCGAGCCCTTCAGAATATGTTTTTTCAAGATGCAAAGATAACAAAAATATTCGAATCTTCAATTCGTTAACTTTACTCAGCCAATGTAATACATGGAATAGTGTTGCATTAATTTCTAAATTCAATATATTTGCACACCATATTTAAATGGATAAATGGTAGTCTTTAAGACAGTGCGTGAAGTAAGGGACTTTTGCCAGGAAGGTAAAAGCAAGGGCAAAAGTATAGGGCTTGTTCCAACAATGGGAGCCCTGCACGAAGGCCATGTAGCCCTTGTTAAAAAAAGCCTGGAAGAAAATGGCATTACAGTAGTCAGTATTTTTATAAACCCCTCTCAGTTCAACAACAGGAACGACCTGAACAAATATCCCCGAAACATGGAAGCCGATATTCAGATACTGAAAGGGTTGTCAGTTGACTGCATATTTGCCCCTGATGTAAATGAGATGTATCCGGCTCCTGACGAAAGATTGTTCAATTTCGGAAGCCTTGACAAAACCATGGAGGGACGATTCAGACCAAATCATTTCAATGGTGTGGCAAAAATTGTGAGCAGGCTGTTTCAGATAACCGAACCTGACAGGGCATATTTCGGGGAAAAGGACTTTCAGCAGCTTGTTATTATAAAACATCTTGCAAAAATCCTGAATTACGATACTGTAATTGTGCCGTACCCGACTGTAAGAGAAAAAACCGGACTGGCACAAAGTTCGAGGAACAAACTTCTGACCGGTAAACAAAGAGCAAATGCAGCTGTTATTTATTTAACACTAATGGAAGCTGCCGGCAAAACAGATTTGCCGGTAAGCACAGTCAGGGATTGGGTTATTGGCAAAATCAATGAAAATCCACATCTCGATGTTGAATATTTTGAAATTGCAGACAGGGAAACACTCCAGCCTTCACATCCCCGGGAAAGGACTGGCAACGGACATGTAGGTTGCATTGCCGTTAAAGCAGGGGAAGTAAGGCTTATAGACAATATTTTATTTAATAAATAAGAAGAAATGTTATGTTGATTGAAGTGGTAAAATCAAAAATTCACAAGATAACTGTAACAGAAGCCGACCTGCATTATGTAGGGAGCATAACCCTGGATGAGGATCTAATGGATGCTTCCAACATTATTGAAAACGAAAAGGTACAGGTAGTGAACCTTAACAACGGAGAACGCCTGGAAACCTACGTTATCAAAGGCAGAAGAGGGTCGGGCGAAGTGGTAATGAACGGACCGGCAGCCCGGAAAGTTATGGTTGGTGATGTAATAATTGTTATTGCATATGCATCAATGGAACCAGAAGAAGCGAGGAGTTTCAAGCCGGAAATAATTTTTCCCGATACTGCAACTAATAAACTCACATCCTGAATCTTGAGCAAAATAATCATAACGGTTTTTAAAGCACTTCTGTTTCTTTCAGTAGGTATCTTTTTTTTATATCTGGCATTTCGCGATATTCATTTCAGCGAACTGCTTTATGGATTAAAGAATGCCGATTATTCATGGGTATTGCTTTCACTTTTTTTTGCATTCATGGCATTTGTCAGTCGTGCCATGCGCTGGATCATATTAATTGAACCACTTGGATACAAACCCTCCTTCAAAAATACTTTTTATGCTCTGATGAGCGGTTACCTTGCTAATTTCCTGCTCCCGCGAATAGGAGAACTGACCAGATGCGGTTCACTGAACCGTACCGACAGGATACCGGTTGACTCGCTGCTTGGAACAGTCATAATAGACAGGATCTTTGATGTTTTAATGCTGCTCCTGCTTCTGGCGGTGGTCTTTGTCTTAAAAATTGATTTTTTCGGAGAATTCATGACTGAAAATATCTTCATCCCTGTTTTTGAGAGGTTTTCGGCAATGCTCAACTTTCCGGCACTGGTTTGGATTCTGGCCGGGTTTTTTATTTTCGCCCTTTTTGTTCTGATATTAATCATCAGAACAAAAATTGTCAAAAACCGGCTGTTCGGTTTTGTTGGAAAAACTGCATACGGTGTTTTTAACGGGATGAAAACCCTGTTCCGGATGAAAAAAAAATGGCAGTTCATAGGCCATACACTTTTCATATGGGCTATGTACTTTTTGATGACATGGGTTGTTTTCTTCTCTCTCCCTTCTACCTCAACCCTTCAGCCGGCAGATGCACTTTTTCTTCTTGTTATCGGCGGAATGGGAATGTCTGCTCCTGTACAGGCAGGAATTGGGGCATATCACTGGATTGTCTCTCTTGGCCTTACCCTGTATAATATACCAAGAGAAGAAGGTATAATCTTTGCAGTCATTGCACATGAGTCGCAGGCATTACTTATGATAGTACTTGGAACTTTCTCCCTGGCGATGGTTTTTTTACAAAAAAAACCATCAATTAAAACTAACCCGTAAATTTTGCTTTATAAAAAACCCTGTTATTTAAAATCTGCTTTCTTTTAAAAAACAGATCGGGTTTTTTGATATAAAAAGTCTATTTTTAATTTTTGATAACCCGGTTTATAAAAACCAGACTTTAAAAATATGGAACATACCGAACTGATCAGATCAAAGATCGTTTCCGGAGTCAAACTTAAACGGTTGATTGCCTACTGGATATTCAGAGGGTACAGGACAGTTTTCACCAACGGCTGTTTTGACATTATGCACAGGGGACATGTTGAATATCTTGCAAAAGCCGCCGGAATGGGAGAAATATTAATAGTCGGGCTAAATTCGGATAGTTCTGTAAAAAAAATAAAAGCTCCCCCCAGGCCTTTGCAGGACGAAAATTCCCGGTCACTCCTGCTTGCCTCATTAAGTTTTGTGAACTGTGTAATTTTATTCGATGAGGAAACTCCCGTTGAACTAATCAGAAAAATAAAGCCACACATAATTCTAAAGGGAGGGGATTATAAAATACCGGAGATTGCCGGGCACAACGAAGTTTTGGAATGGGGTGGCAAAGTTATGACTATAGATCTTGTGCCGGGATATTCAACAACCGGCATTATTTCCAGGATGATAAAAAACTGACCCGAATGGCAAAGAACAAATCTGCTTTCATATGCGGCAACTGTGGTGCAGAGTCCCCTAAATGGATCGGCCGCTGCCCTCATTGCAACGAATGGAACACATATATTGAAGAGGTGGTAGTAAGGCACAACAGGAATAAACCGTATTATGAAAATTCAACCACCTCCAAACCACAACTTATATCCGAAATAAGCACTGAAAAGGAGAAAAGGATAGATACCAGAATGGATGAACTTAACAGGATACTTGGAGGTGGTCTGGTGCCGGGATCAGTTGTTCTTCTGGGGGGAGAACCCGGAATAGGCAAATCGACTCTTGCACTTCAGACCGGCATGAAGATGGGCGGCTCGAAGGTGTTCTATATCTCCGGTGAAGAAAGTAAAGGCCAGATAAGGATGAGAGCTGAGAGACTCGGACTGGCAAGCAATAATTTTTATATATTGTGTGAAACCTCTCTTGAAAATATTTTGTCTCACCTTCACCATAATTCACCGTCAGTTGTTATTGTCGATTCAATTCAGACCATTCATTATGACGCGGTTGAATCATCACCCGGCAGCATATCCCAGGTCAGGGAGTGTGCTGCTTCATTGCTGAAGTACGCAAAAGAAACATCAACACCCGTTTTTCTGATAGGTCATATTAATAAAGAGGGAAGCCTTGCCGGGCCCAAGGTGCTTGAACATATTGTTGATGTTGTCCTGCAGTTTGAGGGCGATCACAATCATATGTACCGCATTCTGAGAGCATCAAAAAACCGCTTTGGTTCAACATCTGAACTTGGGATCTTTGAGATGAGTGAAACAGGTTTGGCAGAGGTTCGTAACCCCTCGGAAATACTTATATCTAACAATGGCAGAATTCTCAGCGGCACAGCAGTTGCAGCAACAGTTGACGGTATGAGGCCTTTCCTTATCGAAGTCCAGGCCCTGGTCAGCACCGCTGCATATGGTACGCCGCAGAGATCTGCAACAGGCTTCGATGTAAGAAGGCTGGGAATGCTTCTTGCTGTCCTGGAAAAAAAGGCAGGATTCCGGCTTGCATCAAAAGATGTTTTCCTCAATATTGCAGGCGGGATAAAAGTAACCGACCCTGCCATTGACATGGGTGTTATTGCGGCAATATTGTCTTCAAATGTAAATGTTCCGCTATCCCCCAAAATATGTTTTGCCGGCGAAGTTGGTCTTTCCGGGGAAATAAGGCCGGTTGCAAGAATAGGGCAAAGAGCCGGTGAGGCTGCCAGAATGGGATTTGAACAGGTTATTGTTTCTTCCCGTCATAAAGGGAAAATGCCAAAGGGAAAGCACAATACAAACGTAAATTTTGTTTCCGACGTTGAGGAGCTGTTCAAACTGCTTTTCAGGAAAAGTCCGGTATAAACACAGTACATTCCCCTTCCTGCATTGTTCTCACAACATCAGTAAAGACCGTCAAACAAACTTGAGTTATAATCCCTTGTCCTGTCAGGCCTTGACCAGTCACCGCAATCCAGGTTTATATTGAACCCGGGAGGAGTTTCAAACTCATCTTCCTCAGTTATCCCTATCTCCTCATTTTCATACAACTGCTTCAGAAACAGTGCCCATACGGGAAGTGCCATATTTGCACCCTGTCCCAGACTTATATGATCGAAGTGAATACTGCGGTCTTCTCCACCAGTCCAAACCCCTCCTACAAGATTGGGAAGAATACCTACAAACCATCCGTCGGACTGGTTCTGGGTTGTTCCCGTTTTACCTCCCATCTGGCCATTGAACTGGTATCTTGCCCGGAGTCTTATACCTGTACCCTCATCAACTACAGCCTGCAGCAGATTTATCATAAGATATGCACTCTGTTCACTTATAGACTCTTCTATCCGCGGCTGGAATTCAGCCAGTACATTACCGTGCCTGTCCTCTATACGGGTAACCAGCATCGGCTCATTGTAAACACCCTTATTGGCATAGGTTGCAAAAGCGGCAACCATCTCCCTCAGGGTAATATCCGACGTCCCGAGGAAAATGGATGGTACAGGATCAATATTGCTTTTAACTCCCATTTTCCGGAGAAGATCTTTTACGGCATGAGGGTTAAATTGATTTATCAACCATGCAGATACATTATTTATGGAGTTGGCTAACCCCCATTTCAATGGCACCATCTGACCGTCATAATCGGTTGGGCTGGCATTTGTCGGGGTCCATACCGAATCGTTAACTATAAATGACTGTGGCACATTTGCTACCAGGTCGCATGGAGTATAACCTTCTTCCATGGCTATAGTGTATAGAAACGGCTTTATCAGCGAACCAGACTGCCGGGCACCCAGGGAAACATGGTCAAACTGGAAATGTTTAATATCCGGCCCTCCCACATAGGCTTTTACATGCCCGGATGATGGTTCCATCGCCATAAATCCTGACCTGAGGAATGATTTATAATATTTTATTGAATCCCTGGGGGTCATAACCGTATCTATTTCACCTTCCCAGGAAAAAACAGTCATCGCCACAGGGGTATTGAAAACCTTAACAATTGAATCGTGAGATACTCCCTCAATCCTGAGATTACGGTAACGGTCGGTTCGGCGAATCGAGGATTCAATTAACTGTTCAACCTGCTCAGCCGACAGATTGTCAGAGAAAGGTGCTCTTCTTTTGTTTCTAAGCGCATTCCAGAAATCCTCCTGAAGGGTTTCCCCAAGGTGTTCCCTCACGGCCTCCTCAGCATAATGCTGCATCCGGGAATCAATAGTAGTATAGATCCTTAGGCCGTCCCTGTAAAGATTGTAGGGAGTCCCGTCGGGTTTGAAATTCTTGTTGCACCATCCGTAAATCGGATTGTTGGCCCATTCTATAGAATCCCTGACAAACCGGTTATAGGAAACATAATTTTCACGTACAGGTTCCCTGGCTGTAAGCACAGTCCTCAAATGCTCCCGAAAGTGTGTTGCAAGACCCTCCCTGTGATCCTGCACCATGTAATCCAGTTCAATGGGTAATGCGGAAAGCGAATCGAATTTCGCCTGGGTAATGAAATCGTAGTTCCTCATCTGGGATAAAACCACATTCCTCCTGGCAAGGGCTCTTTCGGGGTTCCTGACAGGACTGTACCAGGTGGGTGCCTTCAGAAGTCCCACCAGAAGGGCTGCCTCTTCTATCTTGAGCGAATCGGGAGTGGTATTGAAAAAAGTATTTGCCGCAGCTTTTATCCCATATGAGTGGCTCCCGAAGTCAACAGTATTGAGATACATGACAAGCAGCTCATCCTTTGTGTAATTCCTCTCAAGCTTGGCAGCAGTCACCCATTCCTTGAACTTGTTGATCGCCAGGTTTATTTTTCTGGATGCGCCGAAGCTGTATATTGTAGTATCCCGGGGGAAAAGATTCCTTGCCAGCTGCTGGGTAATGGTACTCCCGCCACCGGCACTGCTTTGTCCTAAAAGTATTGATTTGAAGAAAACCCTGCCCATGCTTCTTGCATCAATCCCGGCATGCCTCCTGAACCTTATATCCTCTGTCGATATAAGGGCATTAATAATATTTGGTGATAATTCATCAAAATCAACATAAACCCGGTTCTGCAAATAGTAATGCCCAAGCAGTTCACCGTCGGATGAAAAAACCTGGGAGGCAATGTTGTTGTCAGGGTTTTCCAGGTCCTCAAAAGTTGGCATAAATCCAAGCCTTCCCGATGTTATAAGAATAAAAATCGCCAGTCCTGCTATGAAGGGAAGGAGAAACAATCCCCAAAACCACGTCAAATAAAGTTTTTTCTTATTTTTTTCTTTGTTCATCTTTTTTACTAATCTTTGTGCAAAATTAACAAAATATTTTTTCACTACTTGATTTGAACATCCAAAACGAATTGGTTTATTTTGTGAGGTTTTTCATCTCTGTATTCAAAACTGTTTTTTAATGGAAGATAACCTTGTAATTGTTGAGTCACCGGCAAAAGCAAAGACAATTGAAAAGTTCCTTGGCAACGGCTATGTGGTTAAATCCAGCTATGGTCATGTAAGAGATCTTTCAAAAAAAAATTATGGTATCGATATTGATAACGGTTACAAACCCCATTACGTTATACCGGACGACAAGAAAAAAGTGGTTTCAGAGCTTGCCAAAGCCTCCAGGAAAGCCCGGACTATCTGGCTCGCCTCCGATGAAGACCGTGAAGGAGAGGCTATTGCATGGCATTTATCTGATGTGCTTGAACTGGAAGAAGAAAAAACCAAAAGAATAGTTTTTCATGAGATTACCAGGGAAGCTATATCAAATGCCATAAAAAATCCAAGGTCTATTAATATTAGACTTGTAGAAGCGCAGCAAGCCCGCAGGATACTTGACAGGCTGGTAGGATTTGAACTTTCCCCGGTATTATGGAGAAAGGTCAAACAGGGACTTTCAGCCGGGAGGGTGCAGTCCGTTGCAGTCAGATTGCTGGTTGAAAGGGAAAGGGAGGTAATCTCTTTCAAAAGCACATCATCCTACAGGGTGGTTGCAGTCTTTGAACTCAGGGGGAAAAACAAAGGTGTAACTGAGTTTAAGGCCGAATTACCAAAACGCTTCAAAACAAGGGAAGAAGCACTCGGGTTCCTGGAAAATTGCAGGGGAGCGGAATATTCAGTATCCGGAATTGTATCAAAACCTTCAAAGAAGTCGCCCGCCCCACCCTTTACCACCTCTACACTTCAGCAGGAGGCAGGAAGGAAGCTGGGTTTCTCGGTGTCACGTACCATGTCGGTTGCCCAGCGGCTTTATGAAGCCGGACTGATAACATATATGAGGACTGATTCGGTTAATCTTTCGCAATCGGCTCTCAATTCCGCCAGCAAAATCATAAAATCACATTTTGGAGAAAAATATGTCAACTTACGCAGATATAAAACAAAATCCAAAAGTGCACAGGAAGCACATGAAGCAATACGCCCGACCTACATGGAAAAGAGTTCTTCAGGTGAAAGCTCGTACGAAAAAAAGCTTTACGAGCTTATCTGGAAAAGGACTTTAGCATCACAGATGAGTGACGCTCAGATAGAAAAGACCACCGCCACAATCGGTATATCCAGCTCGACCCACAATTTTATTGCAACAGGAGAGGCACTCAAATTTGACGGTTTCCTCAAACTTTATATAGAATCAACCGATGATGAGCAGGAACCTGCTTTCGGTGATCTTCTCCCCCCTTTAAAAACAGGCGACAAACTTAAGGCATTATCTATCCAGGCAATCGAGAGGTTTACCCATCACCCGCCAAGATATACTGAGGCCAGTCTTGTTAAAAAACTCGAAGAACTTGGCATAGGGCGTCCTTCAACATATGCTCCAACAATTTCAACAATACAGAACAGGGGGTATGTTGTGAAGGAGGACCGCCCAGGCAAAACAAGGAATTATAATTCGATAACACTCAGGGAGAGCCGGATTCAGGAAGAGGTCAAAACAGAAACTGCCGGTGCTGAAAAAGCAAAGCTTTTTCCCAATGATATTGGAATGCTGGTATGTGATTTCCTTATAAGGTACTTTCCTGAAATAATGGACTATAATTTCACTGCATCAGTTGAGGAAGAGATTGACCTGATAGCTGAGGGAAAGCTAAAATGGGATGAAATGATACATAAGTTTTATGTGCCTTTTCATGAAAAAGTAAAAAACACTATTGAAAAAGGAGAAAGGAGCAAGGGTGAAAGATTGTTGGGCAAGGATCCGTCTACAGGTAAAAACTTATATGTTAAGATCGGGAGATTCGGCCCGATGGCTCAGATAGGTGAAAGTGACGACAGTGAGAAGCCACGTTTTGCATCCTTGCGCAAAGGTCAGCACATAGAAACAATAACTCTTGAAGAAGCCCTGGAGCTATTCAGGTTGCCCCGCAATCTGGGGAAATATGAAGACAAAGAAGTTGTTGCAGGATTAGGGCGATTCGGACCTTTTGTGAGGCACGACTCCAAATTTTATTCACTTAAGGGCGACAACGACGATCCGCACACCATATCCCTGGAGCAGGCTATTGAGGTGATAGAGGAAAAGAGAAAAAGGGACAGGGAAAAGATAATTAAAACATTGAACAAAGGGGGAAAGAAACTTACCATCCTGAAAGGAAGATGGGGCCCTTTCATTTCTTATAATGATAAAAATTACAGGTTGCCTAAGGGAACCGATCCTGAAAAACTTGATTTCGACAAATGCCTGGAGATAATTAACAGTTCGGGTTCATCAACAAAAAAAAGAAAACCCGGAAAGAAGAAAAAAAGTGATTCAAAATAATTTCAGGTAAAATAAGATAAAAAGTTTAAATTCACGTTGTGTTTCCTGTAATAATTCAAGCCGCTCTTTTTCCCGGTTTCTGAATACAAATCCTAACCCAGACATAAAGGAATGGAATTAAAAGATTATCTTGACCCGTTAAATAAAGATCAGTACAGCAGTTCTTTAAAATATAATTGTATAGGCCGGTTCATTGAGAAATATACTGACACGGGAAAAATACCTGAAATAAAGCAGAAAGATATTGCTTTGATAGGAATCCCCTTTTTCAATAAAAACGGGAATACCGGAAATACTAATACCCCCAGCATGGTAAGGCAAAAACTTTATAACCTTAGCATGCCTGATCTGAAATACGGTTTTACCGACCTTGGGAACCTGAAGCAAGGTCGCACACCTGCTGATCTGTGTGCGGCTGTTATTGAAGTTAGTCTTATCCTCCTGAACAAAAAAGTAACACCTTTTTTCATAGGGGGCAGCCAGGAAAAAGCTTTTCATATCTTTTCAGCCTACGAAAAAATTAATAAAACAGTTAATATAACTTCAGTCGACCGGAAACCGGGACTTTCAGGGGCAATTGACGGAGGCGGTACCGAGCAGGATTATCTCAACAAAATAGTTCTTGAAAAAAACAACACTCTTTTCAACTACACAAATATTGGCTACCAATCTTGTTTTACAACAAAAAAAGAGACAGAGCTACTGGATGAACTTCTTTTTGATTATTTCAGACTTGGAGTAATACGCAACTTCATAAGGGAAGCTGATCCTGTTATGCGTGACACCGATCTTCTTGTATTCAGCATGACAGCAGTCAGGCACTCCGATGCCCCCGGCAATGCTTCTCCCTCACCCAACGGATTATATGCCGAAGAAGCTTGCCAGATAGCCAAATATGCCGGATTAAGCGACAGGCTGAGTTGTGCCGGACTTTTCGATTTGTCTTCCGGCCCGGATGTAACGGTTGAAACAGCTCATCTTGCAGCACAGATCATTTGGTATTTCCTGGAAGGAGTGGAAGGCAGAAGGGACGAATATCCTTTTGATGTCCGGAAGAACTGCAAAAAATTCATTATAAACCTTACTGATAAAGATAACGAATTGATTTTTTACAAAAGCACCATAAGCGAAAGATGGTGGATGGAAGTGCCCTCTTCGCGCATTCACAAGAATCTCATAATTGCATGTTCATATGAAGATTACAAGACCGCCTGCAACCAGGAAGTGCCTGAAAGATGGTGGAGGACGTTTAAAAAGTTAAATTACTGAAACATGCATGAATAAAGAGATTTTTGGGCTTTTTTTCAGCATTTTTCCGTGGGGTATTGATCAATATCTTCAAATATTATTATTGATATAAATGATAATGTGCCCATTATTTTGATATCAGTTTTTTAAACTTTTAAAAAAATATTGGCATTTTGGGAAACCTTAAATCCAAATTTCAGTATAAGGAACAACGAACCATGATAATATTCAATGGTTGGAAAACTAAAACATTAATGAACTTATCAAGGCAAAATGGCTGAAACATTTAGCAACCATAGGGGTAAAGCAGGAGTATTCCTTGTGTTCTTCCTGACGGTTTCATTGTGCTCCGCACAGCAGGATCCGCAATTCAGCCAAAACATGTATAATATTATGATATACAATCCCGGATATGCTGGCAGCAAAGATGCAATATGCGCAACGGCAATAAACCGTCAGCAATGGGTTGGTTTTGAAAATGCCCCCGTTACGTCGGCCTTTACTTTTACAGCGCCTTTCAGGCTTTTGGGAGCTGACCACGGTGCCGGATTGAGTATCATGAATGATAAAGCAGGTTTTCAAAGCAATCTTGGGATATCACTTACATATGCCTACCGGACTGAAGCAGGTCCGGGGATGCTTGGAATAGGTGCCAGCTTTGGCCTGATAAACAATTCTCTTGATGCTGAATGGATAATACCTGAAAGCGACCATCACACACATCCTTCATCAGATCCTTCTATTCCTGCCGGTAATGAAAGTATACTTGTACCGGACTTCTCTTTTGGTGTATACTATAATACAGAGCAGCTTTATTTTGGCCTTTCAGCAACAAATATAACAGAACCTGTGATGGAATACTCGGGTTCTGCCACTTCATTCCTGAGCAGGCACTATTACCTTACAGCAGGTTACCGTATAAAACTTGGCAATCCGGATTATGAGCTGAGACCATCTGTTCTGGTACAGTCAGATGGCGCAATTTCTCAAATAAACCTTGGAGGACAAGTTCATTATGACAACAAGTTGTGGGGCGGTCTGTATTACCGGAGCGGGTCTGCAATTGTGGGAATGGCAGGGATGGAGCTATTCAATGGCATTCAGCTTGGATACTCATATGATTTTGCAACAAGCTCAATAAACAGGCACAGCAAAGGATCGCATGAATTTGTACTTCGCTACAGTTTCAGCCTGAGTATTGACAGAACAAAGGTAAGTCCGGGCAGTATCAGGATTTTGTAGTTTGAAAATAAATGAAAAAAAAAATAATATATTGCAATATTTAATAATCTGGTAGGTTATGAAAAATTTTCTTGTACTGAGTTTATTTGCTGCTATAATATTAAGCAGTTGCGGCAGGGCTCCCACAGGCGAGCTGGTGGGTGTCCAGGACAGGGACAGATGGTTTGAGCCTGATCCCTTTGGAATGGTGTTTATTCCACAAGGTAGCTTTGTAATGGGTCCGAGTGATGAAGATGTCATGTGGGCTCAGAATACGTTTACCCGGACTGTTTCAGTTGATGCATTCTGGATGGATGAGACTGAAATTACCAACAACAAATACAGACAATTTGTCTATTATGTGCGTGACTCAATAATGAGAAGGACGCTTGCGGATGCCGGAAGAACAGAGTATATAATTCAGGAGGACGAATTCGGAAATCCTCTTGATGAGCCCATTCTCAACTGGGATGAGCGTATCGATCAGGAGGACCCGGAAACAAGACAGATACTTGAAGAACTCTATTACCAGGGTGAAGAGAGATTCTGGGGCAGAAGAGAACTTGACACCCGTAAGCTGAATTTTGAGTACTTCTGGGTTGACTACGATCAGGCAGCAAGAAGATCAAGCCGGTACAACTTTGAAACCGGGGAATATGAAGGAGTTGTATATGACCAGAGAGGGGAAGAGTCTCCGATAACAGACCGTTCATCTTTTGTTCTGAGAGACCAGGTAAATGTTTACCCTGACACCCTTGTCTGGATTCACGATTTTACATACTCCTATAACGAGCCGATGGCAAACATGTATTTCTGGCACCCTTCATATGACGACTACCCTGTAGTTGGTGTGACCTGGAAGCAAGCCACAGCTTTCAGCATATGGAGAACGAAATACCTAAACGAGCACCTAGCCCGAAGGGGTATGGGCTTTGTCCAGAATTACAGGCTGCCTCTTGAATCTGAGTGGGAATATGCTGCACGCGGCGGTCTCACTTTGTCGCCCTATCCGTGGGGAGGGCCCTATACAAGGAATTATGACGGATGTTTTCTCGCAAACTTCAAGCCGCTCCGGGGCAATTATACCGACGACGGCTGGCTTTATACAGCGCCCGTGGCGTCATTCGAACCAAATGACTATGGTCTGTACGATATGGCTGGAAATGTGGCCGAGTGGACACAGAACGCATATGACGAATCTTTTTACATGGTAACACAC
>PUMT01000058.1 GCA_003551495.1 Bacteroidota bacterium
TATAAAAAAAACTGAAAATTTTTCACTTTCTGCTCTTTTGTTCAGCTGAATGAAAAAGCTTATCCCGAAAATAACGGAGAAAACTGCAAATGCCCTGTCTGCAACGAAATGGAATATAAAACTTGTGCTCAGGGCATCCAGGCCGGGGAAGGCCAAAAAAGTCTCCTCCCCTGGATAAACAGCACCAAAGTTGTAAAGAGAATGATACAGAAGTATAAGGAGCAAGGCAAATCCTCTGAGTGAATCAAGAATTTCAATTCTCTTCATAAAACCTCAAATTATACTGTCTCCAATTGCAGGAAAAATATTATCATTTGAGTTTCTTTATTACCAGTCTCACTTCGGTGAGAAGAAAATATTACCCCCTAAATATTAAACTACAGGGTTGTAACTAATTGTTCAAATAAGACCCCCTTCAAATAAGCCTCCCGAAAAATATATTAACCGCAATTATTGCGGTGCGGAGAGATACTAAGTTACGGAAAAGTTTAATACCTGAAGGAATGAGGACGCGATTAAATCCCTAAACCTAAAGTTTTGACCGGGTGTTTTTTGCATTTAACAGATTAATTCCGTACTTTTATTTAGTCTTCTGGTTATCAGAATTATAGATATTGCCGAAACAATTTGATTCATTTATTTTTTTTCTTATGAAAGCCCCATCAGCCTTTGGCAGACAAAATGATATGAACAAACATGGGGGTTCCATACGTTGAAACACCTTTTTTGATCTACTTGAAATATATAAATCATTGATATTAAATTTGATTAACCTGGCTTGTTCGTATGAATTCCCCATGATTCTGAAGATTCACAAAAAGACATGAATAAATGTGGGGAATCCATCGGATTGAAAAGCAAAAGTTCAAAGTCTTAATTAGGTGAAATATTGATAAACTATTCACTAAACATAATTTATGCAGATGAAAAGAATCTGTTTTCTCCCCATTGTAACAGCTTTGGTGCTTGTATCTTCGGTTGGAGGCTGCAGCAAGGATGACGGCAAAGTGCCTGTTGTAATTACTGCTGAAGTAACCGATATTGCTGTTACAACCGCAATAAGCGGTGGAACTGTTTCAGATGATGGCGGCAGTTTAATAAATGCCCGTGGGGTTTGCTGGAGTACCAGTCCAAACCCGACTATAAAAGATAGCAAAACCAACGACGGTACGGGTGCGGGTAGGTTTACAAGCGCTATTACAGGACTGGTTCCGGATACTGATTATTTTGTAAGGGCTTATGCTTCAAACAAAAAGGGAACGGCATACGGAAGTATAATGACATTCCGGACTGCAGAAGGTGTTGCTGATAGCGACGGCAATTACTACCCGATGATACGTATCGGCAATTACGAATGGATGGCAGAAAACCTTAAGACAACTAAGTTCAACGATGGAAGTAACATTGAAAATTTAGGCATGAGCTTAGCAGCCTGGAATAGCAATACCTCCGGAGCTTATTGCTGGGTAAACAATAACGAAGGCAACAAAGATACACACGGAGCACTTTACAACTGGTTCGCAGTGAATACAGGAAAACTTTGTCCCCAGGGATGGCGTGTACCATCCGATGATGAGTGGAAATACCTTGAAGGCATGGTTGACACCCAGGTACCGGTCGGGTCCCCGGTATGGGATGGTTTGTATTTCAGGGGCCAGGATGCGGGGAAAATACTAAAAGCCAAAGAGGGCTGGCCTGTAGGAGGGAATGGCACAGATGACTACGATTTCACTGCTATACCGGCAGGAATCAGGACTTACGACGCGGATTATATCTTTGTAGGTAACAGGGGATATTTCTGGACTTCAGACTCTCACTCTGCGGAAAATGCTTTTAATCGCACATTGTATCCTGACCAGAATACGGTCTGGAGGTATTTTAGCAACAAAAGGGACGGATTGTCTGTCCGCTGCATCAGGGATGCAAACTAAATAAATATAAGCCTTGCATGATATAATGGGACGCTGAAGGCTTCAGTTATGTTACTTTGGTCCCTGTTTACGGTAACGCCGGCAGGACTAACGGATCAAAGGTGTATCAGACTTTTGAGTCACCCCCGGTTAACAATCCAAAAGTATTTGTGTTTTTTTTGAATAACATTAGTCTTTTTATATATTTAAAAATTAATTCAAAAAAATAATCACAAAAAGAAAATCTGTTATGAAAAAGTTATTTGTTTTATTTTTAGTAACTGTATTTAGCATTTCATTATTCTATTCATGTGGCCCTGCACAGGAAAGGAAAGAAGACACTGCAGACGCTGAAGAGAAAGTTGAAGAAAAAGCTGACCCGGAGCTTGTCCTGAAATTAGATAATGAAAGAGTTCATTTTGACAATGTACAACTAAGTTATGACGAAATGTTCGGGCCACAACTATCAATTAATACATTTTTAGAACAAGACGCAGAAGAGGTTGGCACAGTAACAATGACTGAAAGCTTCTTTAGTATAGACATAGAGGATCTGGATCTTGGGAAAATGGAAAAGACATTCATTAGCCTGAGGGGTTATAATGTCAGCAATGCCAGTGCAGAAGTTCATAGTCTTGAAATAGGCTCAGGTATGTATGGGCCAAGAATAGATGCAATAGATCTGGAATTTTCAGCAACTATTCATGACGAAGAAGGAGAAGAATTAAGCCTTACAGGAAGATATACCAAATAAGCGGAATACTGTCCTTCTGCTCTGTTGTATTATTTTACACAAAATAGCAGAATTCCATAATTTTATGGATTATTCAGGCTAAAGTTTTGACTGAGCGGTATTATGGCAGCAAAAGGGGCGGATTGTCCGTCCGCTGCATCGGGGATGCAACCTAAAGAAACAGATTGTCCGTCCGCTGCATCGGGGATGCAACCTAAGTTAACACGGGCCTGGCATGATGCAGGAGATGCTGAAGACTGCAGTAACAAAAGTAACCGTCTTTTTAAGGTAACGGCGGCAGGACTGACGGATCAAGGGTGTTGCTGCCGCCTGCCTTTGAAGCTGTTTCATAAGGGATGAGAAGGTAATCCCTGAAATACCTTGTCTTTGTGCCGGGTTGGTATGCCAGCGGCCACTCCTCAACTTTTTCCAGTTCACTTACATGGGCAAGGTCGGCTGTTTTTATTACCCTCCACATTTCATAGTCCATAGATTCCACAAGTTCCTTAACCTTTACCTGCGAACTCTTCATAGAGTCGTTCTCGGCAGGTAGTATCTCAATAAGGATATAGGGGCGGTCGGTTTTCATAACGCTGCGGCAGCCTTCAAGAACCGAAAGTTCATCTCTTTCAACATCTATCTTGATCATGCTGATGCGGCCTGTGTTCATCTCATCCGACTCCCTGATCTGGTCAAGCGAAAGCGCAGGCACTGTCCGGCTTTCGGAGTGCAGATATTTTTGCGGCCTGGCTCCGGGAGATGTTGTTGAAGTAGTAGCACCAGGCCTTGGTATATAGAGGTCCTTACTCGACTCCCTGCCTGATGATGCTGCTGCCCAGACCGGCCGGAAATTTTCAAGGTTATTAGCCCTTATGAGCTTTTCCATATTTTCCACACACTCCTTTTGAGGCTCAATGCCTATATAGCTGCATTGGGGCTGGGAGGCCCTTGCTTTAAGCATGGTCTGTCCCATGTGCGCTCCCACATCAACGAAGAGGGAGCCCGGACTAAGCAGGCTACCCAGCAGGTCTTCCATCCACTTTTCGGACACCATCTTGCCGGCATACTGAACAAGGCTCCTTCGGCTGACCGGCACCCGGAAAGTGGTGCCGGAATCCTCAATGTAACCGTAACCCCTCATCAGATCCCTTATCCGGTTGGGGCGGGTAAATACGTGAAACATCCATTTGTAGCGGTAGTATAGTAGTTTGAGCCTGTAATAAAACCTGCCCCTTTTCTTTTCTGTATGCATTTAGTGTTGTTTTGCGGCAAAGATAAACTTTTTTAACTCCGGTTGTAATGAAATATTGAATCAGCGGGAAATATAAAATTTTGAACTTTGTTACGCCGGATATAATGAATGAACTTTTTATTAAGCCATATGTTTATCTGAATAAATCTATAAACAATGAAAAAGATTTTAACAGCATTTGCATTACTGATATTAATTAATTCTGCTTTTTCACAGATTAAAACATACGATTTTGATCAGCTTCAGCCCAGGCTCAGCACTGAGAGCGATTCGGTCTATGTAGTCAATTTCTGGGCAACCTGGTGCGTTCCGTGTGTAAAGGAGCTGCCGGAATTTGAAAAGCTAAACGAGTTTTATTCAGATAAGAAAGTAAAAGTGCTGCTGGTCAGCCTTGACAATCCTGCTCACCTTGAATCCAGGGTGCTGCCTTTCATTGAATCTCACGGACTGAAATCGGAGATAGTCCTTCTGGACGATCCCAGGAGTAACAGGTGGATACCAAAGGTTGACGAGTCGTGGACAGGTTCAATCCCTGCCACCGTGATATTTACAAAGGAGAGCAGGTCGTTCCACGAAAAGGTTTTTACTTACGAAGAACTTGAGACCATAGTAAAATCGAAACTGAACTAACCATTATAAACCAAAACCATATCTTATGAAAAAAATTCTTTTATTGTTTGTTTTTGCCTTTTTTTCTGTCCCTTTACTGACCGGACAGGGATATAGTGTAGGCGACTATGCAACCGACTTCAGGTTAAAGAATGTTGACGGGAACTTCGTCAGTATGAGCGACTATCCTGATGCAAAAGGTTTTATTATAATATTTACCTGTAACCATTGCCCCTATGCCGTTGCTTATGAAGACAGGATGATAGAGATACACAATAAATACAGGGCAAAGGGATTCCCTATGATAGCCATAAACCCGAATGATCCTGAAGCAGAACCAAGAGATTCGTACGAGCTTATGCAGGTAAGGGCATCGGAAAAACAATTCACCTTCCCGTACCTTTTTGATGACGGACAGGTAGTTCACCCTGTTTACGGTGCTACAAGGACACCTCATGTTTACCTTCTGAAAAGGGAGGGGAGTAAATATGTTGTGGCCTATATCGGCGCTATTGACGACAATTACAGGGATGCTGCAGCAGTTGAGGAACACTACCTGACAGATGCGATTGATGCCCTGCTTGAAGGGCGGAAGCCCGATCCGGACTTTACAAGGGCAATAGGATGCACGATAAAGTATGTGGAGGAATAAAAAAACCGGACCATAATCCGGGAATAATATTGCAGGGGTTGCCATGA
>PUMT01000065.1 GCA_003551495.1 Bacteroidota bacterium
TGATCATCCCGTTTACTCCGGCATCATGATCCTTAACAGGGCCGATTATTGACCTGTGAGTATCTTCATTACCTGCACGCCATTGCTGAATGGCAAGTTCAGCCTGTTTAGGAATAGAAGTTTCATTTCTCTTGCTCAACTCGATCGCTTTATTAATAAGCACCGGGTCCATGCCAGCTTCTTCAGGACTGATACGCTTCCAGTTATGGCTGCCGGGTCCGGGAAAATACCTTTCCGGTTCCAATGTCTGTCTCTTAACAGGGTTTTTATTCCCCTTTTCATCAGCATTCACTGTCATAATAAAGGAGGGTGTCAGGAAAAATAATATTAGCAAAGTAATTTTTGCACCAAGTGTTAGAATAGTTTTACAAATCTCATTTTCAAAATTCTTGCACCTCCGAAAAAAAGTAAAAAATAAAGAATCTTCCATATTTGTGCGGATTAAAGATTTAATATTAAAATTAAATGTATTTTATTAGTTGTTTTCTGAAACAACTAATCCCCTCTTAAACATATAAGACGCATCGAAAAAAGCATCCCCTAACTTGTCTTTTAATATAAGAGGATAGTTAGCCAGAGGTACCCTTCAAGATAAAATATTTTCGGAAATTAAAAAAAATGCATTTATGTTGTGCCTTCCGGTAGTTTCATATTACGACCCAAAGAAGATTATTTGAAAAGAAGATTTTTAAGATTTGCATCAGAATCCAATACCGGTTCAATATTTCCATCTGTTGAAGTAAAAAGGGTGGTAACCCCAGGACCATGACCAGCTATAACACTATTTCCATGACTAACCACACCGATCGTTATTGCACCTGTTCTGTAAATTCTTCCGTAAGAAACATCGGCGTTTATTATAGCAACAATATCCCCGAATCTTAATTTGTCAAGATTGTATTTTTTTACAATCTCTTCATCAAACATTTGGATATCGTAATCACCACTATGAGAATGGCTTCTTCTTAGGCCTGAACCCATTATTTTTGCCGGCACCTTTAAGGCAACATTAACCTGAAGTTTGCCATCCGGAGTTACCCCCATGCCTGCTTCAGTTAATGCATCAATTAAGGTTGGACTCGTACTCATAATTTTAACACCTTCAACATTTGTAAACTCCATGCCAACTCCATGAGCGTATATATGCATCTTATCGTCAAGTGTTAGTTTTTTAAGTACCTCTGGATCCTTGAAATCAACCATTACCCTGGGGTCACCATGCTTCCCAATAACGTAACCCAACTCTCCTTTAGCCTCTCCGGTTAGAACCCTGACTGTATTGCCTATGCATGAAAGAAAAGTAAACCCTCGGCTCTCGGGGCTGTCAGGAGAGGATGGATGCCTTAAGGTTACAGCCGGCTCTATATGGTCTCCTGCCATATTAACTGCTGAGTCACCTGTACGGAAATTATATACTATACTCTCTGTACCCGGAATTACAGAAAGCTTCCCATCTGCACCAATACGGTAAGGAGGGTAAGACATTCTGGCTTCAGATATTTGACCCTGAACAGCCATTTTTACCAACTGGTCCTTGTTGTATTCAACTGGTTGAAGAGTTTGAGACTGAGCATAAGTATCCTTAATACCAATTAACAAAAAAACAATAAATACTAAAAACAGCACTTGTGTAACACTTAAAAAAGCTGAAAAGAGTTTCCGGTTTTTTTTCATAATAGTGGTTTTTTGAATGTAACTAACTGATTTGGTTGAATTTTGTTATACAGAGCAGTAAGATCCCTTTTTATATCAGAAAGAGACTTTCCCCGTTTCTTAATTTTTGCTACTGCCATACTTTATTCCCGGGAAATTTTATTATTTTTTTTACTTTCCTGCTTTGACACAATAATAGTCCCCACAATGTCACTCATTACGTTTGTGGTTGTGTTGCCCATATCGACAAGCCTGTAGATCCCTCCAACTATTGCTGCAATCTCAAGTGGAAGGTTGAATGCCCTTACAAAGATCAGGGCAATTACAAGTCCGCCGCCAGGTATGCCACCCGATCCCGTCTCCAGCAACAATCCTATGAAAATAATGGTTATTATGGTTGGCAGGTCAAAGGTTACACCGGATGCCTGTGCGGTAAATAGCAGAACACCCATCAGCATTATTGTGGTACCGTTCTTGTTCAGTTGTGTTCCCATAGGCAGGGTAAACGAATAGATATGCCTTGGGAGTTTGAGCTTGTCTTCGGCTACTTCAAGGCTTACTGCCATTGTAGCCCAACTGCTGCAGGTTGCAAGGGCAGTTGCATAAACCGAGCCTGTTTTTCTTAAAAAGTGCCCCGGGGTCATTCCTGTAAATACCAAAAGCAACAAAAGGAATATCCCTATCATGATGATCTGGGTTCCCCATACCCCGCCCAGGAAATATGCAAGCGGACCGAACATCCGGGCGCCATACTCGCCGAAAGTAGCTGCCATAAGGGCGCCTATTCCGAGCGGACTGAGTTTTAGGACAAGGTTGACAAGTTCCCTGAACAGCTTTGCCAGCATTTCCAGTCCTTTTGAAAAAGGCTCCCGGTACTTGTCGGGCATAGTAATAACCGTTATGCCCAGCAATACTGCAAATATCACTATCTGTACCATGTTGGTTTCTGCAAACGCCAGAAAAACATTGTCGGGCACCATTTCAAGAAGCATCTCCACAACATTCGGCATTTCACCAATTTCCTCCGGTGCGTCCCCCTGAAGGTCAAATCCCTTACCGGGCTGAATGGCATTGAATACAAAGTATGCAAGAGTGAACGATATAACCGAGGTGCCTACAAAGAAAAAGGCAATCTTACCTGCTATCCTCCCAAGGCTTTTTAAATCTGTTAGTCCTGTCAGTCCGTTCAGCAGATTGAAAAATACAAGTGGTACTGCAGCCATAAGCAGCAACCTAATGAATAAATCACCCAAAGGCTGGACTGCCACCGCGTCCTCTCCAAAAATAACCCCGGCAATAGTACCTATCCCCATGAAAATCATAATCCTTGTGCCCAGTGACAAGTCCCGGTACTTCTTATACAATTCAGCAATTTTTTTCATACCTATAAAAATATTTTAACAGGTCCGCATCAGTTTTTTATAACAATCAGTTTTTAGTCCCGGCCACTTTTGCTAAATATCATTCTAAATAGTACAGGCCGGCGGGGAGGTGAGTATCAGACTAATTTCCGGATAAAACTTTTAATTCTTTCCAGGCCTTCGTGATTGTCCTCCCACGTTTTGGAGCAGGTCATCCTTATGTAACCTTCGCCGTTACGGCCGAATGATGATCCGTGAACAAGAGCCACCTTTTCTTCCTTTAAAAGTTTTTCAACGAACTCTTTTGAAGGCAACCCAAGTTCACTAATGTCAGCCCAAACAAAGAATGCACCTTCAGGCATAGGGCATTTTATCCCGGACATACTGTTCAACTTATCAGAGACAAATTTTGTTTTTTCTTCCCATTCCTTCCAGTAATCAAGAACTTCCTTGCGTGGAGGCTCCTTAAAAGCCATAGCGGCTGCTGTCTGAACAAAAGAGTTGCAGCTTGTAATTAAATGTTGTTGCAGTTTATATAATGAGCTGATGATCTTTTCGGATGCATAAATATAACCTATTCTCCACCCCCCCATGGAAAAACTTTTTGTAAGACTGGTAAGGGTGACACTTCTTTCCTTCATTCCATCTATTTTGCAAATATTTTGATGTTCCCTGTCCCAGGTCAAACGTTCATACACTTCATCTGACATCACAAATAAATTGTGTTTTATAGCAACTGAAGCAATCATCTGAAGGTCTTCAAGAGTATGAACCACACCTGTAGGATTCTGGGGTGTGTTCAGAAGTATTGCCTTTGTTTTATCTGTAATATGACTTTCAAGCTCATCCCTGTCCCACCTGAATCTGTTTTCAGTTCTCAGAGGGACCGGAACAGCCTCTCCCCCGCAATAAGCAATAAGCTGCTTATAACTTGGGAAGCAGGGATCCTCAACTATTACCTGATCACCGGGATTAATCAGTGCCAGTAGGCTTATGGTCAAGCCCTGTTTTACACCCATAGTTGCAATAATCTCTTTTTCCGGATCAGCATCTATGTTATTTTCGCGCTTCAGTTTTGCAGAAATTGCCCTCCTGTATTCTGTGGTCCCCTTTGCCATTGTCTGATGCGTATCACCTTTTTGCATAGCACTTACAGCTTCCTCGATAATATAGGCAGGGGTTGGCTCAAAAGCACGTGCAGCAGAAAAGTCATATACTTTTTCACCGCTTTCCCTTAATTTTATTGCAATGTCAGCAATGCCAACAGTAGAGGACTGCTCCGAATTTGCAACCCTTTCCGAAATATTTAATTCTTTCATCTGTATTATATTATGTTTAGTAAATTGTTTATCAATATTTTACCTAATTTAGGCTTTAAACTATTGCTTTTCAATCCGATGGATTCCCCACATTTATTCATGTCTTTTTGTGAATCTTCAGAATCATGGGGAATTCATAAGAAAATATTTTTATTTAGTAATTGACCTTATTGTATCTTACCATGACAATATTTTGACTTTCGGTCGATTTTACATTTAAATATATATGCGCTTCATGTATAACAGCATATGATGTAAAATCCATTGAATTTCTGAAGAGATTGAAAATATCGTCATTGACGATTCATGAAATTATTATATTTTTATATGTTGTTTTTGAAATTAGCTGGATTTTAAAACTATTATAAATAGACGCTCTTCTGAAGTAATTCCCTAAAAGGTTTTTTCTAAAAACACCTGAAATAACCATTAAGATGTCTGCCAGCTGTAAACATAAAACATAAAAAATACATCAGGCATGTTTTCAATAAAAAAATTCATTCGAATCAGGCCCTCATTTAATACTGCCAAAATTAGAATCAGAGGTGCCACTGCAAGCGGAGATTCCGAAAAAAATGAATATTTTAATTGCCATATTCATTTTTTCATTAAAAAACATTTTAGGGAAATTGCCTTTCAATACGTCATCAAATTAAGAAGGAGAAGAAGAACTTATGAATAAAAATATTTATTCTTTTATATTTAAGTTTTTATCCGGTTCTGCATCATCGCAGGAACGTGAGGAACTTTTTAACTGGCTGAAAGAATCACGGGAAAACCGGATTCAATATTTTAAAATCAAAAAAATCTGGCTTGAAAGTGATTTCTCCGGCAA
>PUMT01000260.1 GCA_003551495.1 Bacteroidota bacterium
AATTTGCGGAAGAATAATATTTTTACCTTCAGATTGCTTTACCGGTTCATCCGGTAAGTAATTGGGGGACTGAAAACTATTTATGGAGCCACCCTTAAATATCTGGGGTGGCTTTTTTTATTGCATGGTTAGTTTTTTATTTTACGAAATTTTAAATCAGTCTAAAGATAAACAAAAGAATTTTTTGATAAAATGCAATCCGGAAGATGATGTTATAAACGTAATACAAACACGATGTTACAGGAACCTTATCAATTGATAAATTCTGGATTTTATATTTTACGCATTCTAATTATGCAACTTGGGCAAAAGTTAAAGCATCTATATTATATGGTGTTAATTATTGTTAAAAAAATCAATGCTGCATTTTTACACATTTAATTAGGCTGCTATAGTTAATCAAATATCATTATTACCCGGGGAAATCCGGTAATAGAACATTTTATAAAAAAGAGAAGAAGTTTTTCAAATGGTTCAGGATTCTACATCTGGGTCATGGACCATTTTTTTTTATTAACCTTTAAATTTTTTTAACATGAGGAAAAAACTGCTATTTAGCGTCACGTTGTTGCTGATAATAAGTTGTTCGGCCGCAATTGCGCAAATTACAGTCTCAGGCACAGTAACATCGGAGGAAGATGGTGAGCCGATGCCAGGTGTGTCTGTAGCTGTCAGAGGAACGACAATTGGTACGGTGACAGATATTGATGGTACCTATTCTATTGAGGTTCCTGAAGAAGAATCAATCCTGCAATTTTCTTTCGTGGGAATGCTTACACAGGAAATGATGGTTGGTAGTCAAAGGACTATTGATGTTGAATTGCAACCTGACGTGGTTGGCCTTGATGAAGTTGTAGTAACCGGATATGGTGTTCAGAGAAGAAGGGATATAACAGGTTCTGTTGCATCTGTTCGTTCCCAGGATATTGAAAGTATGCCGGTTGAGAGTGTTACAAGAGCAATTCAGGGTCGCCTTGCCGGTGTTCAGGTCTCTGCCGGAACAGGTATCCCCGGCGGGGATGTATCAGTTATAGTCCGCGGTATGGGATCCTTCGCTGCCAACAGGCCAATTTGGATTGTTGATGGTGTTGAGATTCAGCAAAGCGGACTTGGGTACAGGTCAGCATCTGAAAGTTTTCTTGCAAATATTGACTTTAAGGATATTGAATCTATTGATGTACTTAAAGATGCAGCCGCAACTGCAATATACGGAGCACGGGGTGCTGCCGGAATTATTATTGTTACAACGAAAAGAGGGGAGGCGATGGACCGGACGGACTTTTCGTTTGACCTTTCAAGAGGCTTTACCCAGCCCATTGCATTAAGGGATGTTATGGACGGCGAAACATGGGTAAGGTGGTCAGAATCCCGCAGGGCTATGCGTTACGGCTGGGAATCAAATTCAGTTCAAAATTTCAGGAGCACAGGAGTTGAAAGGGGCTGGTTTGAGCTGTCACCTGACGGAGAGATAGATTATTCAACAGTTGCCAATTATGATTGGCTCGATGCTGTTAACCGCACAGGAAATATTATGGAAGCCCGCCTTACAGCAAGGGGAGGTGATGAAAGTACAAGATTCTACACTTCTCTTTCATACAACAACACGGAGGGCCATATTATAAGCTATGACTGGCAAAGGTATAATTTCAGGCTGAATCTTGACCATGATGCCACCGACAGGTTGAGATTTGATTTGCAGACAATGGCAAGCTTGACTGACCAGAATACTACAAGGGTTGGGGGTGCCTTTTCCAGCCCGATCCACGGTGCATCAGGTATTCTGCCCGTAGAACGTATTTATAACGAAGACGGTACTTATCACGGAGCACCGCGCCAACTGTACGGTGCAGTTCCGACACATGTTTTGAACAGTGCCGATCTTGACCATACACTCTCATCAAATGTAAAAACCAATTTAAACTTTTCGGCTACATATGATTTTGCAGAATCTTTATCATTCCGTACTTCAGTGGGGCTTGACTATAACCACAACGATGAGGAGCAATGGTATGATCCCAGGGCAGGTGATGGCTTTGCTGCCAATGGTGTATTGAGGGATTATATAACGAGAGCTTATTCTGTGCAGACTACCCAGACACTCAACTACAATAATGTGTTCGGAAATAATCATAATGTGAGCGGTGTTGTGGGTTTCGAGACCTGGAAACGTACATTCAGGCGTACTGCTGCCAGGGGTGAGAATT
Organism: Bacteroidota bacterium; assembly: GCA_003551495.1. Taxonomy (GTDB): domain Bacteria; phylum Bacteroidota; class Bacteroidia; order Bacteroidales; family PUMT01; genus PUMT01. Next base: position 2,205 of record PUMT01000260.1, read on the forward strand.
TCCCGAATCCCCATATGAATGTTCTTAGTGCAGCAGCAATTGGTGTATGGCATACAGGAACGGAAACACATCGTTCACGTATGGGAACTTTTGGGCGTTTTAATTATTCTTATGACGACAGGTACATGCTTACACTCACCGGCCGTTATGATGGAAGTTCAAGGTTCGGAGCCCAGAGAAGATGGGGTTTTTTCCCTGCAGCAGCTATCGGCTGGAGATTATCTTCAGAAGATTTCATGGCAGGTTTTACAGAGCTGGACAATCTTATGCTAAGACTTAGTTACGGTATTGCCGGGACAGATGCAGCAGGCACATATGCGGCGCTTGGCCTGTGGAGCGGTGGTGCTGTTTATATGAATGACGTTGCTATTTATCCCACACAGCTGCCAAATGAATATCTGACATGGGAAGAGAGCAGGACACTAAACCTGGCTATCAGTACAGCAGGTTTCGGCGGCAGGATAAATATGGATATTGACCTCTTTAAGCGCTGGTCTGAGAACCTTCTGCTTGCAAGGCCTTTGCCTGTAAGTACAGGATGGTCAAGTGTAACTGAAAATGTGGGGAAAACCCTGAACGAAGGTATTGAAATAGCGCTTAATACTGTGAATGTTCGTTCTGACAGATTCCAGTGGACTACAAATTTCAATGTTTCATTTACAAGGAATGAGATACTCGAGTTGCTGCCCGGACAGGATCGGTTCAATGACCGCAGAATGGTTGGACAGCCATACGGAGACAGGGAGATAAGGATCTGGGCAGGAGTAAATCCCGCTGACGGCAGGCCCATGTATTACGACAGGGACTGGAATATTACCTATAATCCTGTTGCTGATGACAGGCACTGGATGAACAGCACAGATGTCCCTGTCAGATTTGGCGGCCTGACCAATGAGTTTGTTTTCGGTAATTTTGCCACATCAATATTCTTCCAGTATTCTGGCGGAAACCACAGGTACCAGTCAGATATGAGATTTTTCTGGACATGGTCGGGAGACAGGAACCAGTACAGGAGGACATGGGACGACAGGTGGCTGGAGCCGGGGCATGTTACCGATACACCTATGTCAATTCATGGTAATGCTTATGCAGGAGACGTTCGCCGTCCCACACTTCAGTCATCACACATGATTCAAAGAGCTGATTATTTGCGCCTTAAGGAAGTTGCACTTCAGTACACTGTGCCTTCAACTATTACACAACGCTTTGGCTTGCGTAATTTAAGGATACATGCCAGTGCTTCAAATCTTTATACATGGACTGATTATTGGGGAACTGACCCTGAGGTTACAGGAACTGACTATGGTACTTACCCCCAGGCCAAAAGCATTACCTTTGGCATCAATACAAATTTTTAAACTAAGTAGATATGCATAAAAATATAATTATTTTTTCAATTGTTTTCAGTGGAGTGTTACTGATGGGGTTAAACTCATGCGATGACTTCCTTGAGAATTACCCGAGGGCCTCAATGGCATCAGAAGAAGCTATGGCGACTCTTGATGGTATAGAGGCTACCATGACTGGTTTGTACAACCGTATGCAGAATTACACTGAAAGGGATATCCATATTTCAGGTGAGCTTTTGTCAGACCAGATGGATATAGCGCAAACAAATCACGGACGGATGACCACTTATCCGATGAACACATCCGGTACTGCTTCCTTTGTGAGTTGGGCAGGCCGTTACGATGATATAAACAGGCTCAACATGATGTTTTACTATATGGGCGATATTGAAGATGCCGACCCGGACAGGGTAGATCAGGTTTTAGGAGAAGCTCATGCAATGCGTGCTTATTGTTATTCTATATTGCTGAATATTTACGCGCGCCCTCCTATGTATCAGACTCCACTGGTAGAGGGAGAACCGCTGGGTGTTATTATTAAGACTGAGCCTTTCCTTGGACTCGATGAATCAAGCTTCCAGGAAAGAGGTACCATAGATGAAGGATGGGATCTGGTTCTTGATGATTTTGAAAGAGCGGAAGAGCTTCTGCCTGAATCCAACCCAAGATATCCGTACCGTTTTACTCATCTTGCAGTTTTAGGACATTTGGCACGTACACACCTTTACCTTGGCAACTGGGAAGAAGCAGCTTCCTTCGCTGAAAGGGCAATTGACCATCCGGATACCGAGTTAACAGACCAGGGAACCTATTGGGATAACTGGACGGGAGTTCCTGCCCCGGAATCTATGTTCGAGAGTTACCATACCCAGGATGACAGGCCCGGTATGGCGGGTAGTGTGGCAGGCATGGCAACTTATTTCCCCGAAGATGGTATAGGATATGGTGATGTCATATTGCGCCAGGATCTTATAAATCTTCTTGAAGAATACAGGGATAAGGGAGACATACGTTCAGAGATGTTCTATTACAGCCAGAAAGGCGATCAGGATGTAGCCTACCAGCTAAAATATAACGGTTACCGTGGTATGCGTTACTGGGATAATTACAAGAAAATGCGTGTTTCTGAAATGTACCTGATAGCTGCGGAAGCATATACAGAACTTGACAGGTTTGAGGATGCACGTGATATTCTCACCTATTTCCGTGAGCACAGGATGGACCCCGAATACGCCGAAGTGACCCTTAACAATAAAGAAGATCTGATAGACCTTATTCTTACAGAAAGAAGGGTAGAGTTTTTCAGCGAGATGTCGCACCGCTGGTTCGACCTCAGAAGAAGGGGCATGGATATACCAAAAGGTGTTCCCGGCATAGATACTTATGCCGAGCAAGGTCCGATCGAATTTCAGGATTACAGGAATGTCGGGAATATTCCCCTAAGTGAAATTGATTCAAATCCGAACTGTGTCCAGAACCCGGGCTACTAATTTTTTTAAAACTATCAAAAACAGATAATATGAGAAAATTCATTATATCACTAACCGTTATAGCCACACTGGGTTTCATTACCCAGTCGTGCTTCGACGGGCTC
>PUMT01000027.1 GCA_003551495.1 Bacteroidota bacterium
ACTGGCGGGATACCTGTGATGCTTTGTACTGGCGCTTTATTGATACCCACCGGAATTATTTTATTTCCAATCCAAGACTTGCCATGATGGTCAGAAGTTTCGATAAGATGCAAAAGAAAAAGCAGCATCAACTTCTTGAGAGAGCTGAAAAATTCCTTGATATTTTCTAAAGTGCATATTTCTGATTGATCTTCAAAATAATGGAAAAAAGGCTGACTTTTTTCAACAATGGTGAGATTTTTTATGAATTTTACCTGGGGGGGTGAGATTTTTACCCGAGTAGTCAGAATTCCCCATGCCTGCTCTACCACCTGACCTTTACAAAAATACTATCATTATAAGCATATGGCAGGTTGTTTTTACGTTTAGAAATCCCCAAAAACATTTCTACTATATTTTATTTAAAAAGCTAATAATGAGCTAAAAAAATAGCCCGAATATTTATTTTTGTATAATTGATTTAATATTTTAGTGAACATTATTTTTCATTGGTTGTTTATGCTTTAGTATTAATCAAAATTTAATCTATCATGAAAAATAACATTTTAAGTACTTTCGGGCGTAAGATGACTTTTGGAATTCTTTTGTTGTCCGCCCTGGCATTTTTTGCCGTATCCTGTGAAAAAGACGATTCAGTTACGATGGCTGAAGCTGAAACTTCTGAATCGGAATTCAATGGTCCTGAACTGAAAAGAGGGCGTGCTGCTCAAGCTGCTCCGGCCCCCGGTTCTGAGTCTATAGCCGAGATTGCCATTGGTGCCGGCTTTAGCGAGCTTGTTGGCGCCCTGGTTTACGTAGACGAGGAACTGGGTGCCGGGCTGGTAGATCTGTTCCTGAACGGAACCGACCAGTACACTGTTTTTGCCCCGACCAATGATGCTTTTGAGACACTTTACGGTGCATTTGAGGATGTAGGCGGGATTACCGATCTCCCTGCAGAGCTGGTGCTTGATGTTCTCCTTTATCACGTTACTGAAGGCCGCCGTGCTGCAAACAGCGTGGTACCGCCGGTGCGCCCACGTACCATAACAACACTTCTGGGAGCAACTTTTACAGTGGACCGTAATGCCATGATTACCGCAATAGGGAATACAGCAAAGATAGTTGCTCCTGACATCTCCGCTTCCAACGGCATCATCCATGTAATCGATGCAGTTATATTGCCTGTTGAATAGAATAAAATATATTTTTGAACTACCGGTTAAAATACCATAAATGTAAAGAGGCTTCCTCAATGGGGAAGCCTCTTTTAGGTGTGCCGTGCATGCTTCTTTAACCTGATGGCGTAAACCCACTATTTGGGTTTGTATTTGCCAACCGTAACCTTATTGATATGTGCGGATTATTGATTTTTCCTGCAATCCGGATATTATTTTCAGAAAGAAATAATTAATTTAGTATAAATAATTCCCCACCAGTCTGTGGCAGGTAAAAAACGCATTGAATTAAATGACAAAAAAACAGTGGTACGAGAAGCTCTTTGAGAACTATAGTGATTCTTATGATTATGAAAGTTTTACAAAGGGAACCAAAGGTGAATGTAATTTCATTGAGAAGGAGCTGAGTTTTAATAAAGCCATTAAAATACTGGATGTTGGTTGCGGCACAGGAAGGCACTCAATAGAGCTTGCCAAAAGGGGATATAACATTACAGGTATTGACCTGTCGGAGTCAATGCTTGAAAAAGCAAGGGAGAAAGCTGCAAAATCGGGACTGGATATCGAGTTCCTTCAATATGATGCCAGGGAACTACCTTTTGAAGGGTGTTTTGATGCCGCCCTGATGCTATGCGAAGGCGCCTTCCCCCTTATGGAAACAGATGAGATGAATTTCAAAATACTTGAAAATGTTGCCAAAGCGCTAAAAAAAGAAGGGAAGTTCATCTTTACTACGCTTAACGGACTTTTCCCCCTATTTCATTCTGTCGAAAAGTTTCACACTGAAACATCCGGGGATGATAATGCCAGGTACAGGGACAATACATTTGACCTGATGACTTTCAGGGATTATAATATAACCGAAATTACCGATGATTCGGGCGAAAAAATTACCCTTGAATGTAATGAGAGATATTATGTCCCAAGTGAAATAACCTGGTTGCTAAAAACAGCGGGTTTTGAAAATATTGAAATATTCGGGGCAAAACTGGGGGCTTTTTCCCGGGATGACAAGCTTGCAACCACTGATTTTGAAATGCTTGTCCTTGCAGATAAACAATAATCGAAACTCAGGTTATGTTTACTGGCAAAACCAATTGTTTACAGAATTAAATTGCTTTTCTTTCTATTTGGCAGCACTGGTGTTTTCGAGCTGTTTTTCTTCTTCTCAATAACCGTGTTCCTGGTAATACTCAGCAACCGGGTCTTTAACTGAGCCGGAATCCGCTGACTTTACTGTCTTGTGAGCTTTCTGTATTTTATCCGCTTTGGGATAACTTCTCCTCCCATCCGTTTTTTCAGGTTCTCCTCGTATTCGCTGTAAGTGCCTTCAAAGAAATATGTTTTGGAGTCACCTTCAAAAGCGAGGATGTGTGTGCATATACGGTCGAGGAACCACCGGTCGTGCGATATTACAACTGCACAGCCTGCAAAGTTCTCAATCCCCTGTTCAAGCGACCTGAGGGTGTTAACGTCTATATCGTTAGTCGGCTCATCAAGAAGCAGCACATTTGCCTCTGTTTTCAGGGTCATTGCAAGGTGAAGCCGGTTCCTTTCACCTCCTGAAAGGGTGCCGACCTTTTTTTGCTGATCAGCACCACTGAAGTTGAACCGGCTTACATATGCCCTGGCATTGACAGTTTTGCCACCGAACTCAATTTCATCCAGTCCGTTGCTTATCACTTCGTAAACTGTTTTTTCAGGGTCTATATCGGCATGCTCCTGATCAACATATCCCAGCTCTACCGTCGGGCCGATCTTCAGTTCACCCTTGTCGGACGTTTCTTCTCCCATTATAAGCCTGAAAAGGGTTGTCTTGCCTGCTCCATTCGGCCCGATTATTCCAACTATACCGGCCTGAGGCAGTCTGAAGTTCATATTCTCAAAAAGTAGCTTCTCATCATAACTTTTTGTCAGATCAACAGCTTCAATCACCTCATTCCCCAGGCGGGGGCCGTTGGGTATCGGTATCTCTATCTTTGCTTCCTTTTCCTTAATATCCTGCGACAGGAGCGACTCGTAGCTTTTCAGGCGCGCCTTTCCCTTGCTTTGGCGGCCTTTGGGGCCTTTCCTGACCCATTCAAGCTCTTCACTGATGGCAGCCTGACGCCTTGATTCCTGCTTTTCTTCCTGCCTCAATCTTTCCAGTTTCTGTTCAAGCCACATGGAGTAGTTCCCCCTGAAGGGTATCCCCTCGCCACGGTCAAGCTCAAGTATCCAGCCCGCCACATTGTCGAGGAAATAACGGTCGTGTGTCACAGCAATCACAGTCCCCTTGTACTGCTGAAGGTGCTGCTCAAGCCAGTGAACCGACTCGGCATCCAGGTGATTGGTGGGTTCATCCAGCAGAAGGATATCAGGTTGCTGCAAAAGCAGGCGGCACAATGCAACTCTTCTTCGCTCGCCTCCTGATATTACTTTTACCGGTGTGTCGCCGGGGGGAGTGCGAAGTGCATCCATTGCCAGTTCAAGCCTTGAATCAAGGTTCCACGCATCCGCCTGGTCTATCCTTGCCTGAACCTCCCCCTGCTTTTCAATCAGCCTGTTCATCTTGTCGGGATCATTCATGATCTCCTCATCCATAAAACTGTTGTTAATTCTCTCATACTCTTCGAGCAGTTCGACAGTTTCAGATACTCCTTCCCTGACTATCTCCATAACGGTCTTTTCACTGTTAAGCTGCGGATCCTGCGGCAGGTAACCTACCGAATATCCTGGTGAAAAAGCCACCTCGCCCTGGTAATCCTTTTCCAGACCCGCAATAATCTTCAGAACTGTTGATTTACCTGCGCCGTTGAGTCCGAGTACACCTATCTTTGCCCCGTAAAAGAAGGAGAGGTAAATGTTTTCAATTATTTTTTTACCCTGTGGAGTGTATTTGCTTACACCCACCATTGAAAATATTACTTTCCTGTCGTCTGCCATAACATTTTTATTTAATGCTAAAGCAAAGTAAGTAAATCTTTAAGGATTATTCAGTTTATTTTGAAAAAACAGATCAATTCCACATGACCCGGGAGACTCACAAATAGTGATTAATAAATGCAGGGAATTGACTTTTGCCCGGTTTCAAATGTAAACAGATGCAACTTTGTATTATAATTTTCAGATTTGCGATACGGACAATCCCTTGTCAGTTATAAAGAAATTACTTGATAAATCGATGCGGAAATGTATTTTTGCTAAAGGAACCTGCATCATCCCGCGGAAGGAGAAATATAATCCGCATAAATTATTTATTATTAGTAAATTTTAAAAAGGAGAAAATTAGTTATGGCTGAAAAAAACCTTGTTTACAGCGGAAAATCAAAAAATGTATATGATATAACCGAAGGGCCTCACACCGGTAAGTACAGGCTCGTTTTCAAGGATGAAGCTACCGGATACATTGAGGACGGAAAACCTGTTTTTGATCCGGGATACGATACAGTGGTAGGCGAAATTCCCGGCAAAGGAGCTATTGCATGCCGGTTTGCAACCCATTTTTTCAGGCTTTTGCAGGAAAAGGGTATCCCGTCTCATTACATAGATACAATAAGTGACAATGAGATGATCGTCGAACCTGCCAGTCCGCTGGGCTTACCCGTTGAATCAGAGGGGTTTCCCGGGGCAGCGCCACTTCTGAACCTCGAGTTTACCTGGAGAAATAATGCAACAGGCAGCTTCTGGAGGAGGTATCCTTTTGTGAAGCCCTGCAAGAACATAAACAAGGTGGTTGAAGCGTGGACAAAAGGTGATGTTGATGTGCTTATCACATTTGAGGCTCTTGAAGAGACCGGTGCAATGAGCAGGAAAGAGATTAATCAGAGTGTAGAACTTGTAAAAGAGATTGCAGAAATTGTGTCTGAAGAATTTGCCTCGAAAGGACTTCATGTTATTGACGGCAAGTTTGAACTTGGGAGACTTAGGGATGGTGACAACAGGATAGTTATTATCGATGAAATATCGCCGGATGTATTAAGGGTCTGCAACGGTTAT
>PUMT01000005.1 GCA_003551495.1 Bacteroidota bacterium
TAACACTGAAAATGCGGTTGAACATTAGCGGACTTTTACTGTGAAACACGGGATTGCCGGTTACAGCAAACAATTGCTTCATAAATATATTTATATTAAGTAATTGGCATTATGTGTCTTAACATGAAAGCCCCATCAGTCTTTGGCAGACAAATGAATATTGTAAAAATATTGACAATATCGTAATGGTGGATACATTATATATTTAAAATATCCAGTATTGTTTTCATTTCATTTAGTGTCATCTGCCCCGGAGCGGTCGATTTAGCTTCCTGCAGCGATACATAGGTAAACGGAGCTCCAAGGGAAAGGGCTGCAATTCTTGAAATTTTCCCCATCTCACCCATTGACAAGGCAAGCAGATTGGTATATTTTGAGTAAAGGGATAAAATTCTTGCCACATCGCTGGTTCGGTTTGCCATACAGGCTATTTTGGCGATATCTCCTCCCCGCTTGAAACAGAGGGAGGTTAACTCTTCCAGCTCGGCAACCGAAGGTGTGGTTGTGAAATTGTGGTAAGATAGAATTACTTTGCATTTCCTGGATTTGGCAAAATTGATTATTTCGTCCATGAATACCGGTTCGCTGTCAATTTCAACATCAACCCAGCCTGCACCGGACTCTATAGCAACCTTCAGAAGAGAACCCCGTCTTGCATCACTGCAGTAACCCGGACGGCACGTGGCTATAAGCTTGTCAGGGTGCCGGGAAAAGATCCCCGGAATATCCTCTTTTAGCGGCTTTATCAGGTCAAGTCTTATTTCTGCAATATCAGCAATGTTTTCATTGAGAAAAACATCAAGTGTATTTGTATCACCTATACTTACACAAATCATTATATACTCTTTTTATCCAGGTAAGGAACTGCCTTGTCGATCCAATCGTTTACGGTGTCAATAGCTTCCCTGACTATTTCAACACTTCCTATATTTTTTATCATTACAAAGTTAATCGATTCCCCGTCCCTTTTTTTGTCGTGAAGTATTGCTTCTTTGATTTTTTGCGAAGAAAGACCTTTTGTTTCCGGAAATCCCATTCTGTCAACCAGTTCACACACCCTCCGGCAGGTCTCCCTGTCAGTTTTTCCCTGCTGGTATGAAATTACTGCAGCCATTTTCAATCCGGCGGCAACAGCTTCTCCGTGTGTAATTCTGTTATCGGTTTTTTCTATCGCATGAGCAGTAGTGTGGCCAAGGTTGAGTTTCATTCTTTCACCCGATTCCCTTTCGTCACGGTTGACAATTTCAGATTTCAGTAAAAGTGACTCCTTTACCACATGGTCAACTGTTTCATGGTCAAGTTTCAGCAGATTGTCACAATTCTCCCGGACAAAACCGAACAATTCTTCCCCTGAAAGAATGGCGTGCTTAGCCACCTCTCCCAGTCCGCACAAAATCTCCTTTTCAGGAAGAGTACTTAAAAACCCGGGGGCACAGACAATGAACTCAGGTTGAGTGAACAGTCCCACAAGGTTTTTGTAACCCATGAAGTTAACACCATTTTTTCCTCCCACGCCTGCATCAACCTGTGCAAGAAGTGTTGTAGGCACAAGTCCGAATCTCACCCCCCTCATATAGGTTGAGGCGGTAAAACCGGCAATATCGCAGACAATACCACCTCCGACCCCAACTATGAAAAAGGTTCTGTCCGCTTCCTCCCGGACAAGCCGTTCAAATATTAAAGAAACTGTATCAAGTGTTTTTATTTTTTCGCCTGTTCCAATCTCAATCACAGGATGTTTGTCAAATACAGCCGGATACAGCCTTTTTACATTTTCATCTGTAATAAAAACCAGGTTTTTTCCCGGGAAATGCCTGTCTATTCCATCAATGTACTCTCCTGTGGTTATACGCGACTTCCCGCATTTTCCCTCAATTATTATTTCGTTCATATTCAATTATTAAACCTGCAAGGGCAGGAGCTTTATTCAATATGCATGAATGGCTAATCATTCAGACCTCATCTTCCTGATTTGCCGGTTAAGTGATTCCCTGTGAATAATTTCAAATATTTCCCTGACAAACTCTGCACCAAGCCCCTTTTCCTTCCCTCTTTCAACAGCCCTGGCAATAACCTGCTCCTTTCTGTCATTCTGAAGGGGCTTCATTTTGAGCTTCTTCTTTTTTGATCCTATTTGCCCGGCCAGTTTGAACCTCTGACCGAGTATCTCCATCAACTGATCGTCAAATATATCTATCTGGTCTCTTAATTCTTCAATAGTATCAGAAAAACCTAATGAAGCGGGTGCGTTGCGCTTTATTTCAAGCTCGTCAAGAAGGGAAACAAGACTGCCCGGATGTATCTGCTGTTTTGAATCGCTCCATGCTTTTTCCGGATCAATATGCGACTCAATCATCAGTCCGTCAAAATTCAGATCCATCGCTTTCTGGGAAATTTCGCCCAGGTAATCGAGTCTGCCTGACATATGACTTGGATCGGTAATAACAGGTACGCCCGGCATTCTGCGCCTCAGTTCAACAGGAATCTGCCATTTGGGGGTATTACGGTAGAGTTCATTTTCATAGCAGGAGAATCCCCTGTGAATCGCTCCTATTCTGTTGATCCCGACCTTGTTTATCCTTTCAATAGCTCCTATCCAGAGATTAAGATCAGGATTCACGGGATTTTTAACAAGAACGGTAACATCAACCCCTTTCAACGTATCGGCTATTTCCTGGATTGAAAATGGGTTTGTAGTAGTCCGCGCACCAATCCACAATATATCTATACCATATTTAAGCGCTTCATAAACGTGCTTTTGATTTGCAACTTCAACCGCAACGGGAAGTCCGTATTCCAGGGAAACCCGTTTCATCCATTTCAGGGCAACACTCCCGACACCTTCGAATCCCCCGGGTTTTGTGCGCGGTTTCCATACCCCCGCACGAAAAACATCACACCTGCCGGTAGCTGCAAGAATTCTTGCCGTTTCCATCACCTGTTCCTCTGTTTCAGCACTGCAGGGGCCGGATATGACCAAAGGCCTTTGCTTGTATACGCTCCAGTCACTTATTGGCTTTATGTATGTATCATCCATTTTCGGTTTTGACGGAGATTTAACCTTTGCTTCCATGATTAAAGAATTTTATAAAGTTAAAAAAGAATTTTTTCAGGGTAATATTTTTTCAATTTCATTTGCATCTTCTATAAGTTTCCTTATTTCAGACGGGTTATTATTGGTTATTCCTTTCCTGAACTGCTTCATTTTTTCTATGTAAAGGTCAATTACTTCAGTTATGAATGGCGCGTTTTGCAAAAATATGGGAGTCCATGTGCCGGCTTTGCTTTTTGCAAGCCTGACCGTCGATTCGAATCCTCCTCCTGCAAGCGACAAAATATTCCTTTCATCCTTTTCTTTCTCCAGGACACTCAATGACAACGCAAAAGATGTTATATGGGAAATATGTGAAACATAAGCCGCACTGATGTCATGTTCCAGGGAATTCATGTATATTGTTCTCATATTTAACATTTTATACATTTCTTTTATTTTTTCTACAGCTTCACTGCAGCTTAGTTCCGGATCGCAAATTATCGCGGTCTTATTTTCGAAAAGTCCTTTCATTGAAGCAGAGGGACCCGAATATTCTGTCCCTGCCATAGGATGAGAAGCAACATACCTCCCCCTGCCAGGGTGATCCTTTACTTTCTTTGCCATTCCCGCCTTGGTAGATCCCATATCGGTTACAACCTTTTCTGTGCCGGCTGTAATGTCAAGCACCCCCGGAAGCATTTCTGCGATTACATCTATTGGTGTTGTAAGTATTGTTATTCCGGCTGCTTCTACTGCATCTTCAATCCCTGCTACTTCATCAACAATTCCTTTTTCAACAGAATATTCTGCATGTGCAGGGTCATTTTCAACCCCAATTATCTTTTTGGCAAAACCGCAGTTTTTCAGGTCTTTTGCAACTGACCCCCCTATTAGCCCTATGCCTGCTATTGCTATAATCATTACATTTTATTTAAGGTACATATAAAAAAAAATCCCGGATTTCTCCGGGATTCTGTTTTATTTTACAAATTACTTATATTTTTGCAGTCAACAGCACAAAACCCCGGTTCTATCGGTGAAATAATAGAAATAAAAATAGAAGAAGCTAAAGCTTGCAGTATATATACCGGATATTTTGTGACTGTTTTCCATATTTTGTTAAACCGTATATAAATTTTTTGTCAACTGCAAATATAAAAGTTTTTTTAATGTAATTGCATTAACTGTATTTTTTTTTAAGAAACAATTGCAAAATATATATCTTCAGCCAACGTTTTTGGTATAAATTACAGATAATTACCTTTTCATCATGTTAAAACCGGGAACCAAACAGGGATTTTTCAGGAAGATGGCCGGCTGTTTTCCGGGGAAATTGCAGCTTGCAATTTTTTTCAGGAAAAATGTCAATGGCATCCTGGGGACAGTTGCATTTCATCTTTTCATAGTTGCCCTGTTCATGTTTTCCAAATTAAATACTGCCAACAGGGAGTACCAGCAAGCATTCCTGGTTGACTTTCAGGAAGACTACATACATGAAACGGAAGAGTCTGCTGAGGATGATCAAACCGTTTCTGAAGTATATGATAATGTTTCCGGGGAAGTCAGGCGCAATATTGCTGTAAGTGAATCAGAAAGGCGTCCTGTGCCGGATGAGTTCCGTGACTATTCTCCTGAACAGATGGAGCAGCTTGAAAACCGTGTTGAAGATATACTTGAAAATGCCTCAAAAGGTGAATTCCCCAAGTTGTCAGAGCCTGAAATTGAATTCGAAAAAGATGAGTATTTCGGAGAGCAATATTTAAGTGATGACAATGACAGCGAGCCTTATACAGGCCCAACAAACATATATTACGATATTCCGGGAAGGGAAGCCCTGTATATTCCCGTGCCTGTTTACAAATGCCCGGATGGTGGAGTAGTTACCGTAAATATTACTGTTAACAATAACGGAAATATAATCAACGCAGAAGTTAAAGGTGATGCTTCGGGTTTTAATGAAATGTGCCTGCATGAAGAAGCCCTTCAGGCTGCCCTTCGAAGCAGGTTCAGCAATGATCATGATGCACCCCCTGTTCAGTCTGGTACAATTACTTTCCACTTTCAAAGACAATAAATATACCCTCTAAAGCAGAAATTTCTTTTTTCGCCCTAAACACACTTACAGAAGGCTGTTTTATAAAATATGGAAAAAAGCTGTTTTTTATTGTTTAAAACTGTTTTATAATTAAAAAAAGTGTTTTAGTATTGCAGAATGAACGCCAGTTGTTGAATTATAGTTATATTGCCTGTTGGCAGGTTTGTTTATTAAATTTTTATGGACAAGAAAAGGTTGATTGTCAGCCTCAGCAACCTTCCGGAAGGAGTAACTGAAGCTATTCGGAAAAAATACCCAAACGGGTACGCCGATTATGTGATAAAGGTGCCTACAAGCAACGACGGGTATTTTTACGCCATAACAGTAGATACTGAAAATGCCAGCTATCTTGTTAAGGTGAGTGTCAGGATAGATAAAAACGAGGAGAGTGATCCCGTTATTGAAGAAATTGATTTTGACAATGATAATGAAAGCATCGGGATTGACGTTGATGATGACAACTATTCGGATGATCCTGATGATTACTGACCCTGAATGAAAAAACGCTATTTTGAATATGGAGCAAGTAGTAATAAATAGCACAAAAAAAACCCCAAGGATAACACTTGACCCTTCAGGTGTTTTTAATATAAGGGGAAGGTTCATTCATGAAAATCCGGTTGAACTGTTTGAACCTGTAATCAAGTGGCTTAAAGATTACAAAAAGGACCCCCAGCCGGTAACAATAGTAAATGTTGACCTTGAATATTTCAGCTGTACAGCTTCAAGGTATATACTGAAGGTCCTGGAAACCCTTCTTCCACTTAAAGAAAACAACAGGCTCATAATTAACTGGTATTATGAAGATGGTGATGAAGATATCCTTGAGCGGGGGCAATATTATGAAACACTTTTCAATATTGAGTTCAATTTCATTGAATACACCTGAATAAAACCGTAATTTCCCCGTAAAAAAATCAATAAAAGATATCGCCATCTTTGTGAATCCGGCTTTTTTCAGTGGGGTGGAAATCAAAGAAAAATTTCATCATTATTACTGAAAATGGTCTTACATACAAGCGGTTCGCCCAACGGCTTGCGTTCATATAAAGGCCCCTCCTCGCCCGTTTTCACATTCCAAACTTCAATATCGGGATACCTTGCAGCAAGCAGGAGACATGACAGTGTAAAAGGTTTTGGCCCGACCGGCAAAAGTGCAACATGATGAGCAAGCCTCAGTTCAAGGCAGAGTGATGTCAATACAGAATCTGTTCTTTCAAGGTCTTCTATAGGATATGGGAAAACCCTTTCAGGCAAGATGGTTTCAAGCACTTGACGGTTGTTTTCCATCACTTTTGAAACATACCGGTTGTCAAAAGCAGGATTTGAATAAAAAACATAGAGGGCATCGTAGTTGAGATTATTGAAAAGACTTTCACTTACATACTTCTCATATCCCAGTCCCATTACAAGGGCACACGGCCTGACGGCAACCTTGTTGGGTTTAAGCAGTCCCTCAGGACCTGAAGGTTTTCGCCCGGGCTTTATATCTTTTGGTTCGGAAAAAACTGCAGGTGTATAGGAAAAAAATATCTCAAGATTACTTATAATTGACTCGTTGTCAATAAAGTATTTTATTATGGCGGCATACCATATTTTGCTCATGCAGGAGTAATCAATAAGGAATCTTAATTTATCTTCTTTCGTGTCTTTAAAAAGATTGTCAAGCAGGCCTTCCAGTTTTTCGGCTTCGGTAGTAGAAAGCTCAAAACTTTCAAAGCCTCTTTCCAGGAAAACAGCATCATTTTTTATCCTGACAGGATTATCCTTCATCTCATCAAAACCGAGTGCAATCTTCTTTTTAGCATTTATTTCAACATTTTCCAGCAGGTAGGTTGACCTGATTTCATAGCCTGATGCTGCCAGAAAAAAGTCGAACTCCTCGTCGCTTACCTGGTCGAAACCAATCTGATGAGCATATATCAGTTCCATTTCAGTTAGAAATTGCCAGATTATTGAAAATAAACGGCATGTTATCAAAGTGGTAAAACAGGTCATGCTCAGGCCAGTCGTTTACCCTGTTAAGGGCTGTCTGTACTTCCCACTGGATTTCACGGGCAAGTGCCGATCCCCTGAATGTACTGGAATTAAAAAGAACAGCCCAGCTTATTCCATTGTTCTGTTTCATAAGAAGCGCTGACGTTCCTGCAAAAGTGCCTGTCCTCCACCAGTTTCCCCGGCCGTCAGTTCCTCTCCAGCCAATTGTATGTCCACCTGAAAGTGATGGGGTTACCATAAGCTCAATTATTTCCGGCGATAGTATGTCAGGTATTTCAGGATTGCCGTCAATTGCAGCAACAAGTTTCAAAAGCTCGGCCGGAGTTGCGATCCACCCCCCTGCAGCTCCAAGAACGCTTATATCGTTCCCTCCATAGGATTTGAGAACCTTTTCCTTATCGCCATAAATCGAATATACCCTGCCGGCATTGTACTGCTCATAATAAGTAACCTCATTTTCAGCCTTATCTGCGGGAAGGTTTCCCCCGATACGCATGCCTCTTATGCCTATAGGTTCAAGGACCCGGGATCTGACATATTCTTCATATTCCATTCCAGATGCTTTTGCGATCACCTCTCCCAGGATGGCATAGCCAAGGTTTGAATAGCTTGTCCTGCTGCCAGGTCTGAAATGGAGCCTCCTGGAAAGAGCAAAACGTATTATATCCGGAACCTGCACAGGCATTTCAACATTCATTTCCCTTGAAATAAGATGGGGCATGAACATATGATCGCCGAAACGCCTGTTCCATCCGGCGGAATGGTTCAAAAGGTGTTTTACGGTTATTTCTTCAACCCTGCTGTCCCTGTAATCAAGATACAATGAATCATTAAGTATGCCGGAGTTTCCGAACACCTTGTCATCTATGTCAAGAAGCCCGTCCTCATGCATTTTCATTATTGCCACAGCCGTTATCAGCTTTGAAATACTGGCAATCCGGAAGCGGTGGCGAGGCTCAACAAGTTCTCCGGATTCCGCATTTGCATATCCGATACCCCTTGCATATACAAGTCTTTCATCTTTGGTAATTGCAACCGATGCACCTTTAACTTCATATTTTCTCATCAATCGCTCAATATTCGAAACAAGAAGGTCGAAATCAGGAGAATCAGACAATGTATTATCGATCCTGTATGAAACCGGATCTATCAAAAAGTGATCTGATGCAAAATGAGAGGAAGATTTGCCGGAAGAGCCGGAAGCTGCATCCCATAAATATAAAACGGCTATCAGTACCGTTTTGAATATGACTTTTCTGTACCTGACCAACTTAATAAAACTCATTCAAACAAATGTTTGATTTTAAATGCAATACAAAATTAAAAACAAATTTTCAACATAATGTTTAACTTTTTAAATAATTGCAAACAATTTATTAACAACTTATTAATGATAAAATTTCTCAAAAACAACAATTTGTAAATACTTTTGTTTTCAGACCCGCAAAAATAAACAAAAAATGAATATCTACGTTTATGGTAATTTCTTGCTGACAGTGTATTTTAAATATAAGGTACAGATGCGGAAGAACATCTGTTATCCGGTATAGATAATACGGTGCAGGGCATTCAACTCAGATTGCCGGTAACTTTCAGATACAGGCGTCCCTTTTTAATCCTTGTTACCTCACAATTTATTATTTCCGGAAGTTTGCGTGGCAGCTTCATCCTGAAAGGAAAAGTTTGCCACTTCATGCCGAAATGATCCCTGACAGTAGCAGTATGAGTTTCCCCCATATCCGGGGAATTAAATTTTTCCAGTGATACAAACCTGAAAGGGTATATTTTTCCGGGTGAATAAAAAGGATTTTCCGGCTCGAAAAAAAGTCTCCCAAGGCAGTTTATCCGGTCAAGGTGGCACCTGATGCGCTTTCCCGGATATAGTCCGTAATGGGTGTAGTACCCGGCAGGTATAAGATGGTTGTAACCGTGCCCATGACGCATCAGGAAATATTCCTGGTCATCGGGTATGGTTACAGTTTTAATTATGGTAAAACAGTACCAGTTACCCGGTTTCATGCAGATTGTTTTATCCCAGGTTTTGGAATGAAGCATTGAAAAAACTTTTTTGTGTATTCGGGACAGAATCCTGACCGGAGCTTTAAAAGTAAATTCCGACACTGAAAATAAACTGGTTGCCCCTTGAATCAAATCTTCGTTCTTCACCACCTATAACAATTCCGCTGCCAAGTTTACTTAGGTTTCCTTCATACCTGACATCCAAAGCAATAAATTGCAATATGTCAAGTCCTGCTCCAACCTGGTATCCGAATGTTGCAGTATTGAACCTGTCCCTGTAGCCGGTCTTTTCTTCAAGCTCAGAAGATTTACCAAGCATGATTGTGCCCACAGGACCAAGACCTATTCGGGCCGGCCCGAATCTTCTCCCCAAAATTACAGGAAAATCGAGTTTAGTGAACTCCTGCTTGACAATATCTGTTCCCCCTTCTGAAAGATCATTGATGCTTAGCTCGTTGCTCATAGTAGCCAGTATAAGCTCAGGTTGTATAAACAGGCTGAAAAAATTTACCTGAAGCATTGCCCCGCCATGAAAGCCCATTTGGGAATCTTTTATTGATCTGATTTCATAAGCATCTTCTATAATGATGTTGTCCGTCTTGATAGTTGCCGAACTGACTCCAGCCTTAATGCCGAAATTGATTTGGGAATATGCAGTGACTACTGCAAAGGTCATTACCGTTAACAACAGAATTCTTTTCATTTTCCAGTATTTTAATTAATATCTTTGATTATTTGAGCTTTACAGTTAATAATCGGTCTAATTACAAAAAAATTGTATAATGTAAAATTAAACTTTTGTATTAAACGAATTATATTCAAAATAGTTTTGTTGGAGTGCAGCTTAGCTTGCAGCCGGAATCACTTCGTTTTTTCATAATTTTTTTCCATCTTGCCTCTATGTTACTTTGTCACTTAAACTGATATTTTTAAAAAAGGAACTTAACCTTTTGGATTATGATTTATATATCAGCCACTTATAATGTCAGTAATTTCAAAGAATGGCTCAGTGCATTCGACGATAATGAATCAAAAAGAACACAAGCCGGAGTAAGGGTTGAAAATATTCTCAGGAATAAGAAAGATCCGGGCAACATAATGGTTGTTATGAGTATTGAATCTCTTGTGGACGCAGAGGAGTATATTGATATGATCTCTTCCCCGGCAGAAAATGATATTTTAAAGCCGGAAAATGTAGATTTCTGGGATGTATATTACTGAACCTGCTTGAACTTTTACCCGCTGTAAATTGTTGTGGTATTAACTGCAATCATATACCTGAAATATGTTTCCTTTAATAGTATTTTCAGTAATATTGTTACTTACAGACCTTTATGCATTCAAAGGCTTTTCGCTTTTGCTGAAGGATATAAAATCATTATGGTTCAAGAGGTTGCTGAAAATTTTTTTCTGGATAGTACCTGCTGCGGTTATATTGTCGGTTTACCTGGTTTTCATTGTCAATACAGGTAATAAAGAGCTGTGGATTCACAACGGACTTCATTATATTATTGGCTTTACGGTTGTCTTTTATGTCCCTAAAATAGTTTTTATTGTTTTCCATTTTCTGGAAGACCTGATTCATTTAACAGTTAAGCTTACCAGGGGACTCAGGTTCCAAAAGCCTGCAAAGTCTTTTAAAGGCGGTGAAAAGATCACAAGGTCGGTATTCATTACCAGATTGGGGGTCATAGTAGCTGCTTTCCCTTTCTGGGGAGCCCTGAACGGTATCACAAGGTGGCGTTTCAATTACAATGTAATCAGGGAAAAAATAGCTTTCCCCAATCTTCCGGAGACTTTTGACGGGTTCAGGATTGTTCAGATATCCGACCTGCATATTGGAGGTTTCCGGGGATACTATGACAAGCTTGCAGAAGCAGTAGAGATAATCAACAGTCAAAATGCCGATGCTGTATTCTTTACGGGCGACCTTGTAAACAACTTTTCATCGGAGCTGGACGGTTTTACGGAACTGCTGGGAGGAATTTCCTCCCGTTACGGTACTTTTTCTGTTCTTGGCAACCATGATTACGGCGATTATTTCCAGTGGAGTTCAAAAGAAGCAAAAGAAAGAAATATGACTGAATTACTGGAGGCCAAGGAAAAGATGAAATTCAGACTTCTCAATAACAGTTCTTATATACTTTCAAAAGATGATTCTGAAATAGCGGTAATTGGGGTTGAAAACTGGGGACTGCCGCCATTTCCGCAGTATGGAGACCTGGAGAAAGCCTTGCAGGGCACATCCGGATACCCCTTTAAAATGCTTCTGACCCATGACCCGACTCACTGGGATGAAGAAGTTCTACCCAGGACTGATATTGATATCACCTTTGCAGGGCATACTCACGGTATGCAGTTTGGAGTTGAAACGGGGAATATTAAATGGAGTCCTATTCGAAGAATGTACCCCCGCTGGGGTGGTTTGTACAGGGAGGAAGATCAGTTTCTTTATGTAAACAGGGGATTGGGCTTTACGGGTTTCCCCGGCAGGGTTGGTATGCCGCCGGAGATAACCGTAATAGACCTGGTCAGGGGTGACAGCCGTGAAGCAGTCTGATATCCCCCAGAGTGTGCAATAATTTGTTGCTTATCATTGCCTGTCAACTTTCTCCAGCTTATCCAGTCCCTTTATTTTCATCGATTCAGACAACCCTGAAATAGTTTTCAGATCGATCTGGCCACGGATGCTGATAAGGACATTATCATCACTGCCCCCCACAACCATGAGCAACTCATTTATTATCCCATCCTTTTCGTTAACAAGAAACTTGATATTCTGATCCTTTTCATGGATGACCATAAGCTCTTCATAAAGTTCAAGAGGGAGGTCTCTCATAATTTCATTGTAAAAGTTTAGTCCGGGCATTTCCCTGTCCGATGTAAGGATCCTTATTCCCGTGAGCTTTCCGAATGTATCATCATAATCCTTGTCACCCTTGCTCATTCCTGACAACAGGCTGAACATCTGACTTGAAATATAAACGGAAGTGAACCCTTCCTTCCCGGCATACTTATCAAAAAGCCTGTCAACAGGGTTTGTCTGTGAAATTGCCGCAAACGGCAGCACAAACAGGAGAAATAAAGCAGTAATAGTTTTCATTTTCTTCAATTTATATTAATACTCTGTATTTAAATAACTTATCTTCCATATTTTTCTACAACATCATGAAATTTTGTTATCGCTGAAAGTTCTTTCGTTGCATCATCAAACCTGGAAAGCTTTTGAAGATCTGCAGTTCCCCTGTTCAATGCAGCTGAAACATAAAGTAAGGCATTCTTTGCCTCCTCATAAGCTTTTTCAGGATCTTCAATAACGTAAACCTGCTGTACGGCTCCGCTCTCCTGCATCACTTTTTCCTGCACCATTATGAAATAAGAACCGGCAATGATCAGAAAAGAGGCAGCTATTGCAGCAAATCTAAGATAAACAGTGCGTGACGGTTTTCCGGCTGAGTGCTTTTCTTCTGAAACTGCCCTGAAAAACCGGGCATCAAACTGCTCCCCGTCAGGTACCTTTACTGATGATTCCTCTTCCATTGCTAGAAATAACAGCCTGTCGGCCTCCATATCTTCAGGCACCCTGTCTGACAGGAAAAAAGAGCGCAAAACCTCTTCCTCATCCTTCAGGGTATTGCCTTCATAGTATTTCTCCAGCAAATCCCTTATTCTTGACATCTCTGTGGTTTTCATAGTTATAATATTGATCCTTTATTTTCTTTCTTGCCCTTGATAAGTTAACTCTTATTGTATTTACATTAATATCAAGTATTTCTTCCATCTCTTCGAATTCGTAACCTTCTATGTCCCTGAGTTGTATAATCATTTTTTGCTGCAGGGGCAATTGGCTTATCAGTTTTTTTACTATTTCCGCCCTTTCCTTAGTTTCTGTACTTTTTACAGTATCCCTCTCCTCATCTATAATCCCGCCTGCAAATCTCTTACCTTCAATGGAAACGGTTTTCTTTGCTTTCAACCTGTCCAGGCAGTGATTCTTAGTAACCGTAACCGCCAAAGCCTCAACACTTTTGTAGTTTTCAAGCTTTTCCCTTATGTTCCAAAGCTTTATAAAAACTTCCTGTATAGCATCAAGCGCCTCATCCTGGTCTCCGAGCAACCGCAAAGAAAACCTGTACAGTTTGTCTTTCAGCGGCAATACTTCTTTTTTAAAACCTTTTGAATCCATTCCTGTCATTTAGACGAACGAAACCAGAAAACATTACAAAGCATTAAAATTTTTATTGATATACCGGTAAAACTGGAATTGGCAGGACATTAACTGATTTATGCTTACAAATCAGGTTAAGTATATTACTTTTTTTTGAGCTCAGTGAACCGGTTAAGCTTTTTTACCGGAAAGGTGAGTCGGGCTCTTTTGCCATGTGGTTATAAACAATTTTTTCAAGCATCCCGGGGGCAAATTTTTTCATCAACACGGTAAATTTCCCTTCGAAAGTCAACACTTTTGAAGATTTTCTTTTTTCTACGGCTTTTCTTATGTGTGCTGCAACTTTTTCTGCCGGCATCATTTTTTTCTCTTCCCTGGGAGAGCCGCCCTGCTGTGACCCGTCAGCCATAAGTGCTGATTTTCTGACATTTGACTCAGTAAACCCGGGAGCGGCAATAAGTACATGCAAACCCTTTTTCCGGTTTTCTGTCCTCAGTGCTTCCAGAAACCCATGCATTGCAAACTTGGATGCAGAATAACCGGTTCGTGCAGGAAGGCCTACATAACCCGCAACTGACGATACACCCACAACACTTCCTTTTCTTTCCAGCAAATATGGCAATGCAAATTTGGTACAATATACGGTTCCCCAAAAATTCACATCCATGAGTTTTTTCAGGACAACCGGACTTGTATGCTCAAAGAGTGCCCGCATTGATATACCGGCGTTGTTTACAAGGACATCCACCCCTCCAAAGCGTTCAACAGCAGCTTCAACAAGGATTTTACATTCTGCTTCCCTTGAAACATCGGTTTTGACAGCCACAGCCTCAAAACCCGAATTATTAAGCTCCCTGACAACAGACTCCATTATTTCAATATTCCTTGCCCCCATAACGATCCTGGCACCGCTGAATGCAAACTCCCTTGCACATGCCAGTCCAATTCCCGACGAAGCCCCCGTAACTATTACAATTTTGTTTTTCATTTTTCAGAAAAAATTTTTGATTAGAAAAAACAAGATATTATATTTGCAATCGTTTTTGAAATACCAAAACAACGATTCAGTAGCTCAGCTGGTAGAGCACATCCCTTTTAAGGATGGGGTCCTGAGTTCGATCCTCAGCTGAATCACAAAAAGCGGAGAAGTTCTCTCCGCTTTTTGTTTTTTATTGTGTTTTTTTGCCCCTGATGGAAATGACTGAAAAATAAGGCAAAACCCTGTCGCCCTCCAAAAACTTTGCCAGAGGGATTAAAAAGCATCTTTTTGCGCATGTTTTTTATCAATATTTTTCAACAATTCCTTGTTGATTCTTTTTGCCAGTGAAGGCCCGCTGTAAATAAAACCTGTATATACCTGTACAAGTGATGCCCCCGCATCAAGTTTTTCAATTGCATCAGCTGGAGTCATAATTCCGCCAACACCTATGACCGGTATGGTTTTACCTGATTTTTCAGCAATATACCTGATTATTTCAGTTGACCGGTCTTTTAAAGGTTTGCCACTCAGTCCCCCGCTTCCTGTTTTTTCAATTACTTTTTTATTTGTCCTGAGATTTTTCCTGGAAACGGTTGTGTTGGTGGCAATAATACCGTCAGTTCCCGATTCCCTTACCACCTCAATTATTTCATCGATCTGCCCATGGTTGAGGTCTGGGGATATTTTTAAAAGTACAGGCCTCTTTTTTCCGCGCTGATAATCTATGTTTTTAAGTGTTTTAAGGAGTTTTTCAAGTTCAGCCATATCCTGCAACTTAGTGATACCTCCGATATTGGGACAACTGACATTTACTGCAAAATAGTCGACATGATCATAGAGGATCTCAAAACATTTTATATAATCCCCAACAGTCTCTTCATCAGGCGTCAAAGTGTTTTTTCCGATATTTCCACCGATAATTACTTCAGGTTGCTTTTGTTTAAGGTTTTGCGCCGCATTAAGAACTCCTTTATTATTGAATCCCATACGGTTTACCAGGGCCTGGTCTGCCCTGAACCTGAATGAGCGGGGACGCGGATTTCCCGGCTGTGCTTTGGGTGTGACGGTTCCAATTTCAATAAAGGAAAAACCGAAGACAGAGAATTCATTATAAAATTCAGCGTTTTTGTCAAAACCAGCAGCAAAACCAACAGGACTTGAAAACTTCAGTCCAAACAGATTCCGCTCAAGCTTACTGTCAGCTACATAAAAGAATTTTCTGGCCAAACGCCGTATAAAACGTAACCCAAACAGTTTTTTTACTGCTAAAACAGCAAAATCATGGATTTTTTCAGGAGGAAAGAGAAAAAGGAGAGGCCTTATAACGTAGCGATAAATCATTTTTGTTTCAAAGTTAAGCCAAAAACAGCTAAAATGATCAATCCGACGGGAAATATTCTGAAAATGATTTATCGTTGTACATAACAATTATCAATTCAACCTTCTTTTTCTCTGTGGTGCTTTTTGATGAGCTTTCTTTGTCCGTTACAAGTTTATCCATATCTGTACGAACAGTTTCTTCATGACTTTTTTCGACTTTTTCAGTTGTATTTACATCTGTAATCCGAGATTTGATCTCGTCTTTTTGACCGGATTCACTTTTGTAATCTTCGCTGAAGAGGTTCTTTTCACCGGGCATATCTTTTAACATATCACCACGTCCGGTTATAAGCCAGTCAACGTTCAGACGGGGATATTTAAGTATGGTTTTTTCGATAAAATCGAACCCTGGCTTGTTCCTTCCTGATAAGATATGCGAAACACTGGAAGGCTGAACACCAATAATACCTGCAAACTGCTTTGAAGTAAGCTGTTCGTGGTTCAGAAACTTCAATAATCTATCCCTCATAGCAAATAATATTTATAACAGACCTGAAATATGTATATACAAATGTAATCAATTTATAATTCACATTGTTAATTTAAGTAATACACATATGTAAATCCGCAAGGCCGGGCAATTATTGTAGTTGAAATATAACCAGGATGAATATTTTTGGTTATATAACTGTATTACTGCACATACAAGTTTCTATTAATACCCTTTTCATATGGTATAAATAGCTTATTATTCAGAATTACATATAAATAGATTTTATTAATTAATTATATACTTCTTTTAAACAACATATAATACTGAATTATAGCTATATATAGTATTAAATACTATAGTTATTCACAAAAAAATCAATCCCTGATGAGAATATTTAAATATAAACTTGACTTAAATATTGTATTAATCTGATTATAGGTGATATAATACTATTAAAATTACATATGTAGTCAAATAAAATACATTATTTTGACGTTACATATGTAAATATACGCTATTGTTTTTCTTGTTCTTTTCCTGATCGGTATCCTGCAATCAACTCAACCAGAAGTATGGAGGCAATTCCTCCTGCCATTAAGATAAAAGCTGTAAAAACTTCAGAAGTAAAAGAAGATGGAATATAACGTTCGTATGCTTCAATTAAGAGTTCTCCCCTTTTCCCGGTTATTGCATTACCACAGGAATCGGTTTTATAGACGGGATATTTCCATGGCCACAACAGTGGTAAAGATCCCGCGATAATTCCAGTTAAAACAGCAAGGGTCCTGTTTCTGTATTTTCTGAACAGCCAGGAAAGAATTCTGGAAAAAATCAGCAGTCCCCCAACAATACCTGTAAATACCGGAAATAAAATATCGAGCCTGAGATTGTTTATCGCCTCAATGGCAACAAGCTGGTAATTACCCATTATAATCAGTATAAAAGAACCCGACAATCCGGGCAGGATCATGCTGCAAACTGCAACAGCACCTGAAAGAACCAGATAGAGAAAATTTTCATTTTCAGTAGCAGGTGAAGCAAGTGAAATAAAAAAAGCAACGGATGCCCCTGCTATCAGGAAAAAAAAAGTATCAAACCTCCAGGCAGGAATTGATTTCCCGACATAAAACACCGATGCAAGTATCAGTCCGAAGAAGTAAGCCCATATATACACCGGGTAATGCTGAAAAAAATAGTCCAATAGCCTGGCAAGAGTGAATATGCTTAAAATAACACCTGTAAAAAAAGCAACCAGAAAAAAGAAGTTTATATGAATTGAAAACTCTTTAAACCTACCTTTAAATAGCATTTTTAAGGCAAAACCATCTATAGACCTTATGGAATGAATCAATTTTTCAAAAATTCCGGTAACCAGTGCCATAGTCCCGCCTGATACACCCGGAATCACGTTGGCTGCACCTACAACAAAACCCTTTGCAGAAACATTAATATTGGCTAAAATATGATCTTTGATTATTCCTTTAAAATTCATTGTCTTCACAAACACTTTAAATCATTATATTTATTTATCAATAAAACAAGCATTTATATTGTTGAAAATAATTTAAATAATGTTGAAAAAAGCCGTATAACGGGCATTTTTTATTTAAAGAACCTGAACACTTTTTGGGTTTAAAACCGGTTTATATTCCAGCAATCATAAACGGGGAGGGATGATAAAACACTACTGTTTCCTGTTTCCGGAATATTTTTCAACCATACCGGCCACTATTTCATTTTTAGCTCCGCCCGGAAAATAACTGATATATTCGTTACGCATCCCGAAGTCTGTCTTTAAAGCCCTTTCGAGGAATTTTTTCGCATTTTCCTTATCGCCCGATACCATGAAACAGGCCGAGAGCCTGTAATTTACCCCGGCACCTGGAGGCTCCGACAATGCTACTTTATTAAGAATTTCCGATGCATTTGCAGTTTGCTTTCTGCGCAGGTATATTTCTGCTATATTTATCCAGGATTCATGATCAGAGGGGTTTAGCTTTACCGAACTGGAAAAAGCTTCAAGTGCCCTGCCCGTAAATTCAAGCCTGAAATAGATATTGCCCATAATTTTCCAGAAATCGGAATTATCAGGCTCAAGTTCAACTGCTTTTTTGACATAATACAGGCTTTCCGGAACTCTTTGCTGACCGGCCAGTATCATCCCCAGACCTATCCAGGCACCTGCATAATCAGGATTAATATCAAGTGCTTTTGAATAATAATACCTTGATTTATCCCATTCTTCCATTTTTTCATAACACTCACCTATACAGGCAGCAAACTCTTCATTATTCGGTTCCAGTCCGGATAATTCATGATAAACGGCAACAGCCTCACTGTATCTTTCCTGATCCGCCAATATTCCGGCTTTATTCAGATAAGCCGAAACAAAATCATCCTCAAGGGCAATGGAATAATCAAAGGCCTGAATTGCTTTTTCAGATTCACCCGCATGACTGTAAACAACACCCAGGTTGTACCATACACCGGCTGAAAAAGGGTCGGCATCAAGACAGCGTTCATAATAGTAGGCAGAGTTGCTGAAATCATCAAGTTTTTCGTAGCAATAGGCCAGATCATATATTAACGACACATTGTCAGGATCATACCTGCATGCCATACGAAAATATTTCAGGGCCATTGACGGCTTTCCCTGTTGCTCAAAAAACAAAGCTATATTTGAAATGATTTCTCCTCCGGAATCATCAGAAAGGCGGATAGCAACATGAAACTGTTCAATTGCTTGTTCAGTATTGCCGGAAATATATAATGCAACACCTTTTGTATAGTAAACTTCAGGATTAGAGCTTTCTATTCCTTCTATTTTGTTTAATATTCCAAGTGCTTCACCTGGCTCTCCCTTATCGTTCAGCACCTGGGCTTTTTTCAGGAATAAGCTGGTCGCGGAAGGATGTTGATCTGCTGCATGCAAAACCGCTTTTAAAGCTTTGGATGTCTTATTATGAAGAAGATAATAGTCGATTATTTCTTCAAACTGATCAACATCAAAATAGAAGGAGGCGTTATTGCTCAACATTTCTTCATAACGCCTCACATGCTGGAGCTTGTGATTGGCTAAAAAGTCCCTTTCTTCCGGCATATTAAAAACTGGTTTTTCTCACCTCCAAAAATATGAATAATTTTCCGATTTTCTTATCATTCTGTTTGAACTAATGCAACATTCAAATCCTTTTTTGCGTATTAAGGAATGAAATTTTCAATATTACTATTTTTAAAGGCCAACAAACATTCCGAATCATTTGCATTTATTCGAAAAACATCATATATTAGCTGCACTGATCCGGCGAAAGTGGAAGTCGAAGTACAAATAAACCCCGCCGGATAAAATCAACAAACTATGGAAAACTACAGAGAAAAACGGCTGGAACGCCGCGTGGCAACACAAAGGAACACGGCAATAGTCATTGCTGTAATATTACTGCTATCAATTATTGGAAATGTGATCCTGTTTACCAGAAGTTCCAGGTTGACCGATATGAAAGATGAGTTACAGGCTGAAAAGGACCTGGTGGTTTCTGAAAATCAAAAAATCACAGAATCCAACAGGCAGTACCGCGCAACAATAGAGGAGATAAACAAGCAGGTTGAGCAGCTCGAACAAAAAGCTGCCGAACTGGAAAACGAAATAAGGGCAAAGGATGCGCGGATTGCAAGGCTCAGCCGGGAAGCGGCTGAAGCAGATGCATTAAGGCGTGAACTTGCAGAATACAAGGAACTGGAAGAAGAGCACCAGGATCTTCAGCAGGAGCGCAAAGAGCTTGCATCTGACCTGCAAAAAGTCAAACAGAGGCTTGAAAACCTGCAGGTTGAACATCAACATCTTGTTGACCGTAAAGAGCAGGCCAGGGTACTTAATGCCTACAACATTTGCGTTAAGAACAGGCAATTGAGAAGAATTTGCCCGGACAGGTATGTGGAACGTGCCCGCAGGGTTGACCAGACCTTTATCGACTTTGAAATTAACGGCAGTATTTTCGCAGAACCAGGCTCAAGAAACATTCACGTAAAACTCACTGATCCGGCTGGAA
>PUMT01000214.1 GCA_003551495.1 Bacteroidota bacterium
GCAAACGAATCGAAGTCCTCATCTTTAAATGGATAGCTTTTCAGTGCGTCTATAAGGGGGTTACCTACATATACCGCCTTATAGCCGTGTTTCCTGTAAAACTCCGTCTCGAAAGGCAAAATAGTAAGCATGTGCGGTACATATTTCTTTATGATTTTCACCCTCGAGCTGTTCCATGCCCATACCTTGGGCGATATATAATAAAACACCTTTATTCCGATCTTTGTGGCATATTTGGCAATCCGGAGGTTGAACCCCGGATAATCTACAAGTATGAGTGCATCAGGATTATAACGAATGATGTCTGACTTGCAGAAACGAATATTTGCAAAAACAGACCGAAGGTTGACAAGCACATCTATAAACCCCATATAGGAAGTTTCACGAATATGTTTGACGGGAGTGCCGGCCTGCTCCTGCATCATATCACCCCCCCAGAAACGAAAATCCGGTTCGGGATCGGTTTTCTTCAACTCACCTATAAGGTTGGCAGCGTGCAGATCGCCCGAGGGCTCACCTGCAATAATATAGTATTTCAAAGCGCAACATTAAATTTGATTAAAAAAAGCTTTTTAGTGCTAAGGTAACCGGCAAAATCAATTATTTTAGATGGCAGATTCAAAATACGATAAACCTCAGCAAAAAAATTATCCCTGTAAAAAGTGCAGTTGCAATAAGTGTACCCCTTGCTGATGAAAGATAGCCATTCCTGACAAAAAGGAAAAATAACAGAACATTGGGGACAATGCTCATAGTAATAACTTGAATATAAACATTCCTGAGAACAATGTAATGCAAAAAATCCCTGAAAGTCATATAATCGTGCCTGATGAAATACAGTATCGAAAAAGTGACTGCAGGTACAATCATTCCCAGGACCAGTCCAAGTTTAAGACTGTTAAACCTTGATTCTTTTTTCATATACCGCAGCAAGTTTTTCCATTACGTGCAGAGCTGAAAAATCAACGTTAACAGGAACCACAGAAACAAAATTGTTTTTGATAGCCCACTGATCTGTATCTTCAGCGCCCGGTTCATAATTTTCAAAATATCCCTTTAACCAGAAATAATCACGTTTAAGCGGATCAACCCGGTGCTCGAACTCCTCTTTCCAGAATCCCCGTGTTTGCCGGCACACCTTAACACCCTTTATTTCTTCAGCTTTTTTCGCGGGGAAATTGACATTAAGGCATACACCGTCAGGCAATCCATTCAGAAGAGTATTCTTCACAATCTTTTCCCCGAAAGTAACGGCAGCGGAGAATTCTGCGTGGGGCGAATGATCCACCACCGATAACCCTACAGAGGGGATTCCGTGGATCCCTCCTTCTATGGCAGCAGCCATCGTGCCACTGTAAACAACGCTTATGGATGTGTTTGAACCATGATTAATGCCTGAAACAAGGAGGTCGGGCTTACGCTCTACCAGCCGGTCAAGTGCAAGCTTAACACAGTCAGCCGGCGTCCCCGAGCAGGAGTAAAAAACAAACCCCTTTTCCTCACGCAGCAATGCAACCCTCAGGGGGTACTTGATTGTAATTGCATGCGACATACCAGAACGGCCTTCATCGGGAGCAATTGCCACCACATCACCCATAGGTTTGACTATCTCAATAAGATTCCTGATACCCGGAACATTAGCCCCGTCATCATTTGTCACCAGTATTAATGGCCTTTCGTTCTCTTTCAATTTTTTCTCCTTTCTTTATTAACACTTCAGCAAATGTACATGAATTTTTTTTTATCCGAAAACAGGCACATAAACAGATTTAATGTGAAACCCGGCGCAGCTAAATAATAACCGGGCATATCGGAAGTTTACACGGAAAATAAAACTATTATTTCAATATTTCATTAGTTTTGTAACTTCTATAAGTCAATATTCAACAACATATAATTTCATAAAATGAACGTATCACTCAACTGGTTAAAATATTACCTGGATACTGAACTGGAGCCTGAAATTACTGCGGATATTCTGACCAATACCGGACTGGAAGTGGAGTCTAAAAAGGTTTACGACCCGGGCAGCGAAGGGCTTGCTGACCTTGTAATCGGTGAGATCCTTACCTGTGAAAAACATCCCCGTGCCGATAACCTGTGGGTTACAAAAGTGAATACCGGACAGGGCAAGCCTCTCAG
Organism: Bacteroidota bacterium; assembly: GCA_003551495.1. Lineage (GTDB taxonomy): Bacteria > Bacteroidota > Bacteroidia > Bacteroidales > PUMT01 > PUMT01. The sequence continues at coordinate 2,143 of PUMT01000214.1, forward strand.
AATAGTATGCGGGGCTCCCAATACAGCTGCAGGCTGCAAGGTCGTTGTTGCACCTCCAGGAAGCAAATTGAAAATCGGAGGGAAAACTGAAATAATTGAAAAGACATCCATCAGGGGTGAGGTATCGGAAGGAATGATCTGTGCGGAAGATGAAGCGGGACTGGGAAGTTCCCACGAAGGGATAATGATTCTTGAAAAATCTGCCGTTCCGGGAACACCTGCAATTGAATACTTTGAAGCTGTAGCCGACCATGTTTTTGAAATCGGTTTGACTCCCAACCGCATAGATGCAGCTTCACATATTGGCGTTGCACGTGACCTTGCCGCATTCCTCGGACAAACCGGTCAGGTTACCCTGAAAAAGCCACCGGTTGAAGGATTCAAAATTGACAACAACAGCAACCATATCGATGTGGAGATTGAAAACATATCAGCATGCCCACGTTACTCAGCCCTTACAGTTTCTCGAATAAAAACGGGTCCTTCACCGCAATGGCTGCAAAATCTTCTGCGTGCTACCGGCCATAAACCAGTCAACAATATAGTCGATATTACAAACTTTGTAATGCTTGAAACCGGGCAGCCCCTGCATGCTTTCAATGCCGACAAAATTGAAGGCAAAAAGGTAGTAGTGCGCAATCTGCCGGAGGGGACTCCCTTTGTGACCCTGGATAATGAAGAACTGACTCTTTCCGCAGAGGACTTAATGATATGTGATACAAGGAAAGGTATGTGTATTGCAGGAGTTTATGGCGGACTGGAATCGGGAATTAATGAGGAGACAAGAAATATTTTCCTGGAAAGCGCCCACTTCAACCCTGTTTCTGTACGCAAAACAGCCAAAAGGCATGGACTGACCACAGATGCATCATTCCGTTTCGAAAGGGGTGCAGATCCGAACATAACTGTTTACGCACTCAAAAGGGCTGCAATGCTGATAAAGGAAATTGCAGGAGGAGAGATATCATCTGAAATTGTGGACGTTTACCCGGAACCCATTCCCAATCCCATTATTAAACTGACATACAAAAACCTCTACCGGCTTGTAGGCGAAATAATTGACCCCTCACTTATCAAACAGATACTCAAATCACTTGAAATCATAATCCGGAACGAAAGTGAAGCCGGATTGCTGCTTGAGGTTCCGGCATACCGTACCGATGTTACGCGCGAAGCGGACGTGATTGAGGAGTTCCTGCGCATTTACGGTTACAACAGGGTCTCTGTCAGCGATTCTGTTAATTCAACAATCTCCTACGCCCAGAAACCCGACCGGGAGAAGATATTCAATACAATTGCAAATATGCTGAGCAGTAAAGGGTTTCATGAGATAATGACAAACTCCATAACCAAATCGTCAAATTATTCGGGACAGCCGGTTTTCCCTGAAGCAAACCTTGCCAGACTGATCAATCCGCTCAGCGCAGACCTTGATTCACTTCGACAGACACTACTGTTTGGCGGACTTGAAACTGTGGCCTACAATGTGAACCGGAAAAACAGCGACCTCATGCTGTATGAATTCGGTAACGTATACCGTTACAATGATAAAAAAGGGAAAAGAGGCACGCTCGATAACTACAGGGAAACTGAATGCCTTTCCATAATTCTTTCAGGCAACACCGGAAAGACACTCTGGAATGAAAAGGGAAGGGAATTTGATTTTTTTGACCTGAAAGGGTATGTGGAAGCCGTTATACTCCGTATTGTCAACAATGCAGAAACAATAAAAGCCGAAGAGGCTGAAAACGAACTTTTCTCCGAATGCCTCCGTTATTCTTCAGGTAACAACGTGATAGCATGGTGCGGAAAAGTTGGCAGGAAGCTTCTGAAGCAGTTCGATATTCCCCGGGATGTTTTTGCAGCTGAAATTAACTGGACGGAACTGGTGAATATTTCGGCCAGTCAACAGGTTGTCTATAATGAGATACCTAAATATCCTGAAGTCAGCCGAGACCTGGCAATGATGCTTGACCGCAACGTTAAATTTGCGAATATCAAACATATAGCTTTTAGAACTGAACAAAAACTGCTGAAAAGTATTACGCTTTTTGATGTTTATGAAGGTGAAAAGATCGAAAAAGGGAAAAAGTCCTATGCGGTAAACTTCATTTTGCAGGATCCCGGGAAGACTCTGACTGACAAACAAATTGACGATACGATGGAAGCCCTTGCAAAAGCTTTTGAAAAGGAGGCAGGAGCCATAATAAGACGATAGTCTAATTCCAATACAATTTTGGCACACAATATGATGATCTTTTTTTTGTATATTAAGTATTTCTAACTATAAATCTTTTAATTCTATGCAACCAATCAGGCTTTTACCTTTATTTGTTCTGGGGATTTTCTTTTTTGCATCTAACGTTAACGATGCGCAGGCTCAACGCTACCAGGAATTCAAAACCGAAGACGGTGTGGAGTTTTCTTACCGCTGGTCACGTTCCAGTTTCTTCGACAGAAGCAGTCCGCTTGAACTGCGTCTGAAGGTTCAAAACACCAACGATTACCCGGTTGAAGTTTCTTTCCAGGTTGATTTTTATATGGGACCTGTAGTTAAAGAAAGCAGTCAGACCACAGAACTCTGCATCAGACCGAAGCTTGCAAAAACAGGCAGGCTGAACGGGGTTTATTACAGAAGTTCGGTTCTCAGTAACGAAGAGATCGAGTCGGATGATTTCGAATGGCTGATAGAAGACCTTGAGATAAAGAAGGTAGAGGGTTGCTCCTGATATCATTATGATGAGGTATGGGACTCCCGGATTTTTTATGTTTTCATTTTTATTAACCTGAAAAAACAATGCAATGACCGGCATCAAAAAAAATAAGGGAGTTATTGCAATTTTGACCGGTGGCGGGGATGTGCCAGGACTCAACCCCGCCATAAGGGCAATTACCATAAGGGCTCTGCGCGAAGGCTACAAAGTGATTGGCATCAGGCGAGGCTGGGCAGGCCTGATCGAA
>PUMT01000174.1 GCA_003551495.1 Bacteroidota bacterium
AATACCGGAAAAAATGAAGAAAATACTAACAAAACTTCTTGAATCTCAACGCCTTTCAAGATCCGAAGCAATGGATCTGATGCATGGGATTGCCAATGGCACTGTGAATGAATCACAAAGCGCCGCAATTCTCACAGCATATATAATGAGAAACATCAGTCTCGAAGAACTGCTTGGTTTCAGGGAAGCCTTGCTGGAACTGGCACACAGGGTTGAACTGAACGGAAGGGATGCAATAGATGTATGCGGTACAGGGGGTGACGGCAAGAACACTTTCAACATTTCAACCCTTTCAGCTTTTGTTGTGGCCGGAGCCGGCATACCGGTTGCCAAACACGGCAACTACGGGGTATCATCAGCTTCCGGCTCCTCCAATGTAATGGAGTACCTCGGTTACAGGTTCAGCAGCGACAGGGAAAAACTTTACAGGGAGATGGATGAGGCAGGAATTTGCTTTATGCATGCCCCGCTTTTCCACCCTGCACTGAAAGCGGTGGGAAAAATACGCAAGCAGATAGGTGTTAAAACATTTTTCAACATACTTGGCCCGCTTGTGAACCCTGCAAATCCCGGTTACCAGGTAAGCGGCGTATTCAATATTGAAGCCGGCAGGATATACAGTTACCTGCTCCAGCAGGAGAAGAAAAACTTCACCGTTGTGCACAGTCTTGACGGCTACGATGAAGTCTCCCTTACATCGGATGTGAGAATATTTACTGCAAAAGGTGACGGATTACTGCAGCTTGACAGCTTCGGTCTTCCGCCTGTTACCCCGGCCGACCTGAGCGGCGGCGAAGATGTGAAAAATGCGGCACGAATATTCATGTCAGTTCTCGAAAACCGGTCGGCCCTGCAGCAGAAAAACACAGTAAAGGCGAATGCTGCACTGGCAATACAATGCCACAGGGAATGCGGACTGAAGGAAGCGGTTGCCCTGGCCGGCGAATCAATCGAGTCGGGCAAGGCGATGGAGGTGTTCAGAAAGCTGATCAGCCTGCAAAAAAAGTACAATTAATAACCTGATATATATGTCAATACTTAATACAATAATTGAAGCCAAGCTGGCAGAAGTGAAGGAGCAGCAGGAACTTTACCCTGTGAAGCTCCTTGAAAAAAGCATATTTTACTCTTCCCCTGCAGTTTCACTTTCCTCCTACATAAAGAGGCCCGACCTGTCCGGTATAATAGCAGAATTCAAAAGGAAGTCCCCCTCAAGGGGAGTGATAAATGAGTTTGCCGAACCTTCAGTGGTATGCCTTGAGTATATGAGGGCGGGAGCATCCGCTCTTTCGGTTCTGACTGACAGGAAGTTTTTCGGTGGCAGCAATAAAGACCTGGAAATTGCCAGAAAATATAACTTTTGCCCGGTACTGCGGAAAGATTTTATAATTGACCAGTACCAGGTTCATGAAGCAAGAAGCATAGGTGCTGATGCCATTTTGCTCATTGCAGGCATACTCTCAGAAAAAGAGCTGAAAAAGCTGTCGGATCTTGCCGGGTTGCTTTCAATGGAGGTGCTTTTCGAGGTACACAATGAGGAGTGCATTGCAAAGCTGCCTCCCGAAGCTGAATTGATAGGTGTAAACAACAGGGACCTGAAAGATTTCAGTGTCGAATACAGTCACGGCTGCAAACTTGCTGACAAGCTGCCAAAAGGTGTAATAAAAATTGCTGAGAGCGGCATCGACTCCCCTGAAAAATACATCAGCCTGAAAAAGGCCGGGTTCGACGGCTTCCTGATAGGCAGCTATTTTATGGAAAGTTCAAACCCGGGAAAAAAATGTGAAAAATTTATTAGTCAGATAAGGGAACTGGAAGCCAGACCTGTTGGCAATACTTCAAACTCTCCGGGCAATGAGGATAAAGTCAACCATTCAGAAAAAAAGATTTGAAAAGGTGTCCCTGATCCTGGTGAAATTACAATAAAAAAACAAAAATGCTCATAAAAGTCTGCGGCATAACAAACAACGGTGATATAAGTGCGGTTATGGCACTTGAACCTGACTATATGGGATTCATCTTTTATCCCCCCTCACCCCGTGATGTAAGTGGTACGATCGGTCAACTTTCATTAAGTTCCATACCGGGGAATGTAAAAAAGGTGGGTGTAATGGTTGACGAAGATGAAGAGAGGGCTGAAGAGCTGGTAAAGAAGTACAAATTTGAAGCGATCCAGCTTCACGGCAATGAGTCGCCTGACTACTGTGCCCGCCTGAAAAAACTGTGTGAGGTAATAAAGGCATTCCGGATAAATGACAGGCTGCCTTCAGAAATATCACTTTATGAAGGGAAATGCGACCTGTTCCTGTTTGATACTGCTGCTGCCAGACCGGGTGGCACCGGAAAAAAGTTCGATCATAGAGTGCTGAATGGCTACATCTGTAAAACGCCATACCTGCTGAGCGGTGGTATAGGCCCGCCCGACGCTGAATATATTACCGGCCTCCGGATGAATGGGATGGCCGGGGTGGATTTGAACAGCCGTTTTGAAATTTCACCAGGGATAAAATCACCGGTAGCACTGGAAAAATTTATAAATGAATGCAGAAATATAAAGAGATAAAACAAACTCCTACAATAATGGAAAATATGGAAATATCCCCTGACGACAGGGGGTTTTACGGACAGTACGGGGGATCTTACATTCCCGAACTCCTTTGGGCAAATGTAGAGGAACTACGTGAATGTTACCGCTCTGTTTTATCAGATGAAATCTATAAAGCTGAACTTGAGAAGCTGTTGAAAAATTACGGGGGAAGGCCAACGCCCTTATATCTGGCAGAGAACCTTTCCCGCGAAACCGGGGCAAGGGTTTACCTGAAAAGGGAAGATCTCTGCCATACCGGGTCGCATAAGCTGAACAATGTGCTGGGACAGGCACTGCTGGCGGTCAAAATGGGAAAGAAGCACATTATAGCAGAAACGGGTGCAGGACAGCATGGTGTGGCAACTGCAACCGCCTGCGCGCTGATGAACCTTCCCTGTACCGTTTTCATGGGCAAAAAAGATACCATGCGCCAGAAGCTCAATGTTACAAGAATGGAAATGCTCGGTGCTACCGTTGTGCCTGTGGATTCCGGAAGCCGCACCCTCAAGGATGCAACCAACGAAGCTATAAGGCACTGGATTAACAATCCTGATGACACATATTACCTGATAGGCTCAACTATCGGCCCCCACCCCTATCCTGACCTGGTAACCAGATTGCAGTCCGTTATCAGCCGCGAAACTATCTCACAGCTCAGGGATGCCGGGGAAAAAGGTGAACCCGGACATGTGCTGGCGTGTGTAGGAGGCGGAAGCAATGCGGCAGGAGCTTTCTACCATTTTATTGGGAACGGGAAAACAAAACTAACAGGAGCCGAAGCGGCCGGGGAAGGAGTTGACAGTGAAAAAACCGCTGCCAGTATCAACAGGGGAAGCACGGGGGTTATACACGGCTCTATGACACTTTTACTGCAAAATGGTGACGGACAGGTGCTGGAGACACATTCTATCTCGGCCGGACTGGATTACCCGGGTATTGGTCCGGTTCACGCATGGCTGAACGAAAAGGGACTGGCTCAATATCTTCCGGTAACCGATTCGGAAGCAATAGAAGCTGCATTCCGGCTAACCGAAACGGAAGGCATAATACCCGCACTTGAATCCGCCCACGCTGTAGCACTACTGGAGAAGATCACCTTTGAACCCGGTTCGGTCATTGTAATATGCCTCTCAGGCAGGGGCGACAAGGATATGGAAACCTACAGCACCTATTTTGAAGGAAGGGGCAGGTCAGATACACCGAAACAGCAAAAAGTTTGAATACCCTGACAGAAGATCAATGCATAAAAATATCAGTTATGGATAAATTATCCGGTACACAGATAAACAAGGAAAACCGGCTAACGAAACTGCTTCAGGAGAAAAAGGAAAAACTGTTCTCGGTATTTTTTACCGCAGGATTCCCTTATCCCGAAAGTACGGGGGATATACTGACAGCCCTTGAAAAGCACGGAGCAGACTTTGTTGAGATAGGGATACCCTACTCCGATCCACTGGCCGACGGTCCGGTTATCCAGCAAACCAGTCACACAGCCCTTGCAAACGGCATGAGCATTGAAAAACTTTTTGGTCAGCTTGACGAACTTGCCGGAAAAGTTACTATACCCATGATACTTATGGGTTACTTCAATCCGGTGTTTCAGTACGGAGTGGAAAAATTCTGCAAAAGGGCTGCATCAGCAGGAGTTTCGGGAGTTATTCTGCCCGACCTGCCGCCCGATGAATACGCGGAAAAATACCGGGAAATATTCGGGAAGTACGGACTGCATTTTATTTTCCTTGTAACACCTACAACACCACATGAGAGGATAAGGAGGGCGGACAGCCTGTCAACCGCTTTCATATATGCAGTAGGCTCTTCATCCATCACGGGTGTTAGCAAAAGCAGCACTTCCCGTACACACTTTTTAAAAAGCCTCAAAAAGATGAACCTGTCGAATATATATATTGCCGGTTTCGGGATAAAGGACAGGGAAACACTGCTGCAGGCATGGGAATACTCCGCAGGGGCAATAACCGGTACAGCTTTTATGAGAAAGCTAATGGAACTCAAAGAACCTGAAAATGCAGCAAGGGAACTTAAGAATGACCTTTTCGGATAACAAATATTAAATAAGATGTTGATACAATTAAAAAATAATTGCACCGGCGAACAGCTTGAAAGGATAACCGGACTGGCAACAGAATCGGGTTTTAATACCTCCGAAGTGAGGACACAAAACGCCCGTTACATAATATGCACAGGGAAAGTGCAGTTTGACATGAGGAGAATGGGATCCCTTCCGGGTGTAAAGGATGTGCACATGGTGGAGGATGACAATAAGCTGGTGTCCAGACTTTGGAAGGTAAATGATACCGAAATAGACCTTGGTGACGGGGTGGTTGTGTCCCGTAAAGACCTGTCGGTTGTTATGGGTCCCTGCTCCATCGAAAGCGAGGAGCAGGTTGAAAAGATTGCCCGCTTCCTTGACGAAAACAATATCAGGATAATGAGGGGAGGGATATTCAAACCCCGCAGCTCCCCCTACTCTTTCAGGGGTATGGGG
>PUMT01000132.1 GCA_003551495.1 Bacteroidota bacterium
AAAGACAGGCACGTGCAGGCAAGATCCCAACGACCATCCCCGGCTCAATTCTTTCAAAAAAGCCATCTTCAGGCCGTATTATCCCGTGTTCCTGCGAAAGGTCGCATAGATATGCCCCTTCAACCGGCTCATCTGCCCACCCGTCAGCCGTAAGCTCAACAACCTGTCCGTAAACACGTTTTCCGCCGGGGAGTATCAACTCATCCTTGGAGAAGTGTATCGCCCCCCCGTATATCACTATCTCTTTGCGTTCAGGGTGTTTTGATACAACAGGACACGCCATTGCAATGGAGATCTGTGAAGTGCTGCACGCACCGACATGATGCTGTGTAAGGTCGAAGAAAACAAATTTCCCCGGCCTTATCTCATCAATCCCGGTAAAATCATCCATTAATACGGCTGTAGGTGTGTCGCCGGTTGAAATAATCATTCCCGGCCAGGTTTTTTCATACCTTTTTCTTAACCCTGCAAGCTGGTTCTGAGAGTCAATATGAATTTTTTTAACTTCTTCTTCCGACCTGACCTTTGATGTTTCTCCGCTGTGAACCAGGAAACCGGTAAAGCTTAGCTTATCAGACTTACAAATAACATCCAGTATTGCATCAATCTCATCAGTATTATCAGTTTGTAGTCCGGTTCGGTGATAGCCTGTGTCAATCTTTATGTAAATGCTGACAGGAGAGGTGATGTTATTTGCAATATAGGAAACGGTTTCTGCAGAGCATACTGTAAGATGCAGGGTAATTGACGAAGCGAGTTTGTTGGCTTCTTCTATCTCATGTATATTAAAAGGAAATGCAACCGCAATATCATCCCATCCGTCTGCAGCAAAATATTCTGCCATTACCATTGAGGAGACGGTTATCTTTTCGGTACCGGCATTTCTGTACCATTTGCCTATTGTATGGGACTGGTGTGACTTGAAGTGGGGTCTCAATACTATGTTCTTGTCCTTTGCCTTCTCGACCATAAAAGATATGTTTGCAAGGCACTTCTGTTTATCAAGCAGCAATGTCGGGCGTTTGATCTTAATCATCGTTTAACTTTTTGGAATTCTTTTTGTGTTTTCTGATGTTACTTAATGTTATTGTTATGAAGAACAGTCCGGCAATGGTTGTCATAATTTCCAGAACCACACCTCTTATATTTACCAGTTCTTCGCCTTCAACTTCAAGGTAGAAGCCCTGCACGTACATTCCGAAGGCAGAAGCAAAAATAATAAAAATCCCGAGTATCAATCCGAAATAGTCAAGTAAATTGGACAAAAGATCAGTTGTCTGATAAATATTGGTTTTTTTAAAATCGCTAAAATTCATCCCCGCCCTTTTTTCCGCTCTTCTTCTTGCCTGATGTTTGCCGTATGCATTCCAGTGTTCATGCCACCTATGGTATTGATTGGCATACCCTCTTTCCAGGTAGCTGATCAAAAAGGTATAGGCTTCATTAACCATGATGAATTTCTTGTGGGCTTCGGGCGATTTGTTCAGGTCAGGATGGAATTCTTTGGCTTTTGACCTGTATGCCGATTTTATTTCCCTTATTGATGCACCGGGTGTCAGACCAAGGATATTATAGTAGTAGTCGGCTGCCATACTTTATATAACGAATCATTTGCTTATTAGGTTCATATTTGCCGTAAGATTTCACCCTTTCCCCTCAGCGGTGTCGTTATTTTTTTATTTTACCGGTAAATTATACCGTATCCTTGTAAGATTTCACCCTTTCTCCTCAGCGGTGTTGTTACCCTCATGGTTGTAATTTTCGTTTAAATCAGGTTCCCCTGGTTCTGTTTCCCCGTTTTCATAAAGCTCAGTCTCATCATCAGTTAATTCCTTTTTGCGTTTGGGGCCGTATTCCCGGAAGTAGAATGAGAGCAACAACCCGGCGAAAGCTCCAAGAAGATGAGACTCCCATGAAACGGTCTCTTTTATTGGAAATATCCCCCAAACCATTCCGCCATACAGAAAAACCACTATCAGTGATAGTGCCATCAACTCCCTGCTGCTTCTTATTATACCGCTGAAAAAGATGAACGAGGCATACCCGTAAACCAGCCCACTTGCCCCTATATGGTATGCTTCTCTTGCCCCGACCCATACCCATAATCCGGTGAATATCCAGATGAAGAAAATCACTTTCCAGGCTACAGGGCGGTAAAAGTAAAATACTGCAATACTCAGGAAAAAGAGCGGACCAGAATTTGCTGCAAGATGAGCCAGGCTTGCATGAACTAGAGGTGCAAATATTATTCCGGTAAGACCGCTTATTTCAAGCGGATAGATTCCAAGATATATGAAGTTTATTCCGAAAACTATCTCGGTCAGCTTGATCAGCCAAATCGTAACGAGCAGGCCGGCCGGGAAGTAAAGGCTGGTTATGAATTTCTTTTTTTCTGTGTTCATCCGGCTACTGTTTTATTTGGTTCCGGCCGGCCTGTTTCTGCTTTCAGCCCTTGCGGGACTTCAACTGCGCCCATCCGTTCAGCCAGGACAGGAACAGGAAAAATGCCATTATCAAGCCGGCAGAGATGATTGACCACCAAATTCCAAGGTTAAATACCAGTATTGGGGCTGTTGCCGTAATGAGTCCGCCTCCAAAGAAAGGCTCATAAAGCATCTGCTTGAACCCAAACGCCTGAGCCGTATCAGTTTTATATTGCGGATCGACAAGCCTCAGCAGCAGCAAGCCCATCGCAGTTACGCCGGTTTGCATTCCGTACTCGGTTACACCCCTTTCGAGCCAGTTGTATGGGAACATCCTTGGGGCAAGTATTGTGAGGCAGATAAAGAGCCAGGTAATACCAACAACCATAAGTATTATGAAAGGCCAGAAATTGGCTATGAAAAGGTCAAGTCTGATAGAAGCTATAGCTGCCACAACGAGCATATCAAGTGAAAAACCAAGGATACGCTCAAATGTAAGCCTGTCAAAAAAGCGGCTTATCTTAAGTCTGAAAGATGCAACCTGAACAAGCATCCCACCGATCATGGCCAGGGGAAAGAGGGGGAATGCTTCAAGTGCAGGATGCAGGTTTTGAACACCCAGCAGCATGAGCCAGCCAATGAGAACAGCAACAGATGTTATGGCAAAATGAAATGCAAAGGGTTCGACCGATTCTGATGCAACAGTTGCTGTAGAGGACGGAAAGCGGTCGGGTTCATTGATCAGTCCTCTCTTCTTATATTCCGGAATACCTTTTGTTATATCCAGCTGAGCGCAGTAGCCACGCCGTATCGCTATATTAATGTAAAAAACACCACCTACTACTGCCATAAGAATACCCACTGTAGCTGACATTTGCGCCAGATCGGCACCTGCCGGGAATCCATGGTCTATGAATACCTGTCTCATACCGGCAGCCGTACCATGTCCTCCTGCAAAACCTATTTCTAGTATTGTGCCGAAAATTGGCGGTACACCGAAGAAAGGAACAAGCAGCAAAGCAGTAACCAGGAGGCCGAAAAAATACTGTCCGGCTCCCGCAACTGCCCCGAGGCATAACTGGCTTCCCCCCTGGGTCCACAGTGTTTTTATCCCGGGGATCGCTACTCCAAGGAAAAGCGTGGCAAAAACGTAGTTAATGAGAATCCCTGGAACCTGGTTCCATGTGGTGTAAATAAAATCTGGAAGAATATTGAGCAGGAAAGGACCGCAGGCCAGTGCAAGAAAACCTCCGATAATCGAAGCGGGTAGGAAAATATTCTGTAAAAGCCTGATCTGAACCCTTAAAAATTTACCGGCAAGCAGGAAAAGGCCGATCAAAGAAACGCTGAAGAATACACCTGTTAGTCCTTCCATAGCAGTATGTTTTTTTTGAAAGTCAAAGAAAGGGATTTTTTTATAAAAGTCAAGGCGGAAACCTCTTTTTATTAAAACCCCGGATTTGATAAATGTGTCTGCTAATAGTCAAATTAGAACAGGAAGCACATCTTCAGATCAGCTCTATCCCTTGTTCCCTGCATTCACGTATAACCGAAGGAGGCCACACTCCTGCCTGGACTTCCCCTATATGGGCTTTCCTGAGCATTAGCATGCAGATACGGGATTGCCCTATACCTCCCCCAATGCAGTCAGGTAACCTCTCTTCCATCAGCATTCTGTGGTAATCCAGCTCAAGTCGCTCCGTGCACCCTGTATCCCGGAGCTGTTTCATGAGAGCGTGCGGGTCAACCCTTATACCCATTGATGAGATCTCAAAAGCCGATTTAGTAACCGGGTTATGTACAATGATGTCACCGTTGAGCCCATTGAATCCCTCTTTGCATGGAGTGCTCCAGTCATCGTAATCGGGAGCCCTTACATCATGAGGTTCTCCGTTATTCAGTTTTTCTCCTATACCTGCAATGAAAACGGCACCATATTTTGAGGTAATAGCATCCTCCCTCTCTTTTGATGATAACCCCGGGTACATATCAAGCAATTCACCGGAACGGATAAATTTTATTGTTGGGGGCAAAATGGGCCTGATCTGGGGATATTCGCTGCAAACAGCCGATTCAGTATCCTTCAGGGCTTCATATATACATTCAACCTGTGATTTTAAAAACTCCGGATTCCTCTGCTCCTTTGTAATGCATTTTTCCCAGTCCCACTGGTCTACCAGAACCGAGTGGATAGGACTCAAAATGTCGTCAGGCCTCAATGCTTTCATATTTGTCCATAAACCGTTTCCAGGCTTCATGCGAAGGCTGCCAAGCCTTAATCTTTTCCATTTTGCAAGTGACTGGACAATGCTTGCTTTTGTTCCGGTTTGTTTTACTGTAAAGGTGACCGGGCGCTCATAGCCTCCAAGGTCATCATTAACTCCCTCTCCCTCCCGAACAGCAAGGGGGGCTGTAACCTTTACAAGGTTCAGTTTTTTTTCAAGTGATGAAATGAAAGTTTCTTTTACAAGTCTCACACCTAATTCTGTCTCCATTGGGTCAAGCAGTGGTATATACCCTCCGGTTTTTTCTGTACAGGGTATCTCTTTGCTTTTGAAGGTGCTTTTTTTTCCGTAAGCTGAAGTCATAGTCATTTTATAAAGTTTTAAGTTTTTCTGTTGCGGTTTAATATAAAAAAAGCCCGCTTTTGTGGCGGG
>PUMT01000235.1 GCA_003551495.1 Bacteroidota bacterium
ATCAAAATGACAGGAACTGTATATTTGTTTCAGCCAAAAAGAAAACAAATATTGACGAGTTGAAGTCTTTGCTTTACGAAAAGGTTTGTGAGATACATAAAAAAAGGTACCCGTACGACGACTTTCTATACTAATCTTTTATAAATCAAGTTTTCCGCTATCTGAACCGCATTTGTGGCTGCCCCTTTTCTGAGGTTGTCCGCAACAATCCACATATTAAGTGAATTTGATGCTGAAAGATCGCGCCGGAGCCTTCCTGCAAACACCTCATCCCTCCCTTCAGCAGTTAAAGGCATAGGGTAAAGGCTATTAACCGGATTATCCATTACTTCCACTCCCCGGGTGTTGCTCAGGATATCATGCACTTCACCGAGATCATAATCCTTCCTGAAAGTAACATTAACCGATTCGGAGTGGCCCCCTGTAACAGGAACCCTAACTGCCGTGGAAGTGATCTGCATATTGCTGTCTCCGAGTATCTTGCGAGTCTCGTTGATCAGTTTCATTTCCTCTTTTGTATAACCGTCGGCTGTAAACTCATCGCATTGCGGAATGCAGTTCTTGTCAATCGGATAGCTGTACGCCATTTCACCTTTTTTGCCTTCCCTTTCATTCATCATCTGTTCCACCGCTTTTGCACCGGTTCCGGTAACCGACTGGTAAGTGGAAACTACAATCCTTTTTATTCCATATTTTTTGTGAAGCGGTGCCAGTACCATCACCATCTGGATTGTAGAGCAATTGGGATTGGCAATTAGCCTGTGGGACGCGTCAATTGATGAGGCATTTATCTCAGGCACAACAAGGGGCACATGTTCCTCCATGCGCCATGCAGAACTGTTGTCAATTACCACACATCCATTTTTACAGAACAACTCTGCCCATTTTCGTGAGATATCGCCACCTGCTGAAAAAAGTGCTATCTGGGGTTTCTTTTCGAGTGCCTCTATTACAGACAATACCTTCCAGGATTGTTTGTTCATTATAACCTCTTTCCCGGCCGATCTTTCGGAAGCAGCCGGTATCAGCTCATCTACCGGGAACTTTCTTTCCTCGAGCACTTTCATAATAACCTGGCCAACCATTCCGGTAGCCCCGACAACTGCTATTCTCATAATTACACTGTTTTTTTTTTAATTATTTTTTCTTTTATCCCCTTATATACGGTACCATCATATTATATTACCTGAACTTTCAGGAAAAAATATCTCCTGTCTTAAGCACATGCCGGCAAATCCCGGAGGATGTCAAAAAAAACCATAATATAATAAATATAAGTCCGTTGGCATAGTAGGGGGAAAAACCCTAACAAAAATAAGTTAAATAATTTTTAACCAGGATTTATAATCCACAAAAAAAAAGAAGGTATTTTTTATGGAACCAAAAAAAACAGAAAAAGCGGATCTTGAAAAGAAAAAAGGCTTGTTCCTTCAGATAGGGCTTGTAACTGTACTGGTTCTTGTTTTGATTGCATTTGAATGGACAACAAGGGAGGTCAGGGAAGGTCCGATGGGAGAGATGGAAGAGGAAATTGTTGAAGAGGAAATGATCCCAGTTACAAGGCGTGAAGAGGAGCCTCCACCACCACCCTCTCCCGAGCCGTCAGAAGAGTTCGAAATAGTCGATGATGATGTTGATCTTGACGACGAGTTTACAATTGAAGACGCCGAAACAAGGTCAGCTGCAAGGGATGAATACAGGATAATGACAGATATTGAAGAAGAAGAGGAAGAAGAAGGAGAAATATTTGTACTTGTGGAGGATATGCCTACATTCCAGGGACAGGACCATGAACATTTCCGCCAGTGGATAGCAGATAACCTGCGTTATCCTACAAGGGCTGCTGAAGCAGGAATTCAGGGACGAGTTATAGTTCAGTTTGTGATTGAAACTGATGGTTCAGTCACAAATGTGGAAGTTGTAAGAGGAGTAGATTCTGCACTTGACCAGGAAGCTGTTCGTGTAATTGAAGCGTCACCCAACTGGGAACCCGGAGAACAGAGAGGAGAACCGGTAAGGGTAAGGTTTACATTCCCTATCAACTTTGTACTTGAATAAACATATATAACAAAAATTTCCCAAACCGGCAGTCATATGGCTGCCGGTTTTTTTTACATTAATTTTTAATACACAATAAAGCCTGAAAAAAACTGTTTATTATTAAAATTTTACACAGATTAAATAAAAATTGATCTTAAAAAATTTGATTACCTTAAAAATTTGCATAGTTTTGCTACTTCGCAATTAATAAACCTGAACTTATATATAAAATTTATCTTATGGAATTGAAAAAAACCGACAGGGCCAATCTCGAGAAGAAAAAAGGATTGTTCCTGCAAATTGGGTTGGTTTCAGTACTTATTTTGATCCTTATCGCTTTTGAATGGACAACCAGAGAAGTAAGGACCGGCCCAATGGGAGAACTTGATGATGTGGTTGTTGAAGAGGAGATCATACCGATCACCCGTCGCGAAGAACCACCGCCGCCGCCACCTCCGGCACCCGAACCGTCAGAGCAATTTGAAATTGTTGACGATGATGTTGATATTGAAGACGAGTTTGTAATTGACGATGCCGAAACCAGGGCAGTAAGGGATGATTTCAGGATAATGACCACGGTAGCTGAAGAGGAAGAGGATGAAGAAGAAATATTCGTACTTGTAGAGGACATGCCCACATTCCAGGGTCAGGATCATGAATACTTCCGCCAGTGGATAGCCGAAAACCTGCGTTACCCACAAAGAGCCGCTGAAGCCGGAATACAGGGCAGGGTAATAGTTGAGTTTGTGGTTGAAGCAAACGGCTCAATTTCAAATGTAAATGTTTTGAGGGGAGTTGATGCTTCACTTGACAGGGAAGCCGTTCGTGTAATCGAATCATCGCCGAGATGGGAGCCCGGAAGGCAAAGAAACGAACCTGTGAGGGTGCGTTTCACGTTCCCTATCAATTTTGTTCTGGAATAAACCATCAGAAATATATTCTTTACAATGGGCTGTCACTTCAATGGCAGCCCTTTTTGCATATTGATAACCAACATATTTATTAGTCTCCTGGCCGGGCAATAAATCTGATTATCCTTTTTAGGGGCGGACATGTCCTCCTTATAGCTTAAAATTCTGATCACCTGCATAAGGGAAAATACTTTTACTGCTGTTAAAAGCGTTTTACAAATGAAGCAAACATGACATTTGTCATATTTTTCACGGTAATACTTGAACCGGTAATAACTTGAATAAGGATGAAAAAATTGCTTGACATTTAGTGTTTTTTTTATTAAATTATGAGGCCATTTTATTAGTAACAAAACATTTAAAGCCATGGAACCCAAAAAGACCGAAAGAGCCGACCTTGAAAGCAAAAAGGGGCTTTTCCTGCAAATAGGACTGGTTTCTGTACTGGTTCTGATCTTCATTGCTTTCGAGTGGACTACAAGGGAAGTCCGTACCGGCGCCATTGGCCAAATTGAAGACGTAGTTATTGAAGAGGAGATCATTCCCATAACCCGCAGGGAAGAACCGCCGCCACCACCTCCTCCTGCTCCGGTTGAGTCAGAAGTTTTTGAGATCGTTGACGACGACGTGGAAATAGAAGACGAATTCTTTATTGATGATGCCGAAACAAGGGCTGTGAGAGATGATTTCAGGATCATAACAACCGACATTCAGGAGGAAGAAGAGGAAGAAGGTGAGATATTCGTTTTGGTGGAAGATATGCCTACATTCCAGGGGCAGGATCATGAATATTTCCGCCAGTGGATAGCAGATAACCTTCGTTATCCTACGAGGGCTGCTGAATCCGGAATACAGGGAAGGGTTATCGTTCAGTTCGTCGTGGAACCGAACGGGAGTATCTCCAATGTAGAGGTTGTAAGGGGCGTTGACAGGTCGCTTGACGATGAAGCAGTCCGGGTTATCCAGTCCTCACCCAGATGGGAACCCGGAAGGCAAAGAGGCGAACCTGTCAGGGTGCGTTTCACGTTCCCTATAAATTTCGTCCTTGAATAACCTGTAGATTTAAAAATAAAAAGCACCCGCTCAATAATACGGGTGGGTGCTATATTTTTGTTAACCAAACTGATAAGGGGTGTCAGTATATATTCTTATTACCTCCCTCCTGGTTTTTACCAGTAACTGTTTCACCTCAACACAGAAAACAGGCTCAACCAATATTATACTGAACGACGATTTTGAACACGGCACCCTCTACGGGTGGCTAAATACAGATGACTGGTCGAACAGTGCCGAAAACCCCATTAACGGAGAAAGGTCGCTTAAGCATGAACAGGGCGATGGCATTAGCTACATCATCCACCCCCTGGATCATGAGAACATACTGAATGACACATTATCATGGCGCTTTGTGATCAAAAACGGTAACTGGATACCATCTGCAAACAATAAATTCTGGTTCTTTCTCTATTCTGATGAAGAAGACCTGGCAGGCGGGACTGCAAACGGATATGCTGCCGGGGTTAATATGACCGGCAACGACGATTACCTGAAATTATGGAAAGTAACTAACGGCGTACCTGAAAAAATCGTTTTGAGTTCAGACTATAAATGGGGTTCAGGTAGTATTGCAGCAGTCGAGGTGATCCGCACACCTGAAGGGGAATGGGAGCTAAAATACAATTCCGGCGGTGAGTTCAGGAACTTTACCTCCGCCGGCAAAGCTGTTGAGGCAGAGCATACTGAAGCAAGGTGGTGCGGACTTGTATTCGTATATACCCCCACAAGGGCGGGTTTGCTTTGGCTGGACGATGTCTATGCCGGACCGGCCATCCCTGATACAATACCTCCCTTTGTTACCGGAATCGAAGCCTTGACACCCCACACACTCAAACTGGAGTTTTCGGAAAATGTTGAAGCCGGATCCGCACTCAATACAAACAACTATATTTTAAACAATCCGGTCAACCCCTCTGAAGCTGCATTTTATAACGGCGACAACTCAAAGGTGCTGCTGCACTTCACAGAACCGTTCGACTGCTCAGTACCCAATCCCCTTAAAATACAAAACATCAGCGACCCGGCAGGCAATGTGATGGAAACCGAAACTGTAAGCTTTTCCTATGAA
>PUMT01000239.1 GCA_003551495.1 Bacteroidota bacterium
ATATACATTTCCTGCCCTGACAGTCTTACCCTGTCATATCCGTTAAAAATCAAACCAGATATTGCAAAAACCAGAAACACCTTTAAATAAAGCTTGTTTTTAGTTAAAAAAAATGAAGTTGCTGTAATTATCAACCCATAAACTAAGAGTACCCCGGGGACAGAAAGCTTAACTCCCCGGGTAACCGAAAAAGGTAGATGTTCTATAAAAACTATTGCATAATTCAGAAGTGATAAAACATTATTAAATAACCATGCAAGAGGTGATGCAATAAATCCGATTGGTGAAAATATGAAAAGAAGAATTCCGCTGTAAATTATTATAGTGGCCAGAGGTATTGCAAAAAGGTTTGTAATAATGAAATAGTTGGGAAAGAGATTGAAATAGTAAAGGGCAACCGGAAAAGTGCCAAGCTGGGCACCTATTGAAACCCCTGCGAGAGCCCATATCTTCCTGGCTATCCAATTTTTAAACCTTATAAGTGAATAGATGCGTGGTTGAAAAAATACTATACCGGCAACCGCAAGATAGGAAAGCTGAAAACCTACCGTAAAAAGAATAAACGGATCTATCAGCAACAGGAAAAACGCCGATGCAGCAAGTGTATTAAAAATGTTTGAATTACGGTTTAATACTAAACCGGCCGTAACGAATGTGAACATTGTCGATGCCCTGAGAACCGAAGGTGCCAGTCCGGTAAGCAAAGCATATAGCCATATCAGGATAATTATTATAACCGCCTTTATAATTCTTCCGTACCGGAACCTTTCAATAAATGCAAGCATAAAATGCAGAACCATATAAAAGATCCCCACGTGAAGACCGGAAACTGCAAGAATATGCATCGCACCTGAAGAAGCATACGAACTCCTTAATTCTTCATCAAGTCCCGCCCTGTACCCAAGTGTAAGTGCAGATGCTACGGCCAGCTCATCACCAGAAAGTCCGTAATCCCTGTAAATGTTAAGAAGCTTTTGCCTCAACCGGGAAGCAAATATAATCAATGAACTACCCTTACCTTCATCAATCTTTACCCAGTCATTTTCCCGCGGAAAAGCACTGTACCTGATTCCGTTCAAAAGCATATAAGTCCGCAGATCAAATTCATAAGGGTTGCCTGGATTGGTAATCTCCCTGAAAAGGTTACGCATAATCAGCCTGTCTCCCGGCATCAGCAATGCTGCATTAGTTTCAGGAGGGAAATATGAAAGGAGCCTGCCGTTTAATACAGAAACCTTTTGAGAATCAATAAAATATTTTGCCTCAATTAAAACTCTCGTATTGTTTTCCCTCTCTTCCGGAATTTCAACAACATCCGCAACAATAAATCCCGATCCACCTGTTGTTTCCAAAAGACATGGTTCGTTTAATTTCCGGTTAACAAGAAATGCCCCGGTAAAGAAAAGGAAGCCGGTGAGAAGAATGCCGAAGACCCATTGCCTTTCAAAACTCCGTTCAATCTTCGGGTAAAGACGGGTTAAAAGAAGCAGGATGAAAAAGAAGGAAAGTAAAGTAACTATCAGGGTAAAGGGAACAGGATAGTTCCAGCGGAAAAATATACCCGCTGCAAAAGGTATCAGCAAACGAATAAATGGAGCTTTTCTAAGCTCACGGTAAAGATCCACCGGACTTTTTTTGATTTACTGAAAACAGGAAATCACATTGCTTTATGTAAATTTATGAAAAAAATAAAAACATGGCTCTTTTTACCGCACGTTTTTAACCCGGTAAGTTGTATCAACCTTGCCTTTGGAAATTGCATTCAGTTTGCTCTTTAGCAGTCGCCTCCTGAGTGGCGACAACAGGTCAGTAAAAAGTCTTCCCTCCAGGTGATCATACTCATGCTGGATAATACGGGCAGGATATCCTTCAAATTGCTCCTCATGTTCATTAAAATCCTCATCCTGGTATCTGATAGTTATCCTTGTTTCCCTTTCCACATCCTCACGTATTCCGGGTATACTAAGGCAACCTTCATTGTAAACAACTTTTTCCCCTTCATAGGAAATAATCTCCGGATTTATAAAGACCTTTTTAAAATCCTTCAGCAAAGGTTCGTCACTTTCAATACGGGAAGTATCCACTACAAACAGTCTTATTGATATTCCAACCTGAGGCGCAGCCATTCCAATCCCATCAGAGTGGTACGTTGTTTCAAAAAGGTTTTCAATTATTTCCCTTAGCCGGGGATATCCCGGGGAAATACTTTCAGCTTTTTTCCGTAAAACCGGGGATCCATATAAATAAACCGGTAGTATCATAATTTTTTTATATATTTCTTTAACAAAAGCTCAAAAAAAATGTTCGTTTTAACTATCCGCCGGAATAAAACTTCCGGGTTAACGCCCTATGGTAAATAACCGCGACGTGGGTCAAGGATCTAAAAGATTAAACATTTATAAGTGCAGAATTTTAACAATCAGAGCTACTTTCAAGATAAGACTGCAATATGATAACTGCACTAACCATGTCAACAGTCTCTTTTCTCTGTCTTGCCTTTTTCCTTAGCCCACCCTCAATCATTGCCCTTTTCGCTAGTTTTGAGGTGAATCTTTCATCAACCCTAACAACTTCAATATGGGGATACCTTTTATCCAGTTTTTTAACGAAATTTTCCAGGTCACTGTTTATATCAGATGGATTATTATTGACAGGATCGCCCACAACAAAACAATCCACCTTCTCATTGTTCAGATAATCATCAATAAAGTTGAATATTTCACGTGTCGGCACAGTAGCCAGTCCGTTTGCAGTTATTCTCAAAGGATCGGTAACAGCCAGCCCGGTCCGGCTACCCCCATAATCTATCGCCATTATTCTGCCCATTATCAGACTTAAAGTTAATTAAAAGGCAAAGTTAGAAATATTTTTTATTTCATGGCCGAATCTGAAACACTACTGTCTGCTGCCAGTTGATGGGCTGTGCCACTGATGATTTATGGAACTAAAAGATTGGCTGGGATTAAAAAAAGGGGCGTCTGCAGCTGCAGGCACCCCTTTTATCTAATCAAGAAATTAACCCCTTACTTATCGGATTCGTATTTTAAGGAAGCTTTTTGAACATAAGCCTTATGTCTCCACTTTGCATTCTCTTCAGCCGCCTGGAACAACTCTTCTGCCTGCTCAGGGAATGCTTTTTTAAGTGAGGTGTAACGTACTTCCGAATTGAGGAACTCCTGGAACTTGCTCCAGTCAGGTTCTTTCGAATCCAGAACAAAAGGATTCTTTCCTTCATTTTCAAGAAGCGGGTTATACCTGTACAGTGTCCAGTAACCTGCTTCAACAGCCTTTTTGCTTTGATCGATAGCCTTGCCCATTCCTCCTTTCAATCCGTGATTAATGCAGGGTGAGTAGGCAATTATTACTGAAGGACCTGGATAAGCTTCTGCTTCCTTGATCGCTTTGAGGTACTGCGACTGGCTCGCGCCAAGTGATACCTGTGCAACATAAACATATCCGTAGTTCGTGGCCATTAAACCAAGATCTTTTTTGCGGATACGCTTACCTGCAGCAGCAAACTTGGCTATCGCCCCTACCGGAGTAGCTTTGGAAGCCTGTCCGCCGGTGTTACTGTAAACTTCAGTATCCATTACAAGCATATTCACATCCTCGCCTGTAGCAATTACATGGTCAAGTCCACCGTAACCAATATCGTAAGCCCAACCATCACCTCCAAATGCCCAGATAGACTTTTTGACAAGGTATTGCTTCAGATCAAGTATCTCTTTTGCAAACTTATCTTTTTTGCCTTCAAGGGCTTTTATGACTTTTTGAGATACTTCCTTCGTCTTCTCACCGTTATCCTTGTTTTCCAGCCATTCTGTAAATGCTTCCTTCACTTCCGGTTCAGGATTGTTCTCAAGGGCACTCTTCATAACACTTGCTATATGATTTCTCATCTGATTCACGCCAAGTGCCATACCGAAACTGTATTCCGCATTGTCCTCGAAAAGGGAGTTTGCCCAGGCCGGACCTTCCCCGTTATTGTTTGTTGTATAAGGCGTTGACGGCGCAGACCCTCCGTAAATGGATGAGCATCCTGTTGCATTGGCTATCATCATCCTGTCGCCGTACAGCTGTGTTATCAGCTTGATATATGGAGTCTCCCCACAACCTGCGCATGCTCCGGAAAATTCGAAGAGCGGCTGTGCAAACTGCGAGTTTTTAACGGTTTTGTTCTTGTCTACTATTGTATCCTTATACCCAACTTTTTCGTGCATATAATTCCATCTTTCATCCTCAGGCATCTGGCTTTCAAGCAGTTTCATATCAAGAGCCTTCTCTTTGGATGGACAAACATCCACACAATTGCCGCAACCCGTGCAGTCAAGCGGACTGATCTGGATGCGGTACTGGTACTCTTTTGTTGCCCCAAGGCCTTTTATTGTCTTTGTACCTTCCGGTGCATTCTTAACTTCTTCCTCTGTCAGAAGGAACGGCCTTATCACCGCATGAGGACAAACATAGGAGCACTGATTACACTGAATACAGTTTTCAGGTATCCATTCCGGTACATGAACTGCAATTCCCCGTTTCTCATAAGCAGTGGTCCCGGGCGGGAAAGTGCCGTCTTCCCTGTCAGTGAAAGCACTTACAGGTAACGTATCTCCTTTTTGTGCGTTTATGGGCATCATAACATCCCTTATAAACTCAGGCAGGCTCCCGTTCTGATCCTTTTTACCGGCTTCGGGGTTAACATTCTTCCATTCTGCAGGTATATCAATCTTAATAACATCACCTCCACGATCAACTGCAGCATGGTTCATTTTTACAATATCTTCACCCTTCATGCCAAAAGTCTGTATAATTGCCTTCTTCATTTCATCCACAGCCTTGTCATAAGGTATAACATTGGATATTTTGAAGAAAGCTGACTGCATTATAGTATTGGTGCGGCCTCCCAAACCTATCTCCTCAGCAATTTCAGTAGCATTTATGCAATAAAACTGAATGTCGTTGTCGGCCATATACTTCTTCATGTGGCCGGGAATGTGTTTCTTCGTCTCCTCAACATCCCATATACTGTTCAGCAGGAATGTTCCACCTTTCTTCAGGCCGCTCAGCAA
>PUMT01000194.1 GCA_003551495.1 Bacteroidota bacterium
CCTCCTCCACTGCTCCGGGCAGCTGCAGCAACCATTGCGGGTGAGCTGGTGATGGTGGATACGTGGCCGGCGGCCGGGTGGCCGGCATGGCTCGACATGGTGCTTGAGGTTGTCCTGGTGCTGATGGTGCGGGTGCTGTGGGGTGAGCTATACCAGGACATGAGTGATTGCCTCCTTCAGAATACTCCCATGGCTTTCATCATGCCTACACCCAGGCAGGCCGCAATAATCAAGAATGCGATGCTCATGATACCTGCATTTTCATAAAACGGCGTGTTTCGGTTTGCTCGTTCGATATTGAGGTTGGTATCTGAATATCCCTTAATGATCGCGGGTTTTGACCTGGCGAAATCTTCGACTGCTGCGGGATTGAACTGCCGGATCAGCGGGATCGCGATCTTGCCGTTCTGGTAGGTTATGGTGCCGTGATCGTCTACGATGTGGTCGCCACCGAAGGATCCTGCCCGGTATGCGGTCATGACTTCGTTGATGTTCCGGTATCCCATGTCTTTGAGTTCCTGGACTGCGACGACGAGTTCGGGGCTGGTGGCTGTGCCGGTGCCGTCGTAGAAACATTCGAGATCGCAGTCGCCTAGTCGATTACTGCCGAAGCCGCTCTTGAAGAAGGCCATGGGGTTCGTTTTATCGAGGTTCTCGTAGACCTCGGCGACATATTTGCCGGGTTCGAGTACGACCCGTCCGCCGGATCTGAATATGGCCATGAGTGGTTTGTTGGGTTTGTTGCTGCATTTCCAGTATGGGAATGCGACCGGTTTGACTTTTGAGGCCAGCCATGCGACGACGGCGATCACCAGGATTAGCAGGATGCCGAGGGCGAATGTTATGTATACCCATGTCATCGGATTTGAAAACATTGTTAATACCTCCCTTTACCGAAGATTTTGCCGATCATGCCGGTGACCCCGCTGCTGCCGTTGCCTTCAGATGATCGGATGTCTGTCTTTTGATGGATACTCTGGGCTGTGAGCCATTCTCGTTCATTGGGTTTGTTATCATAGGTGATCGCCCGGCTGATCTGTAGATTGGAGATGAATTTCAGGAGCTCCATCTCGAATATGGAGTCTGAGGGTTCGAGTTCGTTTGACATGAAGAATGCCCGTTGCAGGTTTTCGAGCCTGAGTTCTGTGACATACTGCTGTTGCGGGGTGGCGATTTTGCTGACTGCCAGCAGGGGACTGGTGAATATGCCTGCCCTCGCCTGGAGTGCGATCGGGATGTCTGATCTGTCCAGGATGACTTTAATCAGATGTTCCTGATAACCCGGTGGGGGAGTGATCGCGGTGGTTGTCGGAGATCTGTGCTGTGTCTGTGATGCAGGCTGGGCTGAGTCTTCGAAGAGGCTCGCTGGCAGGCTGAAGGTTTCGCCGGTGGCGGGATCCCGGAGGGTGCGGGCCGGTGTGCCTGCGGGGGCCGGGGTGGCGAGGTAGTCGTCCGGGACTTCGTATTCGGTGCCTGTGGTGTCTGTGAGGATGCGGGTCATTCGAGGGTCTCCTGTTTCCTGGTGTCTACTGATCTCTGTGTCAGGTGGAAGATGGCGAAGATCAGGTTTGCGAGTGCGATGAACCAGACGGGGAGCAGGTAGCCTGAGAGGTAGTGATCTGCGTAGATCGTGGTTATGGGCTGGATGATGGTGCCGCCGGCTGCTGTTTCGATGGCGATATATTCGACGAATGAGATCAGGCTGGAGGTGATCCAGCTCATGGTGAGGAGGGCGAATGCGATGAGGGCGGTGATGAGTTCGCCTTTGTCGGGGACGAGGATAGAGATGGCGAGGAATGCGAATGCGATGACGGTGATGATTGCCCAGGCGCTAAAGGGGATGACAGTTTCCTGTATCCCGAAGAGAGGAGAGTTGATGACTGTGGTGTTGGCGGTTATGTTAACTAGTTCTGATTGATTTGGGAATATCATAAGCTCACCTGGGAGAGAAAAGAGAACATCTGAGGAGGTATTTGTCTCATCGAGAGAAATCCTCCTTCCAGAATCTGATGGTCGTCTGTATCCAGGCCCGGACCATGCCGAGCAGTCCTCCTGTGTTGTAGCCGGACAGGATCTCGGATCGCATGATCCGGATCTTGTCTGTGGCTTGTGAGGTCGCTTTTGCGGACGAGGTGTGTGTCATGGCCGGATCACCGGTCCATGAACAGGAAGGCGCCGATCACGATCGAGATGATGACGGCTGCTCCGAGCACCAGTGGTGCGATACCCAGGAGGGTAAACGCTGTGCCGGCGTTTTCGCCTGTGGTGGTCATGGTCGCAGACCATGCCTGTTCCTGTGCGGTCCCGTTTACATCGAATGCGGGGAGGGCGATGAGGGTCTGACCAGTCACCATTGCCATGAGCGCGATCGCGAGGATTGCGACACCGGCGGTGATGATTGCGCCGAGAATGTTAGATCCCATATTGCATGTCACCTCTCATACATACTGAGAGGAGCGTATGGTATATATAATTTACTTAACTCTGTTAAATTGTTAAATGAGTTAACTGAATTTGATTATATTGTGTGTTTTGTTAGATTGGTTAATTTAAAAGGGTTTATTTTTGGAATTTGTTAAGATATTATATCTTCTTTGATATCCTGGGGCTGGGGCTGGAGGGATGGGGGGGCGAGGGTTTCGGCTGCCGTGCACCAGGCGGCGAGGTCGTGGAAGCCTGCGGGGAATTCAACTTTTACCCTGGGATGAGGGTGAAGCGCACCCATGTTAAGGGTGCCCCAGCCGTCCCTTTCGAGATAGACGGTGCCAACATTTGCGGTGAGGAGGGCTTTGGAGTGGATGAGGCTGCCGGGGGCGGTGCGGGCGCCTTTGGTGTAGCCTGCGTATTGGAATTTTGATCTGAGACGGTAATCGACATCTCCGATATGGTGACAGCTGGCATACATGGAGATGTTGTTTTTCCGAAAATCTTTCATCGAGTCTGCGAAAAGGGAGTTCAGATGCCAGCGGAGGCCGGGGGGGTTTGCCGGGAGGACTTCTTCACATTCGTCGATGAAGAGGGAGATGAACCCGGCTCGTTTGAAGGCGCTGATGAAGATCATCAGCTCGATCCACCAGATGGCGGGATCCCAGGTGATGCCGTCCAGGGTGGCTGCCCTGGTGCAGGCTCGTGATAGCAGGATCTGTTGCATCTTGCGCGATATCTGATAGACGCGGGGTTCATACACCACATTGAAGCCGCCCGGTAGGAGGTTGTGGTAGAGTTCGGATATGTCCTTGTAGGGATAGATGTGGGTGTCCGGGATTGGCAGGGTGGTGTTGAGTTCGGATTCGATGATGGCGTTGTCGCTGGTGTGGATGTGGAGACGCAGGGTGCGTGGGATGGTGTTCTCGCTTTCGAAGTCATCATACAGCAGGTGGTTCCAGTAATCCGGGCTGCGTCCCCGCCAGATGATTGTTTCCTGGATGGGTTTGCCGGTGCTTGGGTTGAGGTAGGCTATCTGGCTGGCGAGCTTGATGAGGAAATGGGTTTTACCGCCTCCTTTGGCTCCGGTGGTTAGCATTGTTGTTCCCCCGTAGTCGATGTTGTGGAGACGGATCTCGTTGATCAGGCGTTCTGCCATTTGTCGGTTGAGTTGGTTTACCATGGTGAAAACCTCGTTTTGTTTGAAAATGGGGAGGGGGGGGAGCTATATAGACGCACGGGCTTTTTCGCGTTTTTAAGGTGCTGGGGGGTGTCTGACATGTTGAAAACCTTTAAAAAATCAGATCGAGTAATCAGCGTCTGTTTCAGAATCAGACACAGATACGGGTTTTTCGGTGAGCTGTCCGGCGAATAACTCGGCGGTGTTCGCGGTTAATGATTCTTTTTCAGCGATGATCTTGAGAAGGAGTTCGATCTCGGCGAGGAGGACGGCTGCCTGGGCGGATCCTGTGGCGGTATCCTGTAGAGTGCGGGCGTTGCCCCACATGATCCGGATCCGCTCGAATACCAGATGGTATGTGCTGTATCTGTTGCACTTTACCAGGAGGGCCTGCAGGGTGGATGAGAGCACCTGGGTGTATCTCATAATGTCTGATGTCCTGGATGCGTAGGAGTAGACACCGATGATTGTGCTGACGGCGGCTTTGTCGCCAGGATCAATCTGGCGGGCGAAGCCTGAGAAGAGAAAGCTATCATCATAGGTGTTCAGCAGGGTGGCGGGTTGGGCTGCATCGATTACCCTGCGGATCTGTGCTGGGGGGGATGACATATGCTTTACTTGTTCATATAGTCAGATAAAACTATTTACCATGAGAGAGAGTGGTGAGTATGAATCAATGGGTAGGAGTGCTTGACCCGGCGGCCTGTGTCGGGGGGCCGATGGGTCCGGTGGGGATGCTTGTTGTTGTGGCGGTAGCGGGTTTTTGGATGATGGGGGTGAAAATATAAAAGTATCTGAGGCAATTCCTCCCCTACCTAAAGGAAGGGGACTCCTTGCCATTTTAGTTGAGAGGGCTCTATCGTGGTAAATTTTCCCGGTCAGACCATGACGAGGGAGGCCTTTGGCGATGATGAGATCGGTCATCCTCGCACCATCCGCCTGCTGAGCCGGTGTAGCCCCCGGTTGCGGTTGAGGGCTTTATAGTCGATCTCCATATGGAAGAACATACGTAACATGCCTCTATTTGCGGTAGACGCTGTGATTTTATCCCCATCTCCTGCCTGGTTGAAGTAGACTGCTGGCCTCGTCACCCGTGGCTGCTTTGCCGGAGGCACCTGGCGCACCGGCACCGGATGCCTGTGGTGGGAGGAGATATGAGGGAATTGTTTGAATTTCATTCTGGATCACCTGCAAAAATCCCACCAAGGTCCCTGATCATTTCTGATTTAGTTGTCATTTTCTTTCCTCCATTTCCTTCCCCTCCGCAGCTGCATCATCGGGGATCCGGGAGCTGTCGCTCTCCCGAGCTTCACGTTTCAGTCGCCGGATCAGTTCGAGATAGGTCTCTTCCTGGTCGCCGGGCTCGGCCGGTGTGTCTGGTGGGGGATCCGGGGGGCTGAGATCCAGCTCGAGTTTGACGGCGAGGCAGGCGGGGTCGTTGAGTTTCCAGGCGTTGCC
>PUMT01000252.1 GCA_003551495.1 Bacteroidota bacterium
ACGGGATTCATTCCGTAGAGATTGACGCCGGAGATGCGGTTCAGCTTCCTGTGGAGAGAAAAGCAACGCGGGAAGCCATATACGGGGGTTAAACAGCATATGCGGTGATCAGCGCCCTGCGTGGAGGAGAGTAATGCCGGATGCAAACCCTGAAGGCAAATGGCAGAGAGGGCTGAAACCAAAACCGCAGGGAAAAGCAATGCACCAGCAGGTTTACCGGTCGAGGTGTTCGCGGATATATTTCCTTATTCCCTCCTCCAGGGAAGTGAAAGGCCGGCCATAGCCGGCTGAACGAAGCTTTTCCGTATCTGCTTCAGTAAAATACTGATACCTGTCGCGTATATCCTCCGGTATGTCAATAAACTCAATAACCGGCTTCCTGCCGGCAGCGGCAAAAACTGCCCCTGCAAGGTCCAGAAATGTCCTTGCCCTGCCGGTGCCTACGTTGAAGATGCCGGAGCTCCCCCTTTTCTCCATCATATTAAAGATCACACCTGTAACATCATCAATATATATAAAATCCCTTTTCTGTCCGCCATCAGGGTAGCCCGGTTTATGAGACCTGAAAAGCCTCACTTTCCCCTCTTTCATTATACTCCTGTATGCATGGTAAACAACCGAGGCCATCCGCCTTTTATGGCCTTCACCCTGGCCGTAAACATTGAAGAACTTCAGTCCCGCCCAGAACCAGGGTTTACGCTCCTGCGCAATCACCCACTTGTCGAACTCATTCTTGGAAACAGCATACGGATTAAGGGGGTGCAACTTTTCAACCAGCGATTCGTCGTCAGAAAACCCATACTCCCCTCCACCGTAGGTTGCAGCAGATGAGGCATAAATAAGCGGGAGTCCGAATTCACAGCAGGCATCCCATACTTTTTTGGAGTATTCAAGATTAAGCCCCTGCAGAACCTTCATGTCGGTTTCGGCAGTGTCAGTCCGCGCCCCCATATGTACAATGAACTGTACAAGGCGGTGGTTCTTCCCCAGCCAACTGAACAGTTCGTCCCTCTCTACCTTTTGCGTGTACCTTTTCCCTTCAAGGTTCTTTTCCCTTAACGGGGAAGAGAAATCGTCAACAGGGACTATATCGTAAAACCCTTCAGCATTGAGCATCCCCGTTACATTGCTCCCTATGAAACCGGCTGCTCCTGTTACCACTATCATTTTTAGCCGTTTTTACAACCGCTAATGTAAAAGAAATCTTTTTTATTCTGTTGGTTTTCGTAATTTTGTCACGCAAATTTCAGTAAGGGCACATAATATATTATATACTGTTTTTTCATGGAAAAGAAGAAGAAGAAAGGAAAATTGGAAATTGTCAATAATGGTATTGACACCAACGAAGATTTCGGCTACTCCAAGCTGGAACAGTACAATGAGGAAACCACCGGGAAACTCGCTCACCACTACAATGAGATACTGAAGCTGCTGGGGGAGGATGTAACCAGGGAAGGCCTCCTCGATACCCCGAAAAGGGTTGCACGTGCTATACAGTACCTTACGCACGGATACGACTTCGATCCGCGTGATCTGCTCAAGGCATCAAAGTTCAGGGAGGATTACCAGCAGATGGTGCTTGTCAAGGATATTGAAATATACTCCCTTTGCGAGCACCATATGATCCCCTTTTACGGAAAGGCTCATGTGGGGTATATACCTGATAAGTACATAACCGGACTGAGCAAGATTGCCAGGGTGGTTGATGCCTACTCAAGGAGGCTGCAGGTGCAGGAGAGGCTGACAACTCAGATACGCGACTGCATTCAGGAAACACTTGACCCGATAGGTGTAGCGGTGGTTATTGAAGCGCACCATATGTGCATGCAGATGCGGGGTATTCAGAAACAGAACTCCGTAACCACCACTTCAGCTTTTACAGGTGCATTCATGAAAACCGAAAAGACCAGGGAGGAGTTTATCCACCTGATAGGGTCAAAGCTGCATTAGTGGTTAACTCCTGTTGTGCAGATTGTTTGGTGAAGGTGCTTAAACCGGCGGCAGGGAAAAAGAGATGTACTTAATTGACATACTATAATAACTCATTGAATATTAATTAACTTTATTTGTACGTATGAACGCATATGTTTTCCCCGGACAGGGGGCGCAGTTTCCCGGAATGGGCAAGGATCTCTTCGAAAAATACCAGGATGCCAAGGAGATGTTCAACCTGGCAAATGAGATACTGGGTTTCAGGATAACAGACCTGATGTTTGACGGCACGGATGAAGACCTCAGGCAAACAAGTGTAACACAGCCTGCCATTTTTCTTCATTCGGTGATACTCTCCAGGGTGATGGGCGAAGAGTTCACTCCCCAGATGGTTGCAGGCCATTCTCTTGGTGAGTTTTCTGCACTTGTTGCAGCAGGCGCACTATCTTTCGAGGACGGACTAAGGCTTGTACACGCCCGCGCAATGGCAATGCAGAAAGCGTGTGAGGCAGCCCCGTCAACTATGGCTGCCGTGCTGGGGCTGGATGACGATGTGGTAGCGGAAACCTGCCGGGGGCTTGACGAGGTAGTTGTACCTGCAAACTATAATGCACCCGGACAAA
The DNA here is from genome assembly GCA_003551495.1 of Bacteroidota bacterium. Lineage (GTDB taxonomy): Bacteria > Bacteroidota > Bacteroidia > Bacteroidales > PUMT01 > PUMT01. Next base: position 2,556 of record PUMT01000252.1, read on the forward strand.
TAGTCATCTCCGGCTCCATTGAAGGGATTGACAAGGCAACAGAGAAATTCAGCCAGATGGGGGCCAAAAGGGTAATGAAGCTGAGAGTGGGCGGTGCATTCCATTCACCACTCATGGAACCGGCCAAAAAAGAGCTGGGTGAAGCAATAATGAAAACCTCATTCAACACCCCACTCTGTCCGGTTTACCAGAATGTAACGGCTGAAGCGGTAATCGACCCGCCCCTGATAAAGGAAAACCTTATCGGGCAGCTTACATCACCTGTTAAATGGACACAAACAGTGAAGAATATGCTGCGTGACGGTGCAACATCATTCACTGAAGTGGGCCCGGGCAATGTGCTGCAGGGACTGATCAAGAAGGTCGACAGGAAAGCTGAGACTGCCAGCGCTTCCGCCTAAAAGTGGAAAGTGACATTCTGCTTTATCTCAGGATGAAGGCTCCTGGCAACGGGACAATCATCAACGGACTTGCGTATAAGCTCTTTCTGCCTTTCAGTATAATCATTGGGGGGAAGGTAAATGTCAACCTTCAGTTCACCAACGCGGCGTGGATTGGGTATCATTATCTTTTGGGTATCAACTTTTGTGCCCTCAACAGAAAAACCTTCTGAGCGGGCTGCTATGCCCATTAATGTAAGAAGGCAGCTTCCCAGTGAGGTGGCAAGCAGGTCGGTGGGGGAAAAAGCTTCTCCCTTGCCCTGGTTATCAACCGGGGCATCTGTTATTATTTCGGTGCCGGATCTTACATGCAGCACCCTGGTCCTCAAATCACCAACGTAGGTAGTTTTGATCTTTTCCATAAAATGTAAATTAATGCGTAAATATAATAAAAAGTCCGGCTACACCCGCAGCATTTTGAATTCCTGCGGGAATTGCCGTTAACCTGTAACATATCATTATTATAAGTCTTCCATGTCAGGTTTTTTCCTCTTTTTTTTCTTTTCAGGCTTGAAGATAACCCCCTTGTTATGCTTGCCGTCGATCTGAACCTCTGCAGGGCAATCAAATCGCACATGACGCACATGCTTGTCCTCGTACACCTCCTTTTGCGCGTTAAGGAAATCGAGGTCATAATAGCCTTCGTTAATATAAGGGTTTATGGTGAAATAACCCACCCTGAAAGAGGTAAGGTTCTGGAAGAAGTGGGTTCCCTGACTCGGGTCGATACGGTAGTTTTCAAGTCCGGATTCCACAATTACCCTTGCCATCGAGATCTGCGACCATTTAATGGGTATCCCCAGCCATGGGTCGCTTGACCCCCAGCGGCCGGGGCCTATTAGTACGTAATTCCTCCCTTCCCTGATGAACTTTTCGTTTATCTTTTCAATCTCCAGAGCTATCTTGTTGTTTTCAGAGGGACTGAAATCCTCGGGCTTAACATAAACAATATCGCTTATATTGTCCATTACCCCGTTGCCCAATGCCTGTTCGGAATAGATAATGGCTTTTTGCCGGTCAATTTTACTAAGGTCGAGGTCGGCCTTTTGTTCGCTTTGCACAACAGGCCTTATCTGGAGAAAGTAGAACACTTTTGGGGAACCTGAAGGCACATCGAGGTTAACTGCAAACTCAATCTCTATGGGGTTGTTCATCTCTTTTTGCCCCACCTCAAGCAGAGTCTGAAGCACCTCTGCAAGCGGGAAGGTGTTATGACTCAGTATATTGGAAAATGTGACCACTTTAGGTCCGGGCCAGTCAACCCCGTCGCGTATCATATTGTACTCGAAATCGAATGTAGAGCCAACATGCCTGAACTGGGGTTCACCGGCAGCTTCCTTGACCTTAATCTTCAGTATATTTATATCATCATCAATTGACGGCACAAAACTGTCAACATTCAGGTCAAGTGCGTAAAACTTCTTCTGCGACTCCCTCACTGTCTGGTCTGCCGAAGAATGCTGCAATATCTTTTTGGGATACCTGGGTGAGAACCTGAGGGATATACCCCCGTCAACTATCAGCTTCCCAAGTCCGAATGCTATGTTGGCAATCCCGTCCTCAGGCTTCTCCGGTGCTATAGGGTAAAAGTTGATGGAGCGGGCAACTCCAGAAAGTGTGGGGTAAAACTTTCCGTTGCTGGCGGAACCACAAACCTCCTGGAGCACTATGCCCATCTTTTCCTCATCAATGACATTGGAGGTGGCGGTCATATAAGCCTTGCTGGTCTTGAAATATACCGATGCATACACACATTTAATCGCATCGGTAAGCATCTTGATCATTAACGTAGTGTCTTCCACTTTGGGTATCATATAGGTGGAGTAAATTCCGGCAAAGGGCTGATAATGACTGTCTTCCAGCTTACTTGAGGAACGTATTGCAACCGGGTTTTTCACTACAGATATGAACGCGTACAAGTCCTGGTGCAGCCTTCCCGGCAGGCTTGCCATAATAAACTCCCGAAGTATCTCCTCGTCACTTGCATCGGAAAGGCCTACCCGGTAGAGATCGTTTGACTCCATGAACTCGTCGAAAATGTCGGTTGATAAAACAACTGTGCGGGGAATGGTTATGATAACGCCGGGAAACTTGTTGTAGATCCTGTTCCTCTTCAAGATAGAGTTTATGAATGCCAGTCCCCTCGCCTTGCCACCTATGGAGCCGTCGCCTATCCTTGAAAAGATAAGGTACTCGTCATATGTGTTCTTGTCAAACTTGGCTATCACTCCCCTCCCTTTGTTTGACCTGAAACCTGAAATGGCGGAAAAAAGGTACCTTCGAATCTCTTCAAGAGATGCAAAGTCCTCCAGCCTTAAATACTTGAACAACTGGGCAATGGGGAAAAGCGCCCTTGCATTGAGCCATTTGGAGAAATGATTCCTTCCGGCATGATATGCAAGGGTGTCATCGGAAACATTCAGAATAGCCTCCTGAAGCGTTTGCAAATCGTTTGCCCTGCAAACTTCCTTCAGCGTATAAGGATCGCGGAATACAAATTCGCCGAATGAGAACTGCCTGATTATATAATTCCTCAGCTCTATCGAAAGGGTCTTTGAATACTTGTGAATGAACCCGGCATTAAGATCTTCGGCTATTTTCTCATACTCGTTGTCAGACGACTGCAGCAAAAAGGGCATATACCGGTCGTCACTCTTAACTTTCTGACAAAGCCTCACTCCTGCCTGCGGGTCAATCTTTTCGTTCCTCTTGTACCTGATATCGGAGATTACCCCCAGGAGATTGTGCTTGTACTTTTCGTAGAGGGCTATGGCATCCTCATAATTGGTGGCCAGGAGGATCTTGGGCCGCCCCCTCATGCGAAGCATCTTCTGGTGCTCGTTCAGGGCTTCCCTCATGAACTCGCGCGACTGTTTCAGGATTATCTTGTAGATATTGGGAAGGTAACTTGAAATATAGCGGATTGAATCCTCCACAAGTATAATGGTCTGCACCCCCACAGTTTCAACATCGTGCTCCACATTCATCCTGTCCTCTATGATCTTGATAATTGCAAGCAGCAGGTCGGCATTTCCAAGCCAGCAGAAAACATAATCTATTGAGCTGGTATCCTCACGGCTTATCTTGAGGGATATCTCCCTCGAAAAATATGTGAGCACCACAATGGGAATGTCAGGGTATTTATCCTTCATCTTCCTGGCCAGCGAAAAGGTGTCAATGTCCCCCACGCTGAGCATCAGTATTACAAGGTCAATATTCTCTTCCTCAAGCTTGGTGAAAGATTCCGCAGCATTGTTTGCCTTCAGGAAAATGGGAGGATACCTGAGGTTGAGGGATACATACTCGTTGAATATCTGCTCGTCAATCCTTCCATCCTCCTCAAGCATAAAAGCATCGTAATTGCTGCACACCAGCAGCACCTTGTGAATACGTTTCTGCATAAGAAGGTTGAAGGATGTGTCGTGAAACTCATACTGCTTTATATCCTTCAGTTCATTGATCTCTTCCATAATTATATTATAATATTCAGTGCAATAAAATTACTATCTTTTTCCTTTTCCGGCGTTCCGGAAACATGAAATATCTGCTAATCAGGCTTTTTCCGGGGCTATTACTACAGCCATTCCTTTCTTTCCGTCCATAAGTATATCTATCTGACGGGTAAACCTTACATGCTTGACAAATTCTGTCTCTTCGACCGTTTCCTGACTGTTCAGTGCATCAAACTTCACAAAGTCGCCCGGCGAAGTGTGGTTAACTGACAAATAGCCCACATTCATGGAGGTTACATTGTGAAAGAAGTGCGAACCGAGCGATGCATCAAGCGGGAAATCATCCATACTCATTTCAACAATCACCTTTGCATTGGAGATCTGAGGCCAGGCAACCGGTATGCCGATAAACCGGTCTCTTGTCCCCCACCTTCCCGGGCCAATAAGCACATACTTGCGTTTGCTTTTGAGCATCTCAGAATTCATCTTTTCTATTTCTCCGGCTATCTCAATGGTTTTATGCTTGTTGAAACGGTCGGGTTTGACAAATATTACATCTGTAATACCGTCAATCCTTCCATTACCCATGCTTTTGCGGCTAAGAAGCACAATATTCTCATCTTCCAGTTTTTCCGGTTCAATGCTGAAATCATTCTCTCCGCCCACAAGCGGCTTTATCTGCAGCAGGTAAAACGAGGGCAGCTTGTTTTTACCGGACTTAAGGTCTATTGCAAACTCAATTTCCACATCACATCCCAGAGCCTCCTTGACCACATCGAGTATTACGTTGAGGGCTTTTGACAATGGTATATAATCATATTTGAGTATGTTTGCAAAGTTGACTATCCGGGGGCCGGGTGTATCTATGCCCGGTATGATCCGGTCATTCTCAGCATCGTAAACGGAAGCACAATGCTTAAGCGTCTCGTCCTTTTCAGCCTTCATGATATCGCTCCTTACAAGTCCGGCATCCTCCCCCTCAAGCAGGTTTATCTCCTTTTTATCCATATTGACCGCATAAAACTCTACCTGTGAGTTCTTGTAGATGTCTTTGGGTGCATTGATCTCCAGTCTGGGATACGCCGGAGAAAAACGGTATGCCTTCTCTCCCTCCACGACATACTGTCCGAGTCCCACGGCTATAACCGCAAACCCTTCGTCAGCCTTCATATGTGCTACCGGATAGTAGTTGTGCGACTGTGCCGTGCCGCTTATATGAGGATAAAAGCGGCCATCAAACCTGTTGCCTACAACTTCCTGTATCACAATGGCCATCTTTTCCTCTTCGATCTTGTAGTTGATAGCCTCAAAATAGGTGCGGGCATTGTTTGAAAAGATAGATGCATAAACCAGTTTTATTGCATCGGTCACCTGTTTCAGCCTCTCCTCGAAGGAGGGATGATTGTTGGGCAGAAGGTATGTTTCAAAAATACCGGAGAATGGCTGCATCAGGGAGTCCTCCAGCAGACTGGAGGAACGGATTGCAATCGGAACGGTAACCCTTTTAAGGTATATCCTGAGCCTTTTCAGAAGGTTGTAGCTGAGTTCGCTCTTAAGGAAAGTCTTTCTGACCTCTTCATAGGAGGGCCCGTCATAAACCAGGTCGTGCAGCTTGTTTCTCTCGAGAAAGATATCGAACTCGTCGGTACCGATTATGGCAGTACGGGGAGTTCTTATTTCAAGCCCTTCAACCTGTTCGGAGAAGCGGAAATTGTAGATCAGGGTATTTATGAATGCCAGTCCCCTGCCCTTCCCTCCAAGAGAACCTGGTGAAAAACTGACAATGTTGGACTCTTCCAGTATGGCACTCTCCTCGAAATTCACGATTTTACCCATATCCTGTTCCTTACGGTGTACCCTTATGATATTGATCAGAAAGCTGCGCATCTCTTCAGCATCCTCGAAGTCAGTCACCTTCAGCGGATTGATGATCTTTGCTATCTTTACCTCACCCCTTGCCATCAGCCAAAGGGAAAAATGGTTTTTGACGGCATGATAGACAAGCGACTCTTCAGGGACAGTATTGAGATACGATTCAAATTCACGCATCGACTTTGCAACGGCAATCTGCCTCCCTTCGTTGTCGCGGTAAACGAAATGGCCGAACCCAAGGTAATAGTTAATAAAGCTCTTCAAATCCTGCAGCAGTGTTTCAGAATTTTTGTTGATGAAGACAGACTTAAGCTCGTGTGCATATTTGGAGTTTTCTGCATCGGAAGACTGCAGCACTGTGGGCAGGTTGTCTATCTGCGATTTGACATATTTTAACAGCTCCACGCCTGCACAGGGATCCAGCCTGCCTTCCATGGGAAACCGGACATCAGATATAACGCACAAAATGTACTCCTGATACCTGTTGAAAATATCCTTTGCACTTTCAAAATCTGAAACCAGAAGTATCTTGGGGCGCCCTCTCAGTTTCAGCACCTTGTAAAGCTCGTCGGTGTTCACATCCTCTATAAGATGCTTTGTCTGCTCCATTACAATGGAATATATCATCGGCAGGTACCTTGAATAGTACTTTGGGGAGTCCTCCACCAGCAGAATAACCTTCGTGAAGCCCATTGCAGTGTCATTTTCAACATTCACCCTGTCTTCCAGAAGCTTCACCATGGCAAAGAATATCTTCGAATCTCCGTTCCAAACAAACACCTTGTCTATATTGTCAAGCATGCTTTTGTCCCTCTCAAACAACTCCATGTCATTATTGTTGTTCAGCAACAGGTAAACTGGTATATAGGGGTACTGTTCCTTGATCATTTCACTCAGGCGCATTGGAGTCCTTTTGTCAACACCCAACATTACAATAACCAGGTCATAATGCTTGGAGTTGAGCTCACTGAATGTTTCATCTATGGTTGAAACACCTGTTACTCTCGGAAGGGAAGTAAGGTTGAGCTGGTGGTACTGCCCCAGCATATGGTCGGAGAACCTTCCGTCCTTTTCAATACTGTATGCATCGTAAAGGGTTGCAACAAGAAGTATCTCTTTAACCTTGAAGGGCATCAGGTCATGAAAAAGGTTGCGCTCCGCATTGTGACGGTTCAGGAACTTCTGCAGAAGCTGGCGGCTGTTTAGCAACTTTGTGCTCTCCTCCTCCGGTTTTAAACTGCGTTCATCCTTCATCTTCGCCTTGAGCATCATTGAGGATGCTTTCTGACTGTTTATGTACCCGGCAATAAGATTGGCAATATTGTCTATCAGCTCACGCTCCTCTTTCAAAAAGGGCCCCTCATCCAACTCGGTAAACTCACGGGTATAATATACCTCAACTATGCCACGGGTTTTATCAATTGTTTCAAAGGACTGGCTCTGCCGCCAGGAGGTTTCGGAGAAACCCGGACTCTTGTACTCCTTGTCTTCAAATACTATCCGTGAAACCGTAAACTCGCTGTACTGCCAGGCATCGGGGAGTATAAGTGCTATCTGGTGAAGGGTTTCTTCAATCGACTTCTTTTCCTTCAGAATACTGGTAGTTTTATTAATACATGCAAGCTCTTTCTGCCTCTCCTTTCGTTCCCTGAGCAGCTTCTGCAGATTGCTCTGTTCAGTTTTGCTGTTTTCCATAACGGTTTTGTTGTGTTTTGCTCCGTAAAATATGTTGTAATTTACACAGAACGGTAAAATATTCACATTGAAATACTGACTTTCAATAAAAAAATTTGTCTATAAAACAAAAAATATGCTGCCATGTTCAAGCATTTGGGGCACTTTCTCACGTCATCCGGCATAATTTAAGTCCGGTTTTGACAAGTTTGCTCCAGCTTTCCTGCATTGTTGACAGGCCGGTTTTTTACAAGTTTGCTCCAGCTTTCCTGCATTGTTGACAGGCCGGGTAAGATCTTTTTATTTTGGCAATGACAAGCATTTTTCGTAACTTTTGGATGGTTGCAAAACCTTTTTATTCACCACTACAAGCATTGATATGGAAAAAAAGATCATAACCCTGACAACCAACACCTATTCAATGGCATTCATGCTCAAGACCCGCCTTGAAGCGGAAGGTATCGAATGCTTCCTATCTAACGTAAATCTTATACAGCCTAATGTGCCGTACGGGGTAAAAGTGCGTATTTTCGAGGATGACCTGCAAAAAGCCCTTAAGATTCTCAAAAAAACCGAAAAAGAACACGGTAAGGAATATATTGACAGCAAAAAGGATGTCTACAAAATAAACAAAATACTTGTTGCGGTTGATTTTTCAGACTACTCTTTGAACGCCTGCATCTATTCGATTCACCTTGCTGCCAAACTGAAAGCAAAGATCCGGCTGGTTCACGCATTTTTCAATCCAATGATTGATGCCATGAACTTCCCGGATGCATTTACCTACCAGTCAAATATGGCAGAAGTTTACCAGGAAATGGAAAAAAAGGCTAAAGCCGAAATGAACGCCTTTGTAAAAAAGCTGAAAAAGTACGCCGATGAAAAAGGTCTGGGTGAAATAACCATTACCAGATCACTTGTTGCAGGACAACCGTATGATGAAATAACCGGCATGATCAAATCATATAAGCCGGGTGTTATAATTCTCGGCACAAGGGGTCAGGGGAAAAAACCCGATGAGATGATAGGGAGCGTAACATCAAGGATACTTGAAAGCTCCGCAATTGATATTCCAACACTTGTTGTTCCGGAAAGTGCACGGATAGAGGAAATCGGGCACGTCAATATTTTATATGCAACAAACTTTGACGAATCTGATTATGAAGCAATCCGGAAGCTGATGGCAATCGTATCGCTTCTTGATGCAAGCTTTTACTGTGTCCATTTCACCACGGGAGAGGGTAAAGATAAATGGAACGAGGCGAATATGCAGGAGATAAAGGATTACTTTGCAGGGACATACAAACAGTACACCGTTGAATGTTCAATTATCAAAAGTGAAGATGTAATAGCCGAAATGAAAAACTTTATCAGAAAAAAGAATATTGACATAATTTCCCTTACACACAAAAAGAGAAGCCTCCTCTACCGTATTCTGAACCCTGGACTTGCAAAAAAGCTGCTTTTCATGACGGAAAAGCCGGCACTGATTTTTCACGGCTGATTTTTTACCCGTATCCGCATAATTGAGAAGTGATTTATTCCGTTAATTAAAAAGTTTCTTTAAAAATTTTGCAATTTGGCAAAATTCTTGATGTGCTGATTGATGGTTATACAACAACAAATAAATATAAAATTTTGTAACTGTTTACTATTTTTTATATTTGCCAATTGGTAATTGCAGAAGTTTGAGCAGGAACATCAGACTAATAGTTATAATTAAAACTCATAATAATTATACATTTTAACAAACTAAATCTGTTCTCATGAAAATCGAATTCAGCAAAAAAATTACAGCAATAATCGCGCTGTTAATGGTAATGACAATAAGTGTTTACGGGCAAACCCGGAATGAGTTGGTAGAGATTTACAATTCGGCATTGGACCTTATTGATTCTGACATAAAAGCCGCAATTGAACAAATGGAAAAAGCCATAGAGATGGCTGAAGAACTTGGCGAGGAAGGTATGGAAGTTAAGGACATGGCAGAAGTACAACTTCCGGGATTGTATTACGATATGTCAATCGGGCTTACAAGGGAAGGTGAAACAGATGCTGCAATTGAAGGTTTTGAAAACGCAATTGAACTGGCTGACAAGTATGGAGATCCGGAAACAAAGCAAAGATCGGAAAACGTTCTTCATCAATTATATTTTTCCAAAGGTAACAGCCTTTTCAGGGATAATGACAATGACAGCGCCCTCGATTTTTTTAACAAGGCACTGGAAATAAATCCGCAGTATGCAAGGGCTCACCTGGGTAAAGGACTTGTTTACAGGAGGCTTGAAGAAACTGAGGATTTCCGTACCTCAATTGATGCAGCTATTGAATACGGCCTGCAGGCCAACGATGAGCAGATTGTTGCCACGGCCGAAAGGACTGCAAGGGATTATTTCATAGTTCGCGGAGCAAGGGCCAAAAGCGACAATAATCTGGAAAGGGCCAGGGAATTCCTGAGGTCATCGCTTAACTATGACCCCAACTTCCCTGAAACGCATTACCTGATTGCCACAATTTACAATGAGCAGGGTAATCACACCGAAGCGGTAAAAAGCGCTGAAAGGGCAATCGAAGTATCTGACGGCACAGCAGAAGAAAAGGCAAAATTCTATTTCGAATTAGCAAAGGCACATATGGAGCTGGGCAACACTTCAGCAGCCTGCAGCGCATTTGAAAATGCAGCCCACGGAGGATACGCCGAGTCGGCAAGGTATCATATGGAACATGTACTTAACTGTCCGTAATCACTATCCACTACATATCTCAAAAGGGGCGGTTCAATCCGCCCCTTTTTATTTGTCCCTGCCCGAAATGATTTCCGGATATTCAATTCTCAGGAGGTTATTCTTTTTGATACAGCCTGTGTTATTTTATCAGGTTACTGTAAATATCCGTAACAGGTGGTAATAAATTAAACGGGCGTATTACACCCCCCTCAGAAATCAGGGGTTTGCACAAAACATTCTCACAACCTTTCCGAATTGTGCAGCTTCTTCAATATTCTCTTCAAAAGCAGTGCCCACAACAGCCACATCAGCTCCTGCCGAATAAACCCCCTTCAGTGCATTTGCATCTCTTATTCCCCCGCCTACAATAAGCGGAATACTTATGTTCTCCCTGACGCTGCTGATAACATTTGAGGGGACACAACCTGCAGAACCACTTCCCGCCTCCAGGTAAATGAGTTTTAATCCAAGCATTTCTCCTGCCATTGCAGTTGCAACAGCCAGTTCAGGTTTTCCGGGCGGCACGGGCATGGTATTGCTCATATATTCAACTGATGTTGAAGCGTCTCCCCCAACAAGAATATACCCGGCGGGAATGATCTCCAGCCCGCTTTCCCTCAGCCGGTGTGCAGAAACAACATGATTGCCTATAAGGAATTCGGGATTCCTGCCTGATATGAGACTCAAAAGCAGTATTGCATCCGCATTATAAGCAAGCTGCATTGGATGACCAGGGAAAAGTACAACCGGAAGTGATGTAAGTTCTTTTATCCTTTCAATTGCGCTATACACGGATTTGTTTACAAGACTCCCGCCGACAAATATCATCGAAACAGACGCACCCTCCAGGACACTGCCAAGTCCGCCAAGAAAACCGGGAGTTATCTTGTCGGGATCGGCAAGCAGGACAAGCTTCTTGTCGCCCGGGGATATTATTGAATTGTATACTCCCTGTTTTTTCATTTGCAGCACCAAACTATGGAATAATTGCCATACCTGAAATATTCAAGCCGGAATTTTTCGTTGACAGACCTGTTGAGAACCCTTCCTGTAATGTTGCCGTGGTTACGTGGTACAAAAGGTTCTATTAAAATATCTTTTCGAAAATTGATATCCTGCTTGTCGCATATTTTATATAAAGCCTCCTTTGCACACCAGTACAGGTAAATATGGTATTTCCCCATTTCTTCTTTCACGGCTGCCTTTTCTTCATCACTCAAAAATTTTTCTGACAATATGGTTATCTCGCCGGACATATTTTCAATATCTATACCCACCCTGTGAACTTCGCTCAAAAGTATTGCTGTCAGCCTGTTTGAATGGGATATACTTATGTTGTACCTGCCATCATCCAGGAAAGGTTTCCTCTTTCCATTGTAATGTATCCTAACATCATTACCTACCATCTCGTTCAGAAGACTTCTTGCGGTAAGCCATTCGAGCTTCCTTGAGTAATTCCCGAAGCTGTTGAGCATGCTGATCTCCTCCTCATCCAGATTTAACCCTGAATAAAGCGTTATAAAATCTTCATCGGTCTCCCACATTCCCAGAAGACACTGTGGTTTAACATATTCTTTCAGAAGAAGGCCCATTACATACCCATTATTTGTTTTTGCAAAAAAAGAATATCACTTCCACCGTAATGTTTCCATCAGGTTGACTATGTCCTCCGTGAAATAATCAATAACCGGTGCCAGAGAATCCTTGTTGGGCTGAACATAAAAATAGAGTGCCCCCCTCAAAAAATGATCGGTACTGTCGGTTAAAAAAAACTGTACTGATGAGGCAACCTCCCCCTTAATTTCGTATAGGGTGCCGAACACCCTTTCCCCGTGGTCGAAAAACATCGACTCGTCGATTGCATCAGCCTTTACAGTATGCTTGAAAGCAAGCTTCCTGGCATCCTCAATGAATACGTTCACGTTCCCGTCAACCTCCTTGTAGCTCAGGTGCAGGCGCCCCCTGTATCCGGGAAAATCTATGTTAAGCCAGCACGGCTCGGCATTGGATGACTCATCGGGCACCACTTTTGCAAATGAAGGGTATTCGAATGTAAAAGGGCAGTCATTCTCATAAATGGTGTAATCCCTTTCGGGGAAATCGATACGGAAATATCCTTCAGGCCGGGGCGAATATCCGGAGCCGCATGAGTATAGAAGAACAAACAATACAGGTATAAGGAAAACACTTAACCTCTGCACGCTGAAAAACCGGGTAAGAATGAAATAAAAACGTAGCATCATAACTGGTAAAATTGCAAAGTTAAACAACGTAAAACAAAAAGTATAATTGTTATTTCCCCTCCCCTTCGTTAGCAGACGGGTTGATCCTGACCCGGATCTGTTTTATGCGCCGGCTGTCGGACGACATGATACGAAATTCAAAATTCCTGTAAACTATCTTTTCATCTTTTTCGGGTATCTCCCCTTTCAGCTCCAGTATCAGTCCTGCAAGCGTATCAGCATCCCCCTTTATTTCCTCAAAAACATCCCCTTCAATACCGGTTATTTTGCAAAAATCGTTCAGGGGCACCTTCCCTTCAAATATATAGTTCCTTTCATCAAGTTTTGAAAAATAAAGCTCTTCGTCATAATCAAACTCATCGCTTATCTCCCCTACAATTTCCTCCAGTATATCCTCCATGGTAACTATCCCGGTAGTTCCCCCATATTCGTCCACCACAACTGCAAGGTGGATTTTATTTGTCTGGAACTCCTTGAGCAGGTCGTTTATCTTTTTGGTCTCGGGTACGAAATAGGGTGGCCTTATAAGGGTTTGCCAGTGGAATTCTTTCCCTTTATGGTGATGCGGGAGAAGATCCTTCACATAAAGTACTCCCTTCACATTGTCAAAAGTCTCTTCATACACCGGTATCCTGGAGTAACCTGACTCTATAACCCTGGATATCAACTCGTCCATTTTCATCGACAGATCGAGGGCTTCCACATCCACCCTTGGCTTCATAATTTCGGTAACATACTTGTTCCCGAAACTTACTATACCCTTCAGCATATCCTTGCTTTCTGAAAGAGATGATGAAGTGAGATCAAGGGCATGTGAAAGGTCTGTAATGGAAATACCTTCCTTCCTTGAAGCCGCAATCTTCTTTTGAATTTTCTCAGTTGAAAGGGCAAGTATATTGCCTGCAGGACGCAATAACTTCTCCAGAAAATAGAGGGGAATTGACATCAGCTTTGAAAACCCTGGCGGATAGCGGTTGGCGTAGAGTTTTGGAAGTATTTCTCCAAAAAGCAGCAGTAAAAAAGTTATAATGACCACCTGAATTATGAACCCAATAACTGGTGCAGCCGAGAAGTCAACCAGGGAATCAATTATTATGGTTGAAAGGATCACTATTGCAACATTTATGAAGTTATTGACGATCAGAATTGTGGCCAGCAAATGTTCAGGCCTTTCATTTAGCAGCAGAACCCTGGACGCCCTCACAGATTTTTCATTCTCAAGCTTTTCAATATCGGCAGGCGACAAGGAAAAAAAAGCCACCTCGGAGCCCGATATAAGTGCAGAACAAAAAAGGAGCAGGGCAAGCAACAATACCCCAACCCCTGCAGCAACAGTGAAGGGGTAAAAATATACACTCAGATCAAATATAAACGACAATAACTCGCCGGAGTCTTCCAAAATGTTATATGATAATTATTAATACAAGCAAATGTACATGAATTTTTTTTATCCGAAAATAGACATATACGGATGAAAAAAAATTTATGGGAAAGCGAAGCGGTTCCTCCTGTCAGTCAAAATTTTGTAACTTCTTTACGAAATTTTGACGCTTTTTTTCAGGAGAAATATAACTTAAAACGGGAGATCGTCCTGCTCTTCCTTCGATAAATCAGGTTCATCCTGTTTTTTTGCAGGCTCTTCGGAAGGATAATCTTCCTCACCTCTTTTTCCAAGCATTCTCATTACATCGGCAAAAACTTCTGTTGTATAGCGTTTAACACCTTCCTTGTCATCCCAGGAACGTGTTCTGAGGCGCCCTTCAATGTACAGAAGCTGCCCCTTTTTGACAAATTTCTCCGCAATCTCTGCCAGTCCTCGCCATAACACAATTCTGTGCCATTCTGTTTGGGTTACCTTTTCCCCGTTTTTATCCTTATAGGTTTCACTTGTAGCCAGATTGAAGTTGGCCACTGAAACACCTCCTTCAAGGTGCCTTACTTCCGGATCCTGTCCGGTGTTTCCTACTAAAATAACTTTGTTTACCATGTTTTATAAATGTTTTGGTTTGCTAATATAAATATAATCAAAAATAATACAATATCAAATTTTAAAAGCAAAAATATATGTTAAATAACTGGATTTATGAGTCTTGCAATATCAAAATCTATATTGCCCATAATGAAGATGTTAAAATCCAGTGGATCGTCTGCCCAAAACAATAAATATCACAAAAGGAGAGCCAAATCACCTCCTGTAATTCGTATCAATGTATAACCAAAATGAATTTTCTCCGTAACAGTTAAAAGTTGAATCTATTTCAGGATATTTAATTTTTTGGGCATGAACAAGCGATTCCCGGCTATTGCCGGTTTTTGGAGGTTTATTGTAGCGCTGATTTCCGGTTTTAACAGGTTCGTTATAACGCAGCCTTCCGGTTGTTTCAGGTTTGTTGTGGTGGTTTCTGCCGCGATGCTTCTTGCAAGCGGAAGCCTGATTGCGCAAACATACGAGACTGACACGGTATGCACAGATGTAATTACAGTAACCGCCACAGGAGTGCCTTCAGGCGACGGGCAATGGGAAGTTATCGAGGGATCTGGTGTGTTCGACCCGGATGACAGACCTACAACAACAATATCGGGCATTTCAGACGAGTACAATGTGTATCTTTTTACCGGTGCAAACAATACCACTTTTACACTTGAGCTGTATTACCAGGAGGTGTACAGCTATACTTTATCAGGGCCCTCAACTTACTGCGAGGGGGAGCCGGGCGTAACCCTTACCCTTTCAGGGTCGCAGGAAGGGGTTGAATACATTCTCTACAGGGACGGAAATCCCGTGAGTGCATTATCAGGCACAGGTGACCCGATTGACTTCAACGAACTGACATCCGGGAACTATTACATAGAAGGTACAGCAACATACGATACTAACTGCCCGTCAGTGTTCACTAATGAAGTAACCGTTACCGAAATACCCTATCCCCAGGTATTTGACCTTTACACACCTGATAATGAGTATTGCGAAGGCTCCGGAGCAGAACTGATACTTTCAGGTTCGCAGACAGGTACAAACTACCGTTACCAGCTTCACCGCACGGGCACCGGGGCAGTCGGGCCAGCCCGCACAGGCACCGGAAGCGAGATTGTGTGGACCGGAATAGAAGAAGGCAGCTATTATGTAACTGCAGAAAACACTGAAGGAGGATGCTCGGTTGAAATGAACAACACTGTTTATATAACAGAGCTGCCCTCTCCGGAAAGTTTCAGCATAAACCCGTCATCAGCTGCATATTGCGCCGGCACTCCGGGTGTGACACTTACACTTTCCGGATCTGAAGAAAACACGGTTTACCGGTTTATCAGAAACGGGGTGGATCAGGACCCCGCGGTTACAGGCGACGGCAACCCCATTGAATGGACAGATATTATAAACGGAAACTATTCAATTACCGCCACTTATCCCAACGGCTGTACGTCCGAAATGAACAATTCCTCAACGGTAACACGCATTTCACTTCCCCAGGTTTTCGATCTTACCGCTTCCTCTTCATATTACTGCGAAGGAGCTCCCGGCGTGACCCTCACCCTTTCCGGCTCACAGTCAGGTATTACATACAGGCTGTTAAAAAACGGAAGTGCAGTTGGGACAAGAAGCGGAACAGGCTCACCGCTCACCTGGTCAGTTACATACGGAGAGTACGAGGTAGAGGCAGTCACCGATGACCCTGAAGCATGCTCCCGGATGATGAACGGGAATCCCTTGGTTGAGATGATCCCCACGCCGCCTGCATCTGCAGGGCCAGACATTTCAATTTGCGAGGGTGAAAGCACTGAACTAACAGCAACCGGTGGGGTAAGCTATGAGTGGAGCCCTGCAGAAGGACTGAATGAGACAACTGTTTCAAATCCTGTTGCATCCCCTTCTTCAACTGTAACATACACAGTTACAGTAACAGATGACTACGGCTGCACTGCAACCGATAATGTAACCGTGACGGTGAACAGCCTTCCTTCAGCCAATGCCGGCAGCGACAAGGTAATATGCCGCGGTGAGCAGGTACAGCTCAGTGCAACCGGTGGTACAGGTTACCAGTGGTTTCCGGAAACGGGACTCAGCAACCCGGACATTTCCAATCCGGTGGCATCACCCGTTTCGACAACCGAATATACTGTTGCCGTTACAAATGAGGAAGGATGTATGTCGACTGACAAGGTTACAGTTACAGTCAACCCGCTCCCCACTGTGAACACCGGTGCAGATATCGCAGTATGCGAAGGTGAAAGTGCCGGTCTGACCGTTTCGGGAACGGCAGACAGCTATACCTGGAGCACCGGGGAAGAGAGCGAAAGCATTACCATTACCCCCTCCTCAACAGAAACATATAGTGTAACGGGAATATTCAGCGATACCGGCTGTTCTGCAACAGATGAAATTACAGTTGAGGTCAACCCCCTTCCTCAGGAATTTGCAGTAACAGGAGGAGGTGAATACTGTGAAGGTAGTGGTGGACTGGAAGTCGGACTGAGCGGGTCATCACCGGGTATAAACTATATTCTTTTCAGGAACAACAACCAGGTAACAACGGAAAGCGGCACCGGTTCCCCCCTGTCATTCGGGATGATCGAAAATCCCGGCACCTACACCGTAACTGCAACCAACATAAACACCCTTTGCTCTGCAACAATGGCAGGCGAAGCGGTACTGGAGGAAAAAAGGCTGCCGGCAGCCGCCCAGTCGATTACAGGGACAAAAACTGTTTGTCCGGGCTCATCCGTTATCTACTCAGTTCCGGAAATATTGCGCGCAGATTCTTACGAATGGACTTTGCCTCCCAATGCATCAATCATTTCAGGGGACGGCACAAGGGAAATTACCCTGTATTTCCCCTCCAATGCACAATCAGGCACTCTGAGCGTAAGGGGGGTGAACGACTGCGGGGAGGGGGTCTCCTCTTCAGCCTCGGTAACCGTTAGTCCATTACCTTCTCTTGCAGGTGCCATTACCGGCGAAACATCACTTTGTG
>PUMT01000275.1 GCA_003551495.1 Bacteroidota bacterium
ATGCAGAGCCAGATAGTGACCGTCTGGCCCGGGGCGAATGCACACGAAGTGGAGATGCAGGTTACCAACACCATTGAGGAACAGTTGAGTACACTGGCAAATGTCGAATCTATCCGTTCAAGGTCTATGGCAGGTATCTCTGAGATCCTGGTTACCCTTGAGATGACCGTTCCGCAGGATGAAATTGAACAAAGATGGGATTTCCTGAGGCGCAGGATAGGGGAGGTGGAAGCAAAACTTCCGGCCGGAGCAATGACACCCATGGTGTTTGATGATTTTGGGGATGTTTACGGTATGTTTTATGCCATGACCGCAGAAGGTTATTCTTACCGTGAAATGAGTCATATGGCCAGATTTGTCAAACGGGAAATGCTGGCTGTGCCAGGTGTGGCACGCGTTGAAATATACGGTGAACAGGATCCGGTAACAGAGATTGTTTTTACCCCTTCAAAGCTGAATGAGCTTGGAGTATATCCACTTCAGATCATTTCAGCAATTAACGGACAAGCTGCAACAGTTTACCCGGGTGCACTGCAAACCGGAAATCAAATGCTGAACCTGACGGTAGCCGGGAAGATCCAAAGCAATGAAGATGTAGCCAATGTAATGGTAAAGGGTTTGGATGGCAGTGTTTTCAGGCTATCCGACATTGCTGAAGTAAGGGAAACGTATGTTGACCCTCCCCGGAACACTTTGTATGTGAACAACAAAAAAGCCATCGCCATATCATTGTCAATGGAGTCGGGCGAGAATATTATTGAGGTGGGCAGACGTGCCGAAAACCGTCTTGAAGAGCTAATGGAGGGCATACCTGTTGGTTATGAATTTCATAAGGTGTTTTTTCAGCCTGAACTGGTTAAAAAGGCTATTGATGGATTCATGATGAATCTTACCGCCTCTGTGTTGATAGTTATCGTGGTGCTTATGCTTTCAATGGGGTGGAGAAGCGGCTTAATAATCGGTGCCGGACTGGCGATTACAATTCTTGCAACTTTCCCGGTATTGCATGCCGCCGGAGGCACACTTCAGCGTATATCCCTTGGCGCTTTCATTGTTGCAATGGGCATGCTGGTTGACAATGCCATTGTGGTGATTGACGGGATACTGGTTGACACAAAGAAAGGGATAAGGCCACCGCGATCACTTGTTGACCCGGCACGCCGGACAACATGGCCGCTGTTCGGTGCTACCTTCATTGCAGTTATAGCATTTTTACCTGTATTCCTTTCAGACGATGCAGCCGGCACATACGGGAGAGACCTGTTCGTGGTACTCTGTATTTCACTGTTCATAAGCTGGGCGCTGGCAATGACCCAGGTTCCGCTTTTTGCAGGCAGGATGCTAATAAATAAGAGAGAAGCAAAAAGTGAAAAGGAGATCTTTAGCGGAAAGGGGTACCGGATGTTTCGCAGACTTCACTGCAGGCTTTTGCGTTACAAAACCGTTGTATTGATTACAGGATTCCTGCTGCTTGGCCTTGCAGCACTTAACTTTGACAATATCAAAAAAGCCTTTTTCCCGGATTTCAATTACCGGCAGGCATATATTGAATACCGTTTGCCTGCTGGAAGCAGTCCCACATTAGTACAGGATGACCTCCACACTATCAGCGAGTACCTGCTTTCACTTGATGAGGTTGATATGGTGGCAACCAGTCATGGACGTGCTCCATCGCGCTACTGTCTTGTAAGACCTATGGCTGAAGCTGCAGACAATTATGGTGAGTTGATCGTAAATTTTACCGATTATCAAACTATGGAGAGGATGAGACCGGATATTCGCGATTATCTGCATGAAAACTATCCCGATGCCCGTATACGCATACGAAAGTACAACCTCTCAATTAAGTCATCACATACAGTTGAGGCAGAGTTTTCCGGTCCCGATCCGGCTGTATTGCGTAAACTAAGCAAGCAGGCTCAGGAAATTTTCAGAAGGAATCCATATGCAGATCCTTATACCATTGAAGATAACTGGGAACCAATGGGCAGGCACCTCACCGCTGGATATATTCAGCAGGCTGCTATCAGATCAGGCACTTCCCGTCAGGATGTGAGTAATGCATTGCTGGCTGCAACGGACGGATTGCCCGTAGGGGAGTATTTTGAGGGACAAACCCGGATTGGCATAGTAATAAAATTGCGAAATGATGAAGGAAAAAAACTGGAAAACCTGGAAAACATTCCGGTATGGAGCATGTTACCGGATATTACCGGTTTTGATGAACAGTTGATCCGTGATTTGCTTACCGGGATAAGATCTGTGGAGGACCTGACCGGAGAAGTGGTTAGTCCGGTACCACTAAGCTCTGTAACAAGCGGTATTGACCTGGACTGGCAGGAGCAGGTGGTGCGCAGGGTAAACGGTCGCCGGGCTATCCAGGTACAGTGCGAACCTCTGGATGAATACAGTCCGGCACTGGTTAGGAATACAAGTCTGAAGGAGATAGAGGCCATTCCATTGCCACCCGGCTACAAACTGACATGGGTGGGGGAGTATGAGCTGCAGAGAGATTCTCTTGCCAATATTTTCAGGTATCTGCCTGTCTCTGTATTGCTTATCATTGTTACCCTTATTCTCTTGTTCAATGATTTCCGCAAGCCGGCAATTGTTCTTATCTGTATACCGATGGCATTTATTGGGATTGTCCCGGGAATGATACTGGCCGGACAGCCTTTCACCTTTATGGCGATAATAGGTTCCTTCGGGTTGATGGGGATGATCGTTAAAAACGCAATCGTGCTTTTGAATGAGGCCGAGAGACTGATTTCAAAGGGTGAAGCGAGGCATATAGCCCTTATTAATGCTACAATTTCCCGTACAAGACCGGTTTTGCTGGCGTCTTTTACAACTATACTGGGTATGTTGCCGTTGCTGAACGATCCGATGTATGCAAGTATGGCGGTTGCAATAATAAGCGGTTTGCTGGTGGGTACCATGATCACACTGTTGTTTGTGCCCATCTTGTACGCAGCTTTCTATGGGGTCAAGCCGGGTGAAATAGATGCCAGTTTCAGTGATAAGAAAAAATAATATTATTGTAATATTGAAAATAGATACAGATGATTAAAAACATAATTAGTGCCTTGTTGCTACTGTGTTCAATGGTGTTTCATACTGTTGCACAGGAAGTGCTTACCCTGGAAAGAGCACGCGAGCTTGCCGTTTCCCGTAACCAGGATCTGAAGATTGCAAATCTGCAGGCTGACAAAGCCAGCCGTCTTCATTCGGCAGCACGGACTTCAAGATTGCCTTCTTTTTCGGCCTTCGGTACAGGATTATACCAGGAAAAGGATTTTGAGATCGAAATTATTATGCCTTTAAATATAAGCCTGAGCGGTGCATATATGATGGGGGTGACTATGGAACAGCCTCTTTATACAGGCGGAAGGATAAGTGCCGGTAATACCATGGCAGACATCGGAAAGGAAATCGCTTCTGAGAATGTCAGCCTTCAAAAGGTTAATACCATTTTGGCTGCAGACAAAGCATACTGGAAGTATGTTTCGGTTAATCAGCAGGTAAAGCTGGCAAATAAAGCGGTTAAAATGCTTGAAGAGTTTGTGCAGCTCGCTGCAGACAGTTATGAGGTGGGTATGGTTGACCGTAATGACGTGCTCAAGGCGCGGGTGGAGTATAATAATGCAAAACTGGACCTTCAAAAGGCAGAAAACGGCAGGGAATTGAGTCGAATGGAGTTATGCCGGGTTACAGGATTTCCCTTTGATACCCAAATTGTGGCGGCAGATACAATAATTGAAATAAGCCGCCAATTATATCCCGGTAACAATGAAAAATATCCTGAACAAAGGCCTGAATACCGGATTCTAAAGAACAATGTCAGGATGAGTGAGGAGAACATTAAGATGGTGCGTGCCGAATATTTGCCTGTTGCCGGAATACAGGTGGGCTATAATCATATTGCCGGCATTGAATTCGGTGGTTCTGAAATATCAAGTACCGGTTTCAGTGTAATTGGGTCACTGAATATCCCACTTTTTCAATGGGGACAGGGATTACGGAAAGTCAGTGCAGCACGGCTGGAAAAGCAAATGAGTGAGTATGAGCTGGAAAAAAACCGGGAACTATTGCATCTTGAGGCAGAAAAGGCACGCCTCAACCTGCAGCTTGCATATGAGCGTGTAAGGATGTGTGAAAGCGCTCTGGAGCAGGCAGAGGAGAACCTGAGAGTAAGCAGGGATAATTATGAGATTGGTATGGAAACAATTACCGGACTTTTAACAGCCCAGACACAATGGCAAAAGGCCAAAAGTGAATTAATTGAGTCAAAGGCCGGTTACCGGCTGAAGGAAACAGAATGGCTGAGGGTAACCGGCAAGCTTGGGGAGTAATTCTCAGAACAACGGAAGGTTTTTAAATCTAAGGGGAAGTTGTAAATAGCAGTCTAAACGTTTATGTAAAAAAATTATAGCTTTATCAAATTAATTATTGTTGTTTAAACATTAAACAATATTTTGACAAAAATTTACTCCAACAATTAGCTTTAGCTTGCTTGAAAGAATCCTGTTTTCAATATCCTCCTGAAACATTTTTTTTCTGCTTTGAAATCAGAAACCATAAAATTAATCTCCAAAAAATCAAGACAATGCCAAAACAAAACAAAGTTCTTTTTTTTCCCCAGATCTTTTTGACTGGGTTTTTTCTTCTTTTCCTGTTTCAGGGTTGTGAAAAGGATGACCCTGTTGAGTTACCCACCCCCGGGGATATTTCAGTTTCAGATGTTACAGCCACCTCTGCGGAAATAAGCGGTGGACTGGAATATGATGGTGGCGCAGAAGTAACTGATATGGGTATCGTATGGAGCCTGTCATCCAACCCTTCTCTTGAAAACCATGAGGGCAAGATCAGTGCAGGTAGTGATGATGAAAACTTCACTCTTACAATAACTGAACTATCTCCCGGCACACAATATTATGTTCGCGGGTTTGCCACCAACAGCGAAGGTACGGCATACAGTAACCAGGTCACATTTACTACCGAAGGCAAACTTGC
>PUMT01000173.1 GCA_003551495.1 Bacteroidota bacterium
TAGTTGTTGTTATTTATAGCTATATAACTGCTTATCTGGATATAAGCAGTTATCAACAAACTGTCAATTTTCAAAAAGAAGGATTGACTAAAATTTTTACGTATTCGTGGAATAAGTTTTTTATTAACCTTTTTAAAAAGGTTACGTAATAGGCATTATTAGCTCAAAACAAAAAACATGATACGCTCATTTTCTGTTTCAATAATTATTTTCTTCTCTTTGTTTACAGTAGTGCATTGCAATATTACGGATACCTTGCTGACTGCCAATGAGATTCGCTGGCTGGACAAAAACCGTTATAATATAAGGTTCGCTCCGGATCCAAACTGGGTACCGGTTGACTATATTGATAGCAGCGGGAAACATAGTGGAATAGTCGCTGAGCTGGTTAAGCTGATTGAAAACAGGCTTGATATCACTTTCAATATATTATATTTCGAAAAGTGGGAAGCAGGACTTACGGGAATGAAAGAAAAGGAAGTGGATGTTATGGGATCAGTTCAAAAGATTGATGAGAGGGAAGAGTTTCTTGATTTTACTGATCCATATATGAATATCCCCATAGTAATTCTTGTAAATAATAACTTTTCAGACAACCTCGAATCAAAAAGTATTCGTATTGGGTGTATGAAAAATTCCCACTATAAAAAATTCATCAAGGAAACATATCCTAAAGCTGAAATTTTTGAATATAGCGACGACCTGACAGGATTAATTCAAACATCTATTGGGAATATTGATGGGGTCATAATTGATTTGATTAGCGCAAGTTCATTGGTAGAAGAATATAAACTATCCAACCTGAGCATCGGGAAAATTCTGGATTATTCATGGGACCTTCGATTTGCGATCAGAAAAGATTTGCCTGAATTAAGTTCAATAATTCAAAAAACGCTTGCTTCAATTGGCGAAAACGAGAAAAACAGAATTATCGGCAATTATGTAAATATTGCTGTTCTTAAATCTGAAAATTTCTATTCCAGGTATAATAAGTATTTCATTTATACTGCTATTATATTATTATTTGTATCCATTCTCATATTAGCAGTAAATTATTCCTTAAAAAGAAAAGTTGCATTAAAGACTGCCGAGTTAAAAAATGAAATCAATCAAAAAAATTCAGCCCTTGAAAAAGCAAAAGAATCTGACAGGCTGAAAACCGCATTTCTCAACAATCTCTCCCATGAAATCAGAACTCCAATGAATGCAATAGTTGGCTTTTCTACTTTATTGAGGGATAATGAAATAACAAAAGAGCAAATTGATAAATACACATCAATCATTGACAGTTCTGCATCGCAACTACTGAATTTGGTTGATGATATTCTGGAAATGTCAATTATCGATTCAAAACAAATAAAAATAACCAGGAAGAATACAAATCTGCAATCCCTTTTAGATACACTTTATGTTAAATTCAAGAATGTTGCAGAAACGAAAAATATTACATTGAAATTTAAAATTCCTGAGCCTGGCGTAAAATACTTAATAACTGACAAACCTAAATTTATACGGGTTGTTTCAATACTTCTTGATAATGCTCTGAAATTCACTCATAATGGAGAGGTGGTATTTGGTTATGAAGTTCACGGGGACTATATTGAATTTTTTGTAAAAGATGATGGTATCGGAATACCTTCAGAAATACATGACAAAGTTTTTGACCGGTTCTTCAAGGTTGATACAACAGATAATCAAATATATGGTGGTAGCGGACTTGGACTATCAATTGCAAAGGAATTCATTGAACTGCTTGGCGGGAAAATTCATTTTAAATCATCAGAAAAACAAGGAACTACATTTTATTTTACAATTCCACTGAATTCCTTACCGAGTATCGATATTGCAAACAAAAAAATATCTGCAAAAAATAATCAACTAATCAAAGAGTTTGATTTCTCAAACATTACAATATTAGTTGTAGAAGATGATCAACTGAATCAACTCTACTTCAGCGAAATTTTAAATCAAACCAATGCCAAAGTAATAATTGCATCAAATGGTAAAGAAGCAATTGATTCTTTAAATACTTATCCGGATATAAAAATTGTGCTTCTTGACATTAAAATGCCTGAAATGGATGGTTTTAAAACTGCTCAGGAAATTATAAAGATGTTCCCAAACATTCCACTTATAGCCCAGACTGCATATTCTCAGGAATTTGAAAAAGAAACAGTAATAAAGGCAGGTTTTGATGAATATATTTCCAAGCCGGTAGATATAAATAAACTACTTAGCCTGATAAAAAGTAATTTGATGTCACGTTCTTTTCATTGACTGCCATTTTCTGTATGTAATGGAGCGCCAAAACCATTCAAAGGGACCGAAGTTATAATGTTTCAGCCAGTAGTGGCTCCAGATAACCTGGATGATGTAAATGGCTATTGCCAGCAAAAAACCCTGCCAGATATTGACTTTACCATATAACCCCAAACCGTAGGAGTAAAAAATTGTTGTGCATATAACGGATTGTGTGAGGTAGTTGGTGAATGCCATCCTGCCTGCTTTTGAGATAAACCCGGTAATTCTTCGAAAAAACCCTTTTTGATACAACAGCATAATCAAATAGAGATAGACAAACGTCATAGCCGGGCCGCCGATAAACACACCTGCAAGAATTACAACATACTCCCAGTTGGTAATGTGGTAATAACCGGCATGCATATAATATGCGTATCCTAAACTCAACAGTAATCCTGCCGGCAAACACCAAAAGAATATCTTTCTCATCACCTTCACACCATAATCTATATCCTGAAAAATTTTCTTTCTTCCCAAATATACCCCGACAAGAAAGAGGGATACAATCGCCGGTATCATAAATAATAAATTGTTCAGAATAAAGGCGTATTCCTGTAACCGGATGCGGAATATTTCGGCAAAACTTCCGGTGCTGTAAACGATCAATGCTTTTTCAGTCATCTGGTCAAGTATCTCATACTGCATCTCAAAAGCAGCCGCTATCTCATCTGCTGCTTCGGGGATAAGCATGGCGAACCTTATTAGTCCAACAAGGCCTGCAATTACTACAACAGGTAAAAGTATGAACACAATAGCCCATATCAGGATGGTTTTATCTGAACTTTTTTTGAACCACGTCATCACAAAACCGGACAGGGCATATAATATCAAAATATCA
Organism: Bacteroidota bacterium; assembly: GCA_003551495.1. Taxonomy (GTDB): domain Bacteria; phylum Bacteroidota; class Bacteroidia; order Bacteroidales; family PUMT01; genus PUMT01. Next base: position 3,140 of record PUMT01000173.1, read on the forward strand.
CCATTCCACAGTAACCCAACATGCAATATGCCGAAAAACAGCAGATACATCAGTCTAATTCTGTATGTGAAAACCACAGGATCTAACGAGTTATCAGCTTTTTGCAAAAAGAAGTAAAATCCAAGTCCGAACAGCATCGAGAACATAGGGTAAAACTTCCCTTCCAGGAAAAGCCAGTTGATCCATTTGAAAACAGTGTTTGGCAAATCATCCCATAAGGCAAAATCTGTTGATATTTGCGCCAGAAAGGGTGCATTGAAAAATGCCATGTTGACCAGAAGAATCCCCAGCAGGGCAATTCCTCTCAGGAAATCCAGGATCTCTTTCCTTTCCTGGCCTTTCAAAGGTCTAACTGCAATGGTTGAGCTCATATTCTGAGTATTGGTAAATAATTTAGTTAATTGCAATAAAGATGCCTGCAGGCACGGAAATCAATACTGCTTTTCAAAACCCCTGCTTCATTTATCATTTTCTATTTCTTCTATTAAAGCCTTTGCCCGGTTTTGATAATAACGTTGTTTTTTTCGCTGCATCAAATAACCTGATAATGCCGCCAGAGTTATGATCAAAATAAAAATGCCAAAGACAAAGAGCATGTTATGTTCATCACTTTTGAAAATACCTGTGTTAAACCGTTGGGTTATGCTGTGGCTTACATTATATGCTATAATCAGTGAGGGTATTATGAGCAGTAACAACCGGGGACTGAACACCTTTTGTTTTTTAGCTGCCCTTTTCAGCATCTCAAGGGTTGTCAGTGAATAATCTGTCTTTTCATAATCCCTTTTATACATCCTGAAATAGAGGGAATAGATCAGAAAAGCCAGTAAAAAGGAAACCCCTGTGTAAATATCCCTGGCTATGGATTCCTGTCCGGGAAGCAAAAGCAGAACAATTTGGAGAAAAACCATAAACGCTGCTATTATCAAGCAAAACCGCTCTGCGTTCTGCATCATTTCTTTATTCTCCACATCTGCTTTTTTCAGGTCATCGATCAATTTTTCTATGTATGAATTTGTTTCCGGGTTTTTTGTCTTCATGGTGAGAGGTTTTTCAATTTTTTCCGCAATTTGGTTTTAATCCGGTGAACCTTGACTTTTACATTTGGTTCTGTGATGCCAATAATATTGGCCATCTCTTTCACAGATATCCCTTCCAGGACCAGGGAGATCAGGATTTTGTCGATTACAGGCAACAAGTCCAGTTCTTTTTTCAGGTGGCGAAAACTTTCTTCCCTGGTAAGCTTCTGTTGAAGTGAATCTTCATCAACAATGTTATTCAATCCGGGATGGCCGGCATCTACCATCAGCTTAATGTGCTTAAAATCTTTTCTGACATAATTCAGGGAAGTATTTACCGCCACCCGGTACACCCAGGTACTGAGAGCAGAATCTCCCCTGAACTTCTCCATGCTGTTCCAAATGTTGATAAGAACTTCCTGGTACATATCCTTCCTGTCCTCAGCATTTTGGTGATAGTATTTACAAATACGCATTATAAGTTCACCGCATTCTCCAACTATATGTTTGAACTGCTCTTCCTTATTAAGCATTTTGTTTATTTTGATCCCCTCTGTATTAGTAACTGAAACGAAGTAATGGTTACACTTTTTAATTTCCCCGCAAATTCCCGGGCAGCTATTAATCCCAAAAAATTATCCTTCTATAGTACTATCCATTTCCGGACAACTTGTTGGATAAATTTACAAAGAATAATCTTAACCGGTGGTTTAAGTAATGGAGAGTATTGTGTATTAAACAAAAGCATATAATTTTTGTATTATATCAAAGCATTTGCCTGGATTTGTAGCAAAATACTTCTATACCTGGAAGCAGGTTATA
>PUMT01000143.1 GCA_003551495.1 Bacteroidota bacterium
GGTCAATATCATCCTGGTGCCACACCTCAAGGGTAGCTGACTAGTATGAGCCTACCGATGTCCAGCTGGCATTGTCGTGGGCAAGATTTGAGAATTCAACAACGGGCGGACCGTCGTAGGTGAAGTCGTTGAGCCCGTCGAAGCACGACTGGGTAATGAACCCCAGTGTGGCTATAACGGTAAGTGATATAATGAATTTTCTCATATTATCTGTGTTTAATAGTTTTTAAAAAATTAGTAGCCCGGATTCTGTATTGCATTCTCATTAGCTTCAATTTCGGCATTGGGAATTCTGCCTACAATCCTGTAATCGGTAAATTCCAGCGGACTTCCCGGGTCGTTATCAGGGCATCCCTTTATGATCCCCATACCCCTGCGTCTGAGGTCGAACCAGCGGTGGGACATTTCACTGAAAAACTCCAGCCTTCTTTCGGTTAGAATAAGGTCTATAATGTCTTCCTTATTGTCAACCGTTACTTCGGCAAAATCCGGATCCATACGGTGCTCGCGGAATTCTGTGAGAATATCACGTGAATCATCCAGCCTGTCAAGTTCGGCGTAAGCTTCTGCAGCTATCAGGTACATTTCCGACATTCTTATAACCGGAGCATCGTCCCAGTAATATTCGCCCCGATGGCCTCCGAACTTGTTTGAGAAAACCACTAATTCACCATCCTTGTCATGCTCAAAAACAAGATCCAGACCGGGTTCTTCAGCCAACCTCCGGATATCTCCGCGAACATCACCCTTGTTGCTGTAGTTGTAGTCAAGCAGTTCAATCATGTCGTGACGCAATATTATATCACCGTAGCCGAAAACTCCGTCAGGACTTCTCCACGCCACTCCCTGGACACTGTTGTTGACGTGAGGCCTGTCATCTGCGGTAAAAGCCGTTTCCAGTATTGATTCGGCCCCGGGAGCAGCGGCAAATGCATCCATGTAATTATCTTTGTCAACAAGTCCAACCGGTGACTCTGCAATTACTTCTTCCGCAAAATCTGCCGCCTGCTGCCAGTTACCCATATAAAGGTGGACCCTTGCCAGAAGTGCCTTTACAGACAATTCGGAAAATCTGTAGGGAAAGTTGTCATCTCCCGCTAGCGAAAGATAATCTGCTGCCAGTCCCAGATCATCAAGCACGAGCTGATAACCTTCTTCTATAGTACCCCTTGGCTCAAAACTCGATTCGTCAATGCCGAAAAATGGTTCAGTTTTATATATCACTCCTAGTGGCTGACCCTGAACCAATGGCTCCTGATACATGTAGGGACGGGCATAAACGGTCAATAGCTCAAAATAAAGATATCCGCGGAAGGCATAAGCCTGCCCTTTTGCACGATTAATTCTGTCTTCATCTGCTTCAACTTCATCAAGGTAATGCATCATCATGTTGGTTCGGTTGATATCGTTATATCGAGCTGACCAGGAAATAAAAGAAGAAGTGTTTTCCTGATTGTCCGGATAGGTAATAAATCGCCCGGAGTTTGATACAGCAATTTTCATGTTATCAGTTAAAAGACACCCTGCAAGGTTTCTTGTTGAGAGGTGAGAATAAATAAAGCGGCTGTACAAGCCATACAAGGTGCCCTCTATACCTTCAATATTCTCCATTGCTTCTTCGTCTGCCATTGCAGATCGCGGGAATTTTTCAAGGAACCCTTCACAGGAAGAAATACCGGCAAGCATGACAATTGAAAGAAGGAAAGATAATAAACTATTGTATTTGTACATGATAAATCAATTTTTTGGTTAAAAGTTTGTGTTTACACCGAATGTGATTGTCCTGCCCTGCGGATACCCGAACCAGTCTGACCCTGTGAATTCAGGATCCCATCCGGAGTAATCTCCATCCCAGGTAATGAGATTCGTGGCGCGGACAAACAGTCTCATATTCTCCAGTCCGAAACGGTGAATAAGTGTTGGAGGTAATGAATATGACAGGTCTACATCTTTTAGCCTGATATAATCAACCCTTTCAACAAGTCTTGAGCTGTAACCGGTCGGAGGCATTACATCTCCTGCATAACCGTTTGCGTAATTCGGTGCAACAACACAGGTAATGTCACCGGGTTCCTGCCACCTTCTTTCCCATGTTCTCAGAGTCTGGTTAATATTTGCCCCGTTGTGCATTTGGGCATACCTGTTATGGTTTACATATCTGTAGCTCCCTGCTGAATACTGGAAGAAGATTGATGCAGTAAAATTCCGGAAAATGAATTCATTTCCAATCCCACCGTATCTTGTGGGTTGTTCAGGCCCCATCCAGTCCCTGTCATCATAAACCGGTCTGTATGTTAAATTCTTGTTTCTGTCATAATACATCGGGCGCCCGTCAGCCGGATTTACCCCTGCCCATTGCGGGATGTTCCAGTCGTTTATGGCTCGACCCACTTTTCTGCGGTCGCTGAAAAAATCCTGTCCAGGCAGCAGCTCCAGTATTTCATTCTGAACAAACGAGATATTGAAGTTTGTATTCCACTGAAAGTTATCAGTTTGAATATTCACTGTGTTCAGTGAGATTTCAATTCCCTCATTGATGGTTTTCCCAATGTTTTCAGTAATGCTTGTCCAGCCTGTGCTGGCAGGGAGGGGTCTTGCAAGGAGAAGCCTTTCCGACCAGCGGTTATACAGGTCAACATCCATATTAACCCTTCCGCCGAAAGCTCCCAGGCTTATTGCAAGGTTAAGTGTACGGCTTTCTTCCCATGTGAGGAAGCGGTTGGGCAGCTGTGTAGGATAAAGGCCTACATCCCCCAAATGCTGGGTGCCGCCGCTCCACAATCCAAGCGCAGCATATGTTCCCGCAGCATCTGTACCGGATGTGCCGTAGCTTAACCTGAGCATCAGGTTATCCAGCTCTTGAATTCCTGCCATAAACGGTTCGGAAGAAATTCTCCACCCTATAGCAGCAGCAGGGAAAAAGCCCCACCTGTTGTCGGCACCGAACCTTGAACTGCCGTCATACCTCCCGGTAAGTGTAAGCATATACCTGTCATCGTAAGTATAATTTACCCTTCCGAAAGCACCCATTCGTGACTGCTCGGTTTCGTTGCCGCCAATCCAGTTTGCCGAAGCTGCCGCACTCATTACATTTATATTTGGATTTGGGAAATTTTCTCCCACAACCTGGGCACGCCTGAAGATTCTTTCATGTGTTTCGAAACCTGCAACTCCCGTAATGTTATGGACATCTCCAAACACCCGGTTGTAATTCATTGTCTGGGTTGTCTGGATAGAGTATATTACTGTATGGTAATTGAACAGGCGGCCGTTATAGATCATTCCGTCGCTTGCCCTGGGATCATTCCACCTTTCATCATCTGTGTGGTTATAATCAACTCCTACTGCGCCTCTGTATGACAAATTCTCTGTTATATTGTAGTTTGCAGCAAGGTTTACAACCGACTTAAGTGTACGTGTATCTGTGTAGTCCCTCCACACATTGTAAACTGCATGTGATGCACTGCCAAAAAGTCCGCGCGGGTGATTCACAAAATTATCCTCTCTGAATACTCCCGGTTCATGCCATATTTTATTTATCGGGGCAGTCCAGTAAGCGGAAAGAACCGGACTTGAGAAAAGAGCTTCAGCATGTGAAGTCTGATCTACAAGGTTGGCACTTACCTGCAAGTCGAAACTCAGCCTGTTTGAAACTGTTTGGTCCAGATTTAACCTGAAACTTGTCCTTGCAAAATCGTAACCCAGAATATGCCCTTTTGTGTTATTGTGTGAGAGGGATGTGTAAAATCTGGTTGATTCTGTGCCTCCCCGTGCATTAAGCCTGGCTTCCCAAACTTCTCCCGTACGCTGAATTGCATCTACCCAGCTGTGATTCGGGGCTACTGAAAAATCGTAAGTTCCGTCAGGTGCAATTTCCATCCATCCCCTGTCAACCAAGAGGTCAACCTGTCCGAGTGTAACAGGGCTTTCGGGACCAAAACGGTTAGCCATAAGCTCATAATAAAGATTTGAAAATTGCGGACCGTCAATCATTGGGAGTGTTTCAATAGATTCGGTATAACCTCTTGACAACTCAAAGTTGAAATCAGTCCGGTCAGTTGCTTCTCCCCTTTTTGTGGTTATGATTACTACACCGGCTGCGGCCCTTGCACCGTAGATTGCAGAAGCTGCAGCATCCTTAAGTATGTCAATTGATTCAATATCATTGAAATCAATACCTGCCAGCGCATTGGAAGAAGCCGCCAGCCCGCTTGTACCGCCAGACTGCACTTCAACACCATCAACGATATAAAGGGGAGTGTTACTGGAAAAAGAGCCTATTCCCCTTACAATTACAGATACATGCCCGCCGGGGATACCACCAGAGGAGGTTACCTGCACTCCGGCAGCACGCCCCTGAATAGCCCGGTCAAGACTCGTTGTTGCCATCCCTTCTATTTCACGGGAACGGACTGATGAGACAGAACCTGTAAGATCCCTCCTGCGTTGCACACCATAGCCGGTAACCACCACTTCGTCAAGTCCAACCACGTCGGGTTCAAGAACAACATCAAGCGTTCTCTGGTCGCCAACCATTATATCCCTTGATAGCATACCAACGAAAGAAAACCTTAGAACAGATTCTTCGGAAGGAACTTCAATTGAATAATACCCATCAATGTCAGTTACCGTACCGATTGTTGTACCTCTTACAGCAACAGATACACCGGGGATCGGCTCTTCGTCCTCAGCCGAGGTGACCGTACCTGTAACTGTAATTTCCTGTGCAATTGCTGCCGAAAAACTCATTATCAGCAATAACAGAATACTAAACAGCAGTTTTTTCCTCATGTTAAAAAAATTAAAAGATTAATAATAAAAACAAATAAATGATCCGGCACCCAACTGGTCGCTTCAGACCATTTTTATTCTTTTATTTAATACTGTGTCTCTATTTAGCATTATTTTCAAATAGCAATAAAGCAATGCCATACCATATTGGCTTGCCGTTTTTAAAAATTAACAATATGTAA